>CAZPYE010000001.1:0-56897 GCA_964590115.1 uncultured Enterobacteriaceae bacterium
CGCCGATGATGGTTTCGGAAGTCGGACGCACGATGAGCGGCTCTTCGAGTTCGCCCGCGGGAACGAGCTTACCGTTTTCGTCGGCGGCGAGGCGTGAATGCGTAACGACGGCACATTCTTTTGCAAAACCGTCCACGTGCTCGGCTTCTTTTTCGATGAAACTTTTCGGAATGAACAGCGGGAAGTAGGCGTTCACGTGCCCCGTCGCCTTAAAGAGCGCGTCGAGATCGCGCTGAATATTTTCCCAGAGCGAATAGCCCCACGGCTTGATGACCATGCAGCCGCGCACCGGCGAGTTTTCGGCGAGGTCTGCGGCCTTGACGACCTGTTGATACCACTCGGGATAATCTTCGTCCCGACGCGGAGAAATAGCGGTTTTTGCAGCTTTAGCGCACATAGTTTTATTGAAAGAAAGTTATATAAAACGAAGCTCCGTAATCTACCCGCGTTCCCGCGCAAACGCAAGCACACCCGAACCGCAATCAAAGATTTTCCTCAATTTGCCGGGCAAATCATTTCCCGAAATTTCGTAGGTCATCGTTCCCGCAAACATTAACAAAACGGAATTTCGGAGCAATACGCGCCTTCTCGCTCGTCAAAACTTCGTTGCGGACGTTATCGGAGATGAACTTGCGCGAAGATGCGTTCCCGCGTAGAATCCGCGTTTCACATTTCTTGATTTTTAGAATGCAAATCTTTCAGGTCGGACAGAAAAAGAAAATTCGGGATACGGCTTCGGAGCCCAAGCGCGGCGGCATCGGACGCTGGCTCGGCGCTTCTGCGGGCGTTGTCATATTTGTCGTGCTCGTTTCGCTGGTCGCGTTTTGGGGGCGTCCGCCTCATACGCCGATTATTTTTAAGGGCATGCAACTGACGTTTCGTTTTGATGCGCCTTTTGATTTCTCCTACGAAAGCGCGGTTCGCAAGCGCGCGAAAGAGGAAGAAGCGCTCTACAACGTCGTTCCCGTGTATCGGCTGAACATGGACCAAATCAACGCGACGTTGGAAAAATACGCGGCGGTGGACAACGCCGTTTTCGAGAATTTCGACGAACTTTATCGGAAGTCGGACCGCGCCGAGCGTTTGGATGCAATTCTTTCGTTATTTGAAGAACTCAAGGTTTCGGACAGCGACAAGGCGTTGCACAATATTTTGAATCGGTGGGCGATGGATATTTCCCGCCTGATTGACAGTTGCGTGACTGCGGAGCGCTACAAACTGCTGACGAACGAAAGTATTCGTATTTTCCGTAGCTTGGCGGAAAAAGGAATCGTGGATGAAAAAAGCCGCGGAACAACGTATTCCGCACTACTGCAACACGGAGGGCTAACCACGGCGGAATTCCGGAAAAAGTTTTCCGAAGAGGTCGAATACGTCTGCTGGAGAAAGGTTTTTAACGGATTTCCCGTCGAGCGTCTTACGCAATGTATTCCCGTCGTGGTGGATTTGTTTTCTCCGATGATGCATCCGAACGTGGTGTTTGACGCGGAGGCGACGACGAAGCAGAAGGATGCGGCTGTCGCGGCAGTTCCTCCCGTAATTGTGCGCGTGGAAGAGGGCACGCCCTTGCTCCTGCCCGGAATGCGCGTTGACGACGATATCGCGGAGCGCTGGCTCGCTTACCGTTCGGCACAATCCGAACACGAAACGCGGCGCCTCGGTGTTTCCATTTCTTTTTTGACGAATTTGCTCTACGTCTTCTGTGTCGTCGTCATCGCAATCATTTATCGCAGCCTGCTGATTCCTTCGGGCGGGAAACCCTTGCGTCGCCGCCTGCTGTTCACGGGCGTGATGTCGGTGATTAATATTTTGCTGATACGTCTGATTTTGGAGCTGACGGAATCCGAGACGGTGATTCAGGCTTTCGGCTCGATGGGGGATGCGCTGGTTTGGCTTTCCTCGCCGGCGATTGTTGCGATTTCGGTTTCGGCGATTGCGGGAGCGCCTTTGGGAATTCTCGCCTCGCTGTTTGTCGGTGCGGTGGCTTCGCTGATGCTCGGCGGCAATATTCAGATTCTGATGATGATTTCCGTGGCGTCGCTGATTGCGGTAAAAATTTCGCGCAATGCGATGAAGCGTTCGACGTTGGTTCGTGCCGGCTTTTACTCCGGTTTGGCGATGGCAATTACGGCGATTTGTATCGGTTATTATTCGGAATCATCGTGGTTGCAGGTCGTTGTCAACACGCTGTCCGCAATCCTGATCGGGCTTTTTTACGGAATTGTTTCCGCCGGGGTTCTCAGTATGCTCGAAGGCGTATTTCGCGCCCGGACGAATATTACGTTTATCGAGCTTGCGGACTACAATCACCCTCTGTTGCGAAAACTCCAACTCGTCGCGCCGGGAACGTTTCACCATTGCGTGATGGTCGCTAATTACGCGGAGCAGGCGGCACATGAAGTCGGCGCGAATACGGCACTTTGCAAGTGCGCGGCGCTGTTTCACGACATCGGGAAAACGTTCAAGCCCGAATATTTCACGGAAAACCAAGGGCGGGACCGCAATCCGCACGACGATATTACGCCGCAGATGTCTGCGCTTATTATTAAAAGTCACGTGCGCGACGGTGCCGAACTTGCCGTGGAATACCACCTGCCGGAACGCGTTCGAGACGTGATAGAGCAACATCACGGAACAAGCCTTGTCGGATACTTCTTCAAAAAGGCTAAAGATCTTGCCGTTGCCGAGGAAGGAGAGGGCGCCGTCGTTGACGAAAAGCATTTCCGCTACGACGGGCCGAAACCGCGCTCCCTTGAGGCCGCCATCATCATGATGTGCGACATTGTTGAGGCAGCATCCCGTTCGCTCAAAAAAATCACGCCGCAATCGGTCGAGGACCTCGTCGGCACGCTGATTCGCGCCCGTATTTACGACGGAGAGTTTGACGAATGCGCCATCACGATGTCTCAGATTTCCGTGATTCGGGCAAGCCTTGTCAAATCCGTTTTGCAAACATTCCACCATCGCATCGAATACCCGAAAGAAGCGGGCGGCGTGGTGCCCTCGGAGGGCGTTCCCGCCGAGCATCGAGCTAAGGTGCGCGTGGTCAGAAAGGACGCCTGACGCCGATGAACGAAACCGAAGTTTACTGCGGCGAGGAAGGGTTTTCCGTCAGCAACGAAGAAATCGCGGCAATTGTCGCCTGCCTGCGCGAATGCGCTCCGTGGGAGTTCCCGTCGGGAACGCTTTCCGTCGCCTTTCTCGGCGACGACGAAATTTGCCGCATGCACGAGGAATTTCTTTCCGATCCGTCAAAAACAGATGTCATTACTTTCCCGGGCGACGAAATCTTTTCCGAACCGCGGGAACGCGGCACCCGGACACACGAGGCGGGAACGGAGGCACCCGCAGAGTTCGCCGGAGAAATTTGCGTCTGCACGGATCAGGCACTGCGCATGGCAAGGGAACTGAACGTTCCCGCCGCCGACGAGATTTTGCTCTACCTCGTTCACGGGTGGCTTCACCTCGCCGGACTCGACGATATTGACGAAACCGACCGCCGGCTCATGCGTGCGGCAGAAGCACTTGCGCTGGATTTGCTTCGCAAGAAGAATCTCGCGCCCTTGAAAACGGTCGTGTTCCCGCAGTGATTTTTTTTGAAAAAAAAAACGAAGCAAAAAAATGCTTTGAAGACGTAATATGCACGATTTTTCAAAATATTTGCCGGACGCTGCAATTTGCTCCGCCGAATTGAAAAAAGGCGGAGGAACGCGCCGGTTTTTTCGCTCGGACTTTCGCGGTGTTCCCGCCGTATTCTGCTTTTACGACGACTCGAAGGAGGAAAACCGCTACTATGCCGGAATCGCCGGGTTTATGAGAAAAATCGGCGTTCCCGTCCCGGCGGTCCTGCTCGACGTTCCCGAAGAAAAGCTGCTCGTAATGGAAGACCTCGGCGAAACCGATTTATGGACGCTCGGGCGGGATAAATCACCGGAGTTTTTCGCCGCTTACCGCTCCGCACTCGAAGGGCTCGCACGCTTGCACGCGTATAACCCGGAAAGTCTCGATGCGGGAACGCCGATTATGCGCGACGGCTTCAATCGCGATTACTACAAGTGGGAACGCGATTATTTTCTGAAAAACGCACTCGCCGAAGGTTTGCAAATGCGTCTTCCCGATCCGGAACGCGTCGCACTCGACGAAGAACTCGCCGCGCTCGCGGAGAATTTGCTCGCACTCCGGCCGCAACTCGTTCACCGGGATTGCCAATCGCAAAACATCCTGTGGAAAAACGGAATCGCGCATTTCATCGATTTTCAGGGCATGCGCATCGGAACGGGCTGGTATGACGTTGCCTCGCTTTTGTTCGATCCATATGCGGGAATTTCCGAACGGGAACGCCGTGCGCTTTTTGAATTTTACTGCGAAAAAATCGGCGTTCCCGCCGATGCTTCCGCCGAGAGAAATCTTTCCCGTGCCGCAGCTCAGCGCCTAATGCAG
The DNA here is from genome assembly GCA_964590115.1 of uncultured Enterobacteriaceae bacterium. Classification (GTDB taxonomy): domain Bacteria; phylum Verrucomicrobiota; class Verrucomicrobiia; order Opitutales; family UBA953; genus Spyradosoma. Next base: position 4,441 of record CAZPYE010000001.1, read on the forward strand.
GCAATCGGCGCTTATTTTTTTCTTTCCTCCAAAATGGGGAAGCCGCATTTTCGCGCACACGCGCTTCCCGCATTAAAAAGTCTCGTTTTCGTTTCGGCGGAAACACTTCCGCGACTTCACGCTCTCGCCGAGAAAATGCTCGCGCGGGAACGCCTTTCATCCGCTCATTCTTCTTAAAAATTTCTTCTCCATTCTTAGTTTTATAAACCTATTATGATTATTCGACCCGATAACCGAGAAGCCGATGCGCTTCGCCCGATTTCCTTTCAACCCGGCATCGCTCCGCACGCCGCCGGATCCGTGCTTGCCTGCTTCGGCGATACGCGCGTCATTTGCGCCGCCACAATCGAAGAAAAAGTTCCCGCGTGGATGCGCGCACAGGGCGTGAAGGGCGGCTGGCTCACCGCCGAATACTCGCTGTTGCCGTATTCGACGCTCGACCGAAAGCCGCGCGATATTTCCCGGGGAAAGCTCGACGGTCGCACCGTGGAAATTCAGAGACTCATCGGGCGCGCACTCCGCGCCGTTATCGACCTTGAAAAGCTCGAAGGCATGACACTTTGGATTGATTGCGATGTTTTGCAAGCGGACGGCGGGACGCGCACCGCCTCAATCTCCGGAGCTTACGTTGCCGCGAAACTCGCAGTTAAAAAATTTATCGAAGCAGGCAAACTCTCCGAAGATCCCTTTACAGACTCCGTCGCCGCCATCAGCGTCGGTATGTATCAGGAAACGCCGATTCTCGACTTGTGCTACGTGGAGGACAAAGACGCGTCGGTTGACGCAAACGTCGTTATGACGGGAACGGGACGTTTCGTTGAATTACAGTCTTCCGGTGAAGAGGCAACCTTTTCGTCCGAAGATCTCGCCGCCATGATTGCCCTCGGGAAAAAAGGCATCGCCGAAATTTCTGCTATTCAGAAAAAAATCCTTTAAAAGCGGGCGCAGACAGGCGGGCACACACCGGTGATTCCGGCGCGGGAACGCGAAGCGCGTCGTTGTTTCCGAGCATGATTTTTTCAAGCGAATCCGGTGCGCCCGCCTTAGTCCGCAATTCTTCGGATTAAAACATTTACGGGAACGCGCTTTACGATTACGCTCCTCTGTCATGAAAAACGCTATGCCCGAACTGCCCGCCGCGTTCCCGCCGCCCGAAAAAGACGGACGCACCGATATTCTCTTTATCGCGGGTGAACATTCCGGAGACGAGCTTTCCGCCGGAGTTATTTCCAAGCTCCTGGCGAAGAATCCGAACTTAAAAATCGCGGCATTCGGCGGGAACGACATGCGCGACGCGGGAGCGCAGTTGCTTTTTAACATGACGACGTTTTCCGCCGTCGGGCTGATCGAAGTCGTTTCAAATCTTTCTTTCTACAAAAAGCTTTTTTCGCGGATTCTGTCGTGGATTCGCGAGCATCGTCCGAGGGCGGTTTGCTTCACGGATTTTCCCGGGATGAACTTGCGCTTGGCAAAAGCGCTGAAGAAAGAAGGGATTTCGCGCAAGGGCGGCGGCGACGTCTTTCTTTTTCATTATGTTTCGCCGCAGATTTGGGCATGGAAGTCCCACCGGCGATTCGAGATGGAGAAGGTCTTGGACTCTCTCGGTGTCCTCTTCCCGTTTGAGCTGAAATGCTACGAAGACACGAAGTTGGACGTGCATTTCGTGGGCGATCCGTTCGCCGAACCGGAACACATCCTTCCCGTGAAATACGATGCGGGGGCTCCCGTTTTGCTTCTGCCGGGAAGCCGGCCGAAACCCGTCGCACGCATTTTCCCGATTCTGTTGGGCGCATGGAAAAAATTCAGAGCCACACATCCCGCGCAACGTGCAATCGTGCTTCATCCCGGAGAACCCGTGCTCGGGATTTTGAAAAATCTGATGGCGGCGGATCCGGAAGCCGCAGAGGGCATTGATCTCGTTTCCGTGGACTCCGTGGCGCAGACCCGGCAGCCGGCGAGCGCGGTGCTTATGAGCTCGGGAACGATGTCGCGCACGTGTTCGCTTGCCGGAATTCCGGGCGCTATCCTCTACTGCGCAAATCCGTTGACATGGGCAATCGGTCGCCGACTGGTGGGCGACAAAGTCCGCTATCTCGGCATGGCAAATATTTTGCTCGACCGAGACGTTTATCCGGAGTTTCTGCAAAAAGATGCTACGCCGGAGAATCTCGCCGCACGCTTGTCCGCATGCTTCGACGACCCGGCGATTTTAGAGACGATGAAGCGCGATCGCGAGGCGTTGCTTGCGTTGTTGCGTCCGCAGGCGGGAACGCCCGATGCCGCAGAGTGGCTCCTTTCCAAGTTGGACAACTGAAATCGGAAAGTTAGACGGATTTTTCTCATTCCTGATTTTTAATTTTTTTTCAAAAATGCGTATTACCGGCGGCATCGCCCGAGGAATTCCGTTGATTCTTCCTACACGCGGAGAGATACGTCCGGCGACGGACTACTTGCGCGAAGCGGTGTTTTCCTCGCTCGGCGGTCTGACGGAAGGCGCCTCGGTTCTCGATTGTTTCGCGGGAACGGGCGCTTACTCCTGGGAAGCACTTTCTCGCGGTGCGGTTTCGGCGATTTTGGCGGACAAGAATCCGGCGGCATCCGTCGCCCAGAAAAAGAATTTTTCCGCGCTGAAAAAATCGCTGGAAGCCCGCGGCGCGAACGTTCCCGCGGTTCGCTTCCTTTCTGCAGATTTATTGAGCGCACGCCCGCTTCCCGAAGACTTGCCGCTTGCGGATCTGATTTTTTGCGACCCGCCGTGGGGTCTTTGGCAGAAGCCGGAAACGGCACTCGCCGTCGAACGCATTGCGGCATTCGCCCGCACGGAATCCCCGGATACGACGCGCCTTATTCTGGAAACGCCTGCGGGCTTCGAGCCGAGCGTTCCCGCCGGATGGAGCCTGCTTAAGCGTATCGGGAAAAAAGGGAAAGACCAACCCTCCGCCGGCATTTTTGTGCGGGAACGCTGATTTTCGACAGGCGTTTTTCTGCGGAAAAGCGTTTTCTATCTTGCTTCGAAAAGGGCGTAAACACAGAATGTTTCCCCAAAATAGCCCCCTCATAAAACCCTAATAATCCTCGTTTTGTTATGAAAGAACTCGTTCTTTTTGTCGACAATCGCGTCATCGGTCCGTTCCCGCCGGAAGAGATTAAAAAACGCCTCGAATCCGGCGAATTTTCTGCGGAAACGCCCTGTGCGGAGCCCGGAGCTACGGAGTGGCAAAAGCTCGGAGATGTCATTTCCCCGGCAGGAACGCGCCCGACCGTCGTTCGTATCGCCCGCAAAACACAGGAAGAGGCGGAAGAAATGAAAACCGCGACCTCGGAAAAGCTGGATCCGGAGATTCGAAAGAAGCTTTTACTTTACAATTTGGCGGATGCAATCTCCGTTGACAAATTCACACCCGTGCAGGCGGCGGTCGCGATTAAAATTCACGAAGACGCATTAAAAAAGGGGAAAAACATCAAAATCGCGGCAGGCATCGGCGGATTTTTCGTTTCGTTCGCATTGGCATCGCTTCTGTTTACGGGCGTAAATTTCGGCACGGATCCGGGAGGGAAGGGGCAGAAGCTTTTTGAAAAAATTTTTGAAGAACCGCCGAATCCCGAGCACAAAAAAACGCGTCAGCGTATTGCGGCGGAAACCGATAGGCTTTCGCAGTTGCGCGAGGAAGTCGCCGCAATCCGCTTTACGGCTCCGCGCAGTCAGGGCGATCCGCGTCAGACTTTTCTCGGGAATGTGGAAATTAAAAACTTCGACGTTTCAACGATTACGGGAACGCTTGATGTTTCCGCGCTTCCGGCGAGCCTGATTCCCTCGACGAAATTTGAAGTGATTCAGCTGAAACGCTTAGACGGTTCAACGGATGAACTCATCAAAAAACAAAATGAACTTTTTGCGATTCTTTCCGCGCCCGTTTGGACGGATGCGGATTTGCGCAAGGCGATTGCGGACGAATTGGCAAAGGATTTTCCGAAATCCGATGCGCCCGAAGCCGCCGAAATCGCAAATCGCCTGAAAATGTTCCGCCTCGATGCAATCGATGCGCAATTGCAATGGCTCGAAAAACGTATCGGCGAGGTTGCTCAACTCAAGGAAATACAGGGCAGGGCGAAGGAAAAGAATGCGCTCCGTAAGAAGGGCACAAAGGACGAGGCGGGAGAACAGCAACGCAAGGCGGCTGCCCGTGATATCCAAAATTGGGCATCGCGCGAAATGCCGAAATTCGTCGAAAAGCTGAAAAAGTTCCTCGCAGAAAAAGAAATTTATTATTCTGCGGAAAAACGTGCGGAAGTATGGCGCGAGTTTTCCGAAAACAAATTGCCGGCAATTCAAAACACGGTTTCGGAAAACGAAACGCAACGCGCTTCGGTCGGCGGGAACGGCGAATTTATTTTGGATGGGAGAAACGACCGCAACATCATCGCCGTGGCGCATTTCGAGCGAGCGGGCGACATCTATTTCGTCCCCGCGAAAGACGAAGATGCGCAGGGCTTGGTGCGCATGAGCGTTTCCGTGAATCGGAAAACACTCAAACCGGATGACGTTCTTTTGTCCGAGCGCTACGTCGTTTCCGCCAAAGAAAAGACAGGCGGAACTCCGCTCGTAACGAGCGGGAAAATCCTTTCGCAGGAAGTTTTCATCGTCCGCACAAGTCCCGAGTGGTTTTACATTACGGTCGAGAAGCGTGCGGAAGAGGGCGAATCGGATTCCCGCCGCCGCCCGAGCGTGGTTTTGGGCGTTCCCGCAGAGTTTTACGAAACGATCTCTGTCGGGGACGAAATTCCGATGGAAAAACTGCTGACATTTGAACGTTTCGGAAAAGTTGCGGAATCCCCATCGACCGGTCGCCTGATTCCGATTCCGAACGACAAACTGGAAGCCGTGAAAGAGCAGCAAACCGCAGCCGGGATCGCGTTCCCGCCGCCGCCGGAAAAATACGCGCCGCCTCTTCCGGAGAAGGAGAAACCCGCAATCCCGGACTCCGAAAGTAGCGGAGACATCGAAGATGCCCCGGCACCCGAAAGCGACGAGGGCGAAGTCGAAACCTCCGAAGAATAATTTTTTGTGGAGGCGCTCCGATGAAATCCGAAAAAATTACCCCAAATTCGGGTTCCGCGGACGGTTTTTTGCTACAGGAAGCCTGTTATAAAATCACCGGCTGCGCAATTGATATTCTAAACGCACTCGGCCCCGGACTAAGCGAGAGCGTTTATTCCGCCTGCATGAAAATAGAGATGGAGAAGCGAGGTATCGCTTATCGTAGTGATTGCGCTTGCCCGCTAATTTACGAAGACAGGCTGGTCGGAGAAGTTTCCGTTCCGTTTGTCGTATCGGATCTTCTCGTGGTGGCGTGCGTTGTTTCGGAACATTTTAACGAGACGGATTACTCCCGTTACATCAGTTGTCTGCGTGCGCTGGATTTGCCGATGGCTCTTTTACTGAATTTCCAATTCGGAAAGTTGCAGTGGCGGAAAATCTCAATCTAAAAAAAATCAAATTCCGGCTGAATATGCTCCCGGAAACGGCGAATGCCGGAACTGGCACGCACAAGGTCGAGAATCCCCGAATTTTCGAACGACGGATGCTCACACATATTGATGAGTAAATGCGCGGCGGCAATCGCATCGTAAAGCGCACAGTGGTAACGGGAACGCGTTTTCGGGCAAAACAGCTTGGTATCCGCTTCCACTCTTTCCGCCAATTCAAAACGCTCGATAAGTGCGCCCAAATTGTGCTTACGCTCGTGCGGGAACCATTCTTTCGCAATTTTACAGGTGTCTATCCACGGTCCCCACGTATTCGTCTGCGGACGGGACTCCAGGGAAAAATCGGGAACAAATCCGGGAAATTTCCAGACGGAGGTGAGCATTCCTATTTCCGCCGGGGCATGATGCGAACCGAGAAGCCCGGTTTTTCTTAAGCGAAGAAAAAATTCCCAGTCAGCCTCTATCGGTTTATTGCCCGCGACATCTTCGTCAAAAATTCCGTGGATTTCCGATTCTTCAAGCGGAATCGCTACACTGACGGAGCAAAGACGCGTCGCCGTATCCACAATCCGACCGCCGAGCAATGTTGCCACGCCGTATTCGACAATCCCCGTTCGTGCGGAACCTTCAAAATCAAGGACGTGAATTTTGATGTCTTTCCAATCCATGAAAACGCCTCAAAAATCGATGCCTTTAGTGAGTTTTCGGACAATTTTGCGTCCGGTTTCCGCCTCATACCAAGCCTCACAACCAACGGGAACGCTCATCTCGGAAAGAATTTCCTCAAAGGATTGAACACGCGTTTTGAGCTTTCCCGCCAAAGGATGGAGAATGAACGAGAGGTCCCGGGGACGCGATTTCGCGGCGTCGCCGATTTTTCCGTAATTCGTTCTTTCGATAAGTCTTTCTGCAGGAAGCCCGAAACGGGCGGCAATGCGCATCCCGATTTCATAGCGCGAAAGTTTGTCTCCGCCGGACCAATGATAAACGCCGCTCAGATTTTTCCGCTCGCAGAGCTCGACAAGAACATCCGAAAGATTTGAAACGCTGACGGGTTGCCGGATTTCTTCTTCAAAAAGTGCCGTCTTTTTCCCGCTTGCCCAATCGACAAACAGGCGTTCGTGCAGACTCTTGTTGCCGAGCGGCGAATTTCCGGAAAGCAATGTTGTGCGGACGATGACGGAGTTTTCCTTGCCGTATTTCAAAACTTCCCGTTCCCCGATAAGCTTGGTTTGTGCGTAGAGATTGCGCGGGAGCGGCATATCCGTGTGCTCGTAACACCCTTTGTCTCCGTCGAAAACCATATCGGTGGAAACATGAATAAAACGCCCTGAAATATGGTTCGCAAGCATCGCAAGCGTGCGCGGGAGCGCGGCATTGAGTTTCTCGGCACGCAGAGGATCCGCCTCTGACTCTGCAACGGAAGTAACCCCCGCGCAGTTGATAATCGCATCCGGAAATTCCTGCAAAATAAAGCTTTGCACTGCCGCCGTATCCGTCAGGTCCATTTTGAGTCGTCGAACCGAAGAGGGCAAAAAAACCTCTCTTTCATGAAAAATAGCCGTAATATCGAAACCGCGGCGTAGCGCGGATAAAACCGTTTCGCGCCCGAGAAACCCTGCTGCGCCCGTGATAATAACTTTCATGGAATCCACTCTAACTTTTACCGAAAATAACGCGACGGAATTTTTTTTTCGCGGCAATAAAGGCAAGGCGACAACGTCCGTTTCTTTTGAAAAAAAAATCCCGCGACTTCAAGCGCAGGATTCCGGAAAATGGAGCGGGCGAGCGGGTTCGAACCGCCAACATCCACCTTGGCAAGGTGGTACTCTACCAATTGAGCTACGCCCGCTTAGATTGCCGAAGCAATAAAAACGGATTTGATTAAACGGGTTTCAAAATCTTCTGTCAAGGCGGTTTTGAAAAATCATTTTTTCAAAAAAAAACTCCGCCTGTGCCGTCTCCGGATAAATCTCTTGCACCATTTACAGCAAGGTGGGCTTCGCATTCGCGCGTTTCCGATGTCCGCTCAGGGCGGCGTAACGTTCCCGCGCATTTCGCAAATCCCTTAATATACTCATAGGAAAAGAGCGTTTTAACGAAGGGTCGAACACTGCAGAGTGCGGACGATAGTGCGCCTGTGCGTTCCCGCAGGCAAGCGCAAATCGCAAAAAAAAACGGCAAAAATTTATCAAAGGATTTTTTCGGCGATTCCGGAGTTCATTCTGGAGCAAAGACCGTAGCGCAGGTTCCTGTCGGTGTATGTGAATTCGGAAATTCCGGAAATTGCACAAACTTCGGAAAAAGTTGCCAATGCCGCCGGGAAAGTATCGGCACGCTTTGCGGGAACGCCCGACTTAAGCCGATTTTCAAAGGGAAGTGCGCATATTCTTTTTAGCAGTGATTCAATCGCTTGAGCCGATTTTTCCGAAATCAGGTTTGTGCAGACATTTGCGGAACCGCCGCAAAAAACGATTTGCGCCCCGTCCGGGATTTTTGTTCGGAGAATATCGGCAAGCTCATTTCGGACAAATGCCCTTAGAGCGGAAATCTCTTCTCCGGGAACGGGCAACAGTGGATTTTTTAAAAACTTGCGCGTCATTCTCACCGCACCGAGTTGGCGGCTTGTTGCGAAAATTTCCGAACTTTTTTCTCCGGTTTTAGAAATGAATTCGAGGCTGCCACCCCCGAGATCGAAAATCGCACAAGGTAAACGGACTGACGGATCCGTTGACACGCCGGCGGCAACGAGTTCCGCCTCTTCGACACCGGAAAGGATTTGCATCGGCGTTCCCGTCGCGGCACCGACGGCGCGGGCGAATTCCTCCGCGTTTTCCGCCGTTCGGAAAAGGCTGGTGCCGACGATGGCGTTGCGGGAAGGCGAGAATCTTCTTGCGATATCGCATAGCTCACAAACTGCCTTTACACCGGCGGCAAAGCATTCCCCGGAAATCCGTTCCCGCGAACCTTCCTCCGGCGGCGACAGTCGGATTTCGTTCAGCTGCTCAAAAACCGGTTCGGCATTTTCACCTTCGGCGACAAGGAGTTTTATGGAGTTGGATCCGATATCGATAACGGAGGAAATCATAACACGGAAAAGACGCTAATAGTCTCAGACAGATTTTTCACGAAAAAAAAATCGGCAATCTCCGGTTCCGGAATTTTGCCGATTTCTTTTCGTGCGGGCTGTCGCCGCAGGCGTAATTGCTTTAATAGCTGTTTTCGTCGATTTCGGTTTTCTTAGAAAACGCCCGGTAGACGAGAACGTGATAAATTCCGACGAGCGGAATACCGAGGCAAGCGATGATGAGCATCGTAATAAGCGTTTTTCCGGAGGCGGAATCGTAAATCGTCAGCGAATTTCCGGTGCCGGCGAGTGCCTTTCCTGTCGCATCGAAATCGGAGATCGCGGGAACGAGATTCGGGAAAATCCCGACGCCGACCGTAAGAATCAGCAGAGCAATCGTCGCCGTCGTCCCGAAGAATGCGAGCTTGAAAGTGCGGCAACGCAGGAAAATCCCGGTGAAGACAAGAGCAAGCGCGGCGAGGACGGGAACGATTCCGAGTACGGGATGTTTTTCAATGTTCCACGCACCGGGAAGCGGACCGCCGAGCACAACCCACGCGGTTAGCGCGATGTAAAAGATGACCGTAGCGGCGAAAATCGAGGGAAGCAACATATCGGTGCGAAACTGCATCAACCCCTGCGTTTTCATGCGAAGGAAAAGAGCGCCGTGAAGAGAAAGCAGACAAACGGCAAGCACTCCGGAAAAGAGCGGAACCGGCTCCAGCAGGTTGAAAAGTCCGAACATTCCCGCGTCAATATCTCCGGATGCATTTACGTGCATCCCCGTAACGAGATTACCGACCGCCACGCCAAGCAAAAGGGCAATCAGGAAGCTGCAAATCGAGAATACGACATCCCAAATCTTTCGCCATGCCGCGCCGTCGCATTTACTGCGGACCTCGAGCGAAACCGCACGAAAAATCAACGCACCGAGCAGAAGAATCAGAGCGGAATAAAGTCCGCTGAAAACGCCCGCATAGACATGCGGGAACGCGGCGAAAAGAGCTCCGCCCGCAGTAAGTAGCCAAACTTCGTTCCCGTCCCAAACCGGACCGATGGAATTGAGGGCAAGACGCCGCTCTTCGTCGCTTTTGTAAAACGGGAGAATTATGCCGACGCCGAGGTCAAAACCGTCAAGCACCGCATACGCGATGAAAAGTACGCCGAGTAAACCGAACCAAACAGTATTTAAATCCATGGGAGAAAGCTGGTAATTAAAAGTTAATGATGAACCGTTTTTAGTGAACTGCTTCTTGTTCGTTGTTCGGTATTATTCGCGCTTCTTTCGGTCCGGCGGAAATCTTTTTCGTCAGCAGGAAAATGAAAAGGACGAACATCGCCGTGTAGATGATTCCGAAGAAAATCAGAGAAAACCAAATCTGATCCGCACTGACATTCGAGGAAAAGGCATCTTTTGTCTTGAGGAGATTTTGAACAATCCACGGTTGGCGACCGACTTCCGTTGCGATCCAACCCATCTGATTGGCGAACTGAGGCAGAAGGGCGGCAGGAACGCAGACCCAAAGCCACCAGCGCGTTTCAAAAAGTTTCCCGCGAAACCAAAGCAACATTCCTACGGAAGAGACGGCACACATGACAATTCCGCAATAAACCATCCAGTGAAATCCCTGGAAGGTGAGCTGTAACGGAGGATGAAGCTCCTCCGAAACATCGTTCAGCCCGAGCACCTTTGTTTCGGGCGTAACGTCCAACCCCTTGCCGAGCATGATACTGACGACACCGGGAACGGTCAGCCCCCTCACGGTTTTGGCTTCTTCGTCAACATAGCCGATGACGTGGAATCCGGCAGGGCGGGTAGAATCAAAAATTCCCTCCATCGCCGCAAATTTCACGGGCTGCATCTTTTCGACAAGCATCGCGCTCGCGTGCCCGGAAGCGAATTGCAGCACAATCGCCGCCGCCGAAATGCCGAGAGCCACTTTCAGTCCGCGCTGCGCAACGGGAACGAAGCGGTTTTTCAGCAGGTGCCACGCGCTTACCGAAAGTACAAGAAAAGCTCCGGTGAGCCACGCTGCGACAAGCACGTGCCACAAGCGGTCAATCGTTGAGGGATTGAAAACCATCGCCCAAAAATCCGTGATTTCCGCGCGCATCCCGTTTTCGGTTTCAACCAAATGGAAGCCCGCCGGCGTATGCATCCAAGAATTGGCGACAAGAATCCACAGCGAACTCAGGTGCGCGCCGAGGCAGACCATCATCACCGAAAAATAATGAAATCCTTCGGAAACTTTATTTTTCCCGAAAAGCACGATTCCGAGAAAACAGGATTCCATAAAAAACGCGAAAATTGCCTCCGCCGCAAGCGGACTGCCGAATACGTCGCCGACGAAGCGCGAGTAGCGAGCCCAGTTCGTTCCGAATTCGAATTCAAGAACGATTCCCGTTGCCACGCCGAAAGCAAAAATCAGCGCAAAGATTTTTGTCCAAAAATCGGCAAGAGAACGCCATTCCGAAGTCTTCAGTTTATAGGCAATACCTTGGACGATAACCAGAAACACGCCCAAGCCGATAGAAAGCGGCGGGAATAAAAAGTGAAATCCGGCAGTGAAAGCGAATTGAATTCGGGCAAGAAGTTCGGGATCCATAACAAATTCGTATTGAAATCATTTCACTTTTTCCCGCAAGCGAAAAAGCGGCAGAAATGAAGATTTTTCCTCATCTTTCCTGCACGACGGCAAGTCGGCAAACGGTGCTAAATTTCAATTTGCGGGAACACGAAGATTCGGAGATAATCGGCTTTCATTTTTATTTTTCAGACTATGGAACAGATTGCAGACGTTCTCGCTCAACGCTATGCCACGGAGCCGATTCGAAAGATTTGGTCGGCAACGGGAAGAATTATCCTCGAACGCGAATTTTGGATCGCGGTCATGCGCGCTCAGCGCGATCTCGGCTTGGACATTCCCGCCGAAGCCATTGATGCCTACGAACGCGTTAAAGGCAACGTCAACCTTGATTCCATCAACGCACGGGAACGCATCACGCGACACGACGTCAAGGCGCGCATCGAAGAGTTTTGCGAGCTTGCCGGTTTCGAGCACATCCACAAGGGGATGACCTCCCGAGACCTCACGGAATCCGTAGAGCAACTCCAGGTCTTCCGATCGCTCGAGTATATCCGCCTCAAAACCGTCGCGACAATGAAGCGCCTTGCGGAACGCGCCGCCGAAACGCGCGACATCGCAATGACTTCGCGCACGCATAACGTTGCAGCACAGCTCACGACTTTCGGCAAACGCTTTGCCATGTTCGGCGAAGACATGCTTGTTGCGTTGCGGGAACTCGACGCACTCATAGCCAACTACCCGGCGCGGGGCGTAAAGGGCGCGGTCGGCACGCAACTCGACTTGCTCACGCTGTTTAATCACGATGTCGGAAAAGCCATGGATTTCGACTCCCGCGTGCGTAAGCACCTCGGTATTCCGCATGCGTTCAATGCAACGGGGCAGGTTTATCCGCGCTCGCTCGATTTCGCGACGATTTCCACGCTCGTTCATATCGGATCCGGCGCGTCAAGTTTCGCCAAAACATTGCGGCTCATGGCGGGACACGAACTCGCCAGCGAAGGTTTCCTTCCGGGGCAAGTCGGCTCTTCCGCGATGCCGCACAAGATGAATTCCCGCAGTTGCGAACGCCTAAACGGGCTGCACGTCATCCTGAAAGGCTATTTGGCGATGGCTGCGGATCTTGCCGGAGACCAGTGGAACGAAGGCGATGTTTCGTGCTCGGTCGTGCGTCGCGTGGCGCTTCCCGATTCCTTCTTTGCAATTGATGCGTTGCTCGAAACTTTCCTCGTCATTCTAAATCAGATGGAAATCAATGTTCCCGTCATTGAACGAGAGAAGAACTACTATCTGCCGTTCCTGCTTACGACGACGATTATGATGGAGTCCGTTAAACGCGGAGTAGGGCGCGAAACCGCCCACGAGGTTATTAAGGAACACGCCGTCGCCACGGCTCGAGATATTCGCCGGGGTAAAATCTCGAATAACAATCTTTTCGACCGACTCGCCGAAGACGGACGTCTGAACCTTTCCCGCGACGATTTCGATGCGATTGCGAAAGTTGCAGCCGCCGAAACGGGAACGGCCGGCATGCAGGTTGACAGTTTCGTAGCTTCGGCAGACGCGCTTTGGGAAAAGTTTCCCGCCGCTGCTGAAATCAAACCCGGGGCAATTTTGTAAAACAATTACGCTTGCGGAAAAAGACCTTAACGAGCATTAGAGCTCGCTAAGGTCTTTTTTTTACGCAAACGCAGAGAGGGGTGCGGGCTCTTTTTTACGCCCCAAAAATTAGACATAATACTTATTGTGCGAAAAATGGGATTAGTCGAAAACTGGATAAATAAAGAGCTTACGAGCCCGAAGGTATAAAAAAACACGGCGGGAACAAATCTGTTTCTCCGCCGTGTTTTTTATAGAGGATTTCAGTCCTGCAATTTCTTTTTAGGACGACGACAAGTGCAATCGCGTTTACCGCAAATTTTTCTCCAGCATCGAAGCCCGAACAAAAGCACGGAAACGACAACGGCAAAAATACCGGCGAAACTCAAACAAGCCATGCATCCGAAAACCATATGCCTGATAAGCGTTCCCGCGCCGAAAATCGGTTTTAGTCCTTTGCCGTCTCGACAAGGTTTTTGACCGAAATACCGAATGCTTCGAGCACCACGTTTCCGGGAGCCGAAAATCCGAAGCTGTCCGTTCCGACAACCTTGCCGTCGAGCCCGACGTATTTCCACCACGGAGAAGTAATTCCGGCTTCAATGGCAACGCGCTTGGTGCAGGCGGCGGGAAGGACGCTTTCCCGATATTCCGAGCTTTGTTTTTCAAAGATTTCCATTGACGGCATCGAAACCACGCGCGTTCCCGCGCCGAGTTCTTTCGCCGCCTCAATTGCGATACCGAGCTCGCTCCCGGACGCGATGATAATACGCTCCAGCACGCCCTGTTCTTTCACGGCAATATATGCGCCGCAGAGCGTTCCCGCACGACGGACTTCCGCAGGAATACATTCCCGGGAATCGATATTTTGGCGGGAGAGGCAAAGTGCGACCGGACCATCCTTCCGCGCCACGGCATAAGCGTAGGCGGCGGCGGTTTCTTCGGAATCGCCCGGGCGAATCACGTCGAGATTCGGAATACAACGCAAGGAGGAAACCAATTCCACCGGCTGGTGTGTCGGTCCGTCTTCGCCGACGGCGACGGAATCGTGCGTAAAGATGTAAAACAGCGGCAACTTTGCGAGAGCGGCAACGCGAACGGACGGACGCATATAGTCCTCGAAAGTCAGGAACGTCGAACCCGCGGGTTTGAAAATGCCGTCATAGGCAATTCCGTTCAGGATTGCGCCCATTGCGTGTTCGCGAATTCCGAACCAAATATTACGTCCGATCCGGTTATCGACGTCAAAATCTCCGCCATCCTTGATGTAGGTTTTTACGGAGCTGAAGAGGTCTGCACATCCGGAAAGAATCAGAGGATCGCTTTCGGCGAGCGCGTTCAGGGAAATTTCGCCGGAAACGCGTGTCGCATTTTTATTTTCTCCGAAAGTCGGGATTTTAGCGGAAAGTTCTTCCGCTGTTCCGTGGTCGCGGGCGAAGCCCTTTTCGAGCAATTCTGCGAGTTCGGGATTTGCCTTTTCCCAAGCGTTAAAGGTTTCGAGCCATGCCGCGTATTCCGCTTCGCGGCGTGCGCAAAGTCCGGCGAAATATTCGCGGGTTTCGGAGGAAACGTAAAACGTTGTTTCCGGAAGCCCGAGTCGCTTGTGTGCGTCGGCGGCAAATTTTGCTCCGCCTTCGCCGTGAGCCTTCGTCGTTCCCGCGACCTCGGGAACGCCGCGCCCGATGAGCGTTTTGCAGATAATCAGCTTCGGGCGACCGTTTCGGTGTTCCCGTGCGCGCTCAAAGGAAGAAAGGACTTCCAGGATGTTGTGTCCGTCTTCAAGCTCCCAAACATCCCAATTCGCGGCCTGAAAACGATCAACCGTGTTTTCGTTTTGAGTTTTTCCGGTCGGCGCATCGAGCGTAATCGCATTAGAGTCGTAAAAAAGAATCAGATTGTCCAACCCGAGGCGCCCGGCAACTGCCGCCGCTTCGTAGGAAATGCCTTCCTGAAGGCAACCGTCACCGCAGAGACCGACGACGACGTGGTCAAAAATCTTATGCTCTTCCGTATTGAAACGAGCCGCCGCCATTTTTTCGGAAATCGCCATGCCGACGATATTTCCGATACCCTGCCCAAGCGGTCCCGTCGTCGCCTCCACGCCCGGAGTATCGCCGAATTCCGGATGTCCCGGAGTCAGACTGCCGCGCGATCGAAACGCCTTTAAGTCGTCGAGCGAAAGTTCAAATCCCGCGAGATGCAACCACGCGTAAACAAACATACTGCCATGCCCGGCAGAGAGCACGAAGCGGTCGCGGTTCGGCCACTTCGGATGCTTCGGCGCAACTTTCAATGCGTGCCCGAAAAGTGCCGCGCCGATTTCTGCCGTGCCGAGCGGCAAGCCCAAGTGTCCGGACTTGCAACCGGCAATAGCGTCCAACGCGAGACCGCGGGCTTCGTTTGCCGCGCGAGAAAGTGCAGGGATGTCAGGTGTAATCGTCATGTCTAAAAAAAATCTTAGGGAATAAAACAGGTTTTCCTCGCCCTTTTCAACCTTTGAAATTCGAGGATTTGTCGAGAAAGAAAGCTCCGGAAAACAGGGTCGGCGGGTTCAGAGTTCCGTCGCCTTTTCGACAACGCTTTCCTCGAAAAAGTTCAGCCCCATGCCGGCATCCACCACAACCGACTGGGCGTTTACGCCGGAAGAACGCGGAGAAAGCAACCAAACAATGGCATCGGCGACCTCCTGCGTTGTGATGTTTGCCTTGCGCATGGTGAGCTTTTCCGCAAAGAGGTAATTCTTCAGGTAGCCGGGAATTCCCGCAGAGGCGGAGGTTTTCAGCGGTCCCGCGTTCACTGAATTAAAGCGGATTCCCTGCGCAGAAAAAGATTTTGCCAAAAAGCGCGAAGCCGATTCGAGCGCGGCTTTAATCGGTGACATATAGCCGTAGTTGGCGGCGGTTACCTGCGAGGAAATGCCGACGGAAACGACCGACGAACCCGCGTTCATATGCGGCGCAAATGCGCGGGAAAGCTCAACAAGGGAAAAGGCGGAAATAGCCGTCGCCTGAAGAAAATCGCCGCGCTTCGTTTCGTGAAAAGGCTTAAAGCCCTCGGCATAGTTTGCAAATGCGATACTGTGCAAAAGCCCGTCCACGTTCCCGAAATCGCGAGCGACAGCCTCGGCGAGCGCCGGAATCTCGTCTTCCCGTTCGACGTCACAGACGTAAACCGGCTTTCCCTCAAGCAGTTTTTCGAGCGATGCCGCACGTTCCCGAGATCGCACGGAGTAAATCACCCGTGCGCCGGCTTCTTCCAGCGTCTTTGCCGTAAACCATGCCACGGACTTACGATTCGCCACCCCGGTAACGACAATGTTCTTGTCTTCCAACTTCAAAAAACCACTCATAAAAATCCTTAGATTCCAAATAAAAACCTTTCGCAAATTCTTGCCGACGCGAAAGTCGCAAAAATTTGCTGACAGCGCGTCCGCTCTATTTCTTTTCGAGCATCGCGAGTGCGAATTTGATTTGAAGAACGGGCTTGCCCTTACACTTTACGTTTGCGGAAAGGTAGTAAAAACCGGCAAGCGTTTCCCCGTCTTTGACTTCAATAATAACTTCGTCGCCCGGGAACACCATCCCCTTAAACTTTGCATTTTCGATACGGCAAAGCACGGGAGTGCGATTAGCGAAAGCCGCATCTCCGCTTGTTTCGGCTTTTTTCACCAAGTAAATCGCCGCCGCCTGAAAAACGCTCTCGCACAGCAATACGCCCGGCGTAAGCGGCGCATTCGGATAGTGTCCCTCATAGAACTTTTCGTCGGCTCGAAATGTGCGCGAACAGACAATTCCGTTCTCGCGGGTTTCAATCACCCTGTCGATGAACAGGAACGGCGGGCGATGAGGAATGGCTTGTAATACTTCTTCTGTCATAGCGCGGAGCTTAACGGCATTCCGTGGAAATTTAAAGTGTGAGTTTTTTTTTCAAAATAATTCCGAGTAATCGCAAATCACGGGAACGCCCGCGGAAAGTAAGCGTTCCCGCGACTGATGCGCCCTCGCCCCTTGATCTATCAGCACGCACTGAACGCCCATTGCCTGTGCGGTTTCAACATCGTGAAGCGTATCGCCGACGTAGAGAACGAACTCGGCGGGAATACCGAGCTTTTTCAGATGTCCGGGCGCACGGTAGGATTTGTCGATGGCATAAATATCGTCACTTCCGTTGAGGTGAACAAAGTATTTTTCCAAATCATGATCGGCAATGATTGAAGTCAGGTAATCCTGCCGATACGCGGAAAGCACGGACTGCGAAATTCCCCGGGCGTGCAAGGCATGGATAAAACGGCGGGCGCCTTTTTGCAACGTGCACTCAAGACGGCGAGCCTCGTAATAATCCATGTATTCCCGGCTCATTGCCTCGAACGCCGTTTGCGACGTATCAAAGCCGAGTTTCCGGTAAACATCAATAACGGGGAAATTGAAAATGCGCCGATAGGTTTCAGCGTCAATTCTCGGCTTTCCGGCACGCGTCAGCAATTGGTCAAGAGACTCCATACACAGCCACAAATCGTCCAGTAGCGTTCCGTTCCAATCCCACACGACATGGCGAAAATCTTTTAGGGAAATTTTCATTGCATCGAAAATATTTCCCTCGGAACGGGAACGCGAATTAAATTTTATTCGCTCGGATCCCCCTCCCGATTTGGTTTGACAGCACGTTTTGTCAAATCCTATTTTAACCGAATAATTAAATTATGTAATTAAAATGGCAAAACGAAGCGACGGCATCGAAACGAAAAAGAAAATTCTCGGCGCGGCGGCAAAGCTGTTTTCGGAAAACGGTTTTAAGCAAACGTCCAATGCGGATATTTCCAAAGCGAGCGGCGTAAACAGTGCGCTCATCAGCTACTATTTCGGAGACAAAGAGACAATTTACCGGGAAGCCTGGCATCACAGCTTGCGCGAATCGTTAGAAAAATACCCGCCCGACGGGGGCGTTCCCGCAAGCGCTTCCGCCCGCAAGCGCCTTTACGGAATCATTTCCGCAACGGTAAGACGGTATTCGGACCATCGGCATTGTTTTGACGGAGGCATTCTCAATCAGGAAATAGCGTCCCCGACCGGGCTCCTTGAAGACGTTCATGAAAACACGATTTTCAGTCTTCGTGAAAACCTGCTCAACGTCGTGAGCGAATTTCTCGGAGACGGCATCTCCAATGAAGATTTGCGAATGTCCGTCTATTCGATTGTCGCAATGTGCATTTCTCCCCAAAAGAAGATTCAGCGAATCGAAAAAACAGAGCCCTTCCCTTACGATGTGGAAAAACGTATTGAACACGTTTTCCGGTTTTCCGTCGCGGGGTTAAATGCGGTCAAAAAATTTTCAAAAAAAAGTTAAACCTCGAACTCCGCTTACTTTGTATGAAAAGGCGTTACTTTCCCCGGATACGAACCGACGAGTGCAAGGGTTGCGAACGTTGCGTCATCGCTTGCCCGAAAAGCGTTCTTTCGCTCGGAAAGGTCCTTAATGTAATGGGGCTTCCGCACGTATTTGTCGCTGACGAATCCGCATGCACGGGGTGCTCGCTTTGTTTTTATACCTGCCCGGAACCGGGCGCAATTTCCATTATCGAAGAACGGGAGGACGACTGAAATGAGCTCAAAAAGTCTGTTGCTCTGCGGGAACGAAGCGCTCGTTTACGGTGCCCTACTCGCCGGATGCGATGCGTATTTCGGCTACCCGATAACGCCGGCCGGAGAAATTATCGAATGCGCGGCAAAGAAATTTCCGGAACTCGGACGCGTCTTCATTCAGGCGGAAAGTGAAATCGGCGCCGTCAACATGGTTATGGGCGCGGCGGCGGCCGGTCAACGCGCAATGACGGCATCGAGCGGTCTCGGAATCAGTCTCATGCAGGAAGCCGTTTCCTATCTTGCCGGAATGGAAATTCCCTGCGTCATAGCAGACATCACGCGTAGCGGTCCCGGCATCGGAAACATCAGCGTCGAGCAAAGCGATTATTTTCAAATCGTAAAAGGCGGCGGACACGGAGGCTATCGTTGTCCGGTATTCGCTCCCGCAAGCGCACAGGAAATGTGCGACATGGCATTTCGCGCATTCGACACGGCGGAAAAATACCGCACTCCGGTTTACATTCTGACCGACGGCATGATCGGGCAAATGATGGAGTCCGTTACGCTTCCCGAGCCGCGCGAAAAAGCCGCCCCTGTGCCCTACTCGCTTACGCCCGGGAACGCGCGCACGAATCATTTTACGTCGATCTACCTTGAAGCGTCCGAACTCGAAAAGAAAAACGAAGCACTGCTGGCGAAATATCGCGAAATGGAAGCGAACGACCAGGACGCGGAACTTTGGAAAACCGACGACGCAGACATCATCCTCGTCGCCTACGGAATTATGTCGCGACTCGCAAAAAACGCAGTGGAAGAACTGCGGGAACACGGCATCAAAGCCGGACTCGTGCGTCCGAAACTTTTGTTCCCGTTTCCGAAAAATGAGCTCAACACACTTGTCGCTCAGGCGAAAAAATTTGTCTGCATCGAACTCAGCGGCGGACAAATGATTGAAGACGTCAAACTCGCAATCGAATGTCGCCGTCCCGTCGAGCTGATTCACCGCGTCGGCGGGAAGCTCATTTCCGTCGAGGAACTCGTCGCGGGAGTCAAAGCCGTCGCATAAAGGAGAAAATATCATGAAGACATTTCGAGTCCTCAAAGACCGTCCGGCGGGATTCTTCGCCGAATTTGACAAACGCCCGGCACCGCTCCGCCGCAACATGCATTACTGCCCGGGATGCGGGCACGGCGTGTTGCACAAAATCGTCGCGGAAGCGCTTGCGGATTTCGACATCAAAGACCGCACGACGTTTATCTCGCCCGTCGGTTGCGCCGTTTTCGGTTACTATTACATGGACTGCTTCGGAATTTCCACCCCGCACGGACGCGCTCCCGCCGTGGCGACCGGGCTTTCCCGCGCACATCGGGACAGCGTCGTCATTTCCTACCAGGGAGACGGAGATCTCGCGGCAATCGGCTTCAACGAATTTATCCACACCGCCAATCGCGGCGAAAATCTCTGCTATGTCTTCGTCAACAACGCAATTTACGGTATGACGGGCGGACAAATGGCACCGACGACTCCGGTCGGTCAAAAAACATCGACAACGCCGAACGGACGCCGCGCGACGGAGGACGGAATCCCGTTCCGCGTTGCGGAAATTATCGCCTCCCAGTCGAATCCGGTTTATGTGGAGCGCGTTGCGCTGAGTACGCCGAAAGAGATTATGAAAGCGCGGGCGGCAATTCGAAAAGCGATTAAAAACACAATGGAACGCAAGGGGCTTTCGTTTGTAGAAGTGCTTTCGCCCTGCCCGGTCGGGTTGAAAAAAGACGCGGCGGGAATTTCGAAATTCATCGATGAGGAAATGACAAAAGTTTTCCCGCTCGGAAAACTCAAGGACGAATCCGCCGAACGCGTTCCCGCAGAACGGCCCGTTCCCGTCTATGATTGCGAAAAAGTTCGCGCGGTGCTGTTCCCGCAGGAAAGCAGTGCAAGCGACGGTCCCGACACAGCGGAAAAACTCCGCGAAAACGTTTATAACGACTCCGAAATTTTTGAAAAGGAACGCCGCATCAAGGTTGCCGGTGCGGGAGGACAAGGCGTGCTTTCGCTCGCCTACATCATTGCACACATGGCACGTTTGAGGAATTTCAACGTCACGTATTTGCCGACATACGGTCCGGAAATGCGCGGCGGAACCGCAGACTGCTCCGTAGTGGCATCGCGCAGGGAAATCGCTTCGCCGATTGTTGACGGCAACGCAAATATGCTCATTGCTCTAAATCAGCCGTCTCTGGACAAATACCTTCCGCAACTTAAGCCGACGGGGATTATCATCTATGACTCGTCGAGCATTACGCTCCCGAAAATCGGAGAAAAACAGGTTGCTTACGGCGTTCCCGCCGCGCAAATCGCCGTCGAACTCGGAAGCACCCGCTACGGAAACTCGCTCATTCTCGGCGCATTTGCCAAAATGATGGAAGACCTCTTTCTTACGCCCGATGACACGAAAGATTTTTCCGATGTCGTGGAAGCCGCCCTGAGGGAATGCTTCTCGGAAAAACCCAAAATCATTCCGCCCAACCTCGAAGCGTTCCGAATCGGCAAGGAAAAGGCGTTCCGCGCCTAAGCGGCGAAAAGACGGCGAAAAAGCCGGAAGCGCGGGAACGCGCCGCACGGCTATTGCTTGAGGCGGAAACGCTCGATTGCGACAGCGCGCTGTCGCGTTTCGTCGTAGGAAATCAGACAGCCGTTGATTCGGATGTCTCCCTCCGCTATTTCAAAACGGCGCGGACGCCCGTCGAGAAAACGACCGAGAACTGCCTGCGTTTCACGTCCGATAACGCCGGAATGCGGTCCGCACATCCCGACGTCTGTCTGATAAGCCGTTCCCGCAGGCAAAATACACTCGTCCGCCGTCGCGACATGCGTGTGCGTGCCGACAACCGCCGCTACCCGCCCGTCGAGGAAACGACCGAGAGCAATTTTTTCCGATGTCGCTTCCGCATGAATTTCAACTAATGCTGCGTCATACGTTCCCGCGAGCGCAGAGAGTTTTTTTTCCGCGCACCGGAACGGACACGATGTTTTCGGGTTCATAAACGTTTGCCCGATTACGGTAAAAACGAGCAGGCGAAAACCGTCCGGCGTCGTCAAAATCAGGTGTTCCGCACCGGGATTTTCCTCGGGCAAATTCGCCGGACGGCAAATTTTTTCCAGGTTTTTTAAATCCGACTCAAAGCCGCGCTGATCCCAAACGTGATCGCCGAGTGTGAGAGCGTCCGTTCCCGCAGAAATAAAATCCCGCACAATCGAAGCGTTGATTCCGGAGCCCGCCGCCGCATTTTCGCCGTTGATAATGATAAAATCGGCCTGCGTTCCCGTGCGAATCTCCGCAAGTTTTTCAAAAATAAATTTTCTGCCGGCAGAGCCGACGACATCGCCTAAAAAAAGAATTTTTTTCATAACCGTTTGCGATTTCGCGGGTTATTCCCACGAGTGAAGATTGAGCAGGGATTTGTCCGGGGCGTTTTGATTTTCGGAAAAATAGACGGCAAGCCGCAACGCGGGAAGGACGCGTTTTTCCTCCGCAAGAAAGTCGAGCTTGCGAATTTCCGAAAACAGGGATTCTGCGGAACGTCCCGCGAGTTGGAATAAATCGGTATAGCCCGCATCGAGCAAATAGCGAGCGACGAAAACCGGCATATGCGGCACGCGCATAAACGCGCTTTGAAGCGCCGCCAAGTCCGCTTTTTTCTTAGGTTCTTTCATAAAAAATTAGGATTCCGACGGCTCGGATGCCGGGAGATTTTTTTCAAAGGAATCAAACTCGCGCCCCGAAAGAATCGTCGAAATTTCGTCCAGAGAAACGTCAAAAAGGTGGAATTCCTGTTTCGCGTTTTTGGCGACGACGGTCAGACGCCAACCGCCTTTCAGACGAAGGACCTTTATCGTTCGGGAACGGGAACGTGCGTTCGCGCGAATGACTCCGCACGACACGCGGCAAACCCTGTCGAGCTTCGCGATGAGCGGAGCCGCCGCTTCGATAATGCTACTGTGCGTTCCCGCGCGCATTTTTTCAGGTTTCAAGCCTCGGCTTTAATCAGGAATCGGAAATGAGAAATAGTATTCTTCCTCATTTCCGATTAAGCGATTCCTACGCTATTTCCCACTTGTACGGATGCTTGGAAAGGAGTTCGCAACCGTCCTTGCGAACGACGACGACGTCCTCGATACGGCAACCGCCGATTCCCGGGTAATAAAGCCCGGGTTCAATCGTTACCACCATGTTTTCCTGAAGCGGCTCCGTCATTACGCTACGCCCGCCGAGATTCGGAGCTTCGTGCACATCAAGACCCACGCCGTGACCCAAGCCGTGGAAAAATCCGGTCGGAACACCGTCCACAACGGCGGTTTTATAGCCGGCTTCGGCAAAAAACTCTACCGTTCCTTTGTAAACATCGTAGCCGGGAACGCCGGCGCGAACAGCGGCAATCGCCTTGTCGTGCGCTTTTTTTACGGCTTCAACAAGCTTGCGTTGTTCGGGAGATGCCTTGCCCTTGAGATATGTACGCGTCATGTCGCCGAAGTAACCGGTTGCCGCAATGCGCGGGAAAATATCGCAAACGATGAGTTCGTTCGCGCGGAGCGGACCGTAGCCGGAACAATGACAATCCACGCCCTGGTCTCCTCCGGCGGCGATGAGCCCTTCGACATTGATGCCTCCGGCATCCAGACAGGCGTGTTCGATGGCCGCGCGAAGAATTTCCGACGTAAGCGTTTTTCCCCCGTAGTTGAGAAAACCTTTTTTGTCGATTTTCGATTCTTTGAGAATTTTTTCGACAGCCTTAAATCCGGCACAGGATGCGCGATTCCCGGCACGAATCATATCAAGTTCCTCCTCCGTTTTAATTACGCGTTGCGGGAAAAACGGAGTTGCGCCGACGGAAAGTTTAACGCCGAGTTGGTGGAGTTTAACAAAAAGCCCTGCAGGGAAATCGGCGGGAACGCTCCATGAAGAAACCTTGTAGCGTTTTGCGAAATGAGCAATCAGTTCCGGCGTATTTGCGGAAGGATTCTTTTCGCGTAATTTGGCAAGCTCCGCGCCCAAATCCAAAACAATATCGAAACCGGATTCTTTGCGGAAACGCACGATTTCGAGCAAGGTAATCGCCGCAATTTTTTTGCCCTTTGCCGTGAAGGCAATGAACGGATCGCCGCAACTGAACTTGGTAAACCAACGCATGTCCGAAGAGCTGTTCGGCGACGCGTAAAGCAATACTTCTTTAACCTTTTTTGATTTGGGGGAAACTTTTGCTGTAGCCATATTGACGCGCAGTATATGCCCGTAGTTCCGTCCGACGCAAATTTCAATTTGCGGGAACGCACGCGAAGGCACAAAATCTCCGGAAAACTTCAGATGCTCAAATTATGAGACCCGGCCGCTTCCTTCTCGCACTGATTCTCCTGTTGGTCTGCTTCGTGCTGATGCCGCGCACGCTCGAGGCGGCGCGTTCCGTTTTCGAGTCCCTGCGGGAATCGTTCCTTTCGGAAACGCTCGCGCTTCCGATGTGGGTTGACTATGCCGCCGTCTTCGTTTTCGGAACCAGCGGCGCAATGGTCGCAAGACAAAAAGGCTACGACTACGTCGGGGCATTCGTGCTTGCCGGAATTACGGCTATGGGCGGAGCCCTCGTCCGCGACGGCATTTGCATCCAGGACGGAATTTCTCCGATTTTTGAAGACGGCAATTACATGGTTGCGCTGATTTGTGCTTGGCTGACCGGAATTTTCCTCGGAGGTATGCTGACGAAATTTGACGGAATCGTTATGTTTTGCGATGCACTCGGACTCGGACTTTATGCCGTCTTCGGAACCAATAAATCCCTCGTTTACGGCATGAGCGTTCCCGTGGCAATCGCCATCGGATTCATCAATGCCGTCGGCGGCGGACTTTTGCGCGACGTTATCGCCCGGGAAGAACCCATGGTTTTTAAGCCCGGGCAATTTTACGGTGTAGTCGCCGTGGTCGGCAGTGTCCTTTATATCATTTTGCACCAGCAAATTCCGCCGACCATCGCGGCGCTTGTCGTCGCCGTTGTAACCCTCATTCTGCGCTATACTGCGGTTCGCCTGAATTTGCACAGCCAACCGATTGCCGACACGCAAGATTGGATTACTGGCTATATCCGCGAACTGCGTCGGCGCAAGGAGGAACTGCCCCCGGACATTTTTGCCGATCTCGACGATGTGGACGATTTTGAAAAACACGACGAAGAGCAGAAAAAAAAGCACGAAAAAGCCCTTTCCGAAAAGGAACAAAAATCGCGTTCCCGCCGCAAAAACAGCTGATTTTCTCGGGATTGCGTTTGACGATACCGAACAACTTTTGAAATACTAACGCCATGAGCACCACCCAAACACCGAAGTACAGCCGCATCGTTTTAAAAATCAGCGGGGAAGCCCTAAAAAACTACCAGACCGGAGATCCGCTCGATCCCGCAATTCTCAAAAATCTCGCCGACCAACTCAAACTCCTCCACGAAATGGGCGTTCAGGTTTGCCTCGTATGCGGCGGCGGAAATATTTTCCGCGGTCTCTCCGGAGCTCGCAACAACGGGACGGACCGAACCACCGGCGACAACATGGGAATGCTCGCCACGACCATTAACGCACTCGCTATCATGGACTGCCTCGAAAAGAACGGAATCGACGTCCGCGTTCAGTCCGCTATTTCAATGGACAAGGTCGCAGAGCCCTTTATTCTCCGCCGCGCCCTGCGCCACCTCGAAAAAGGCCGTATCGTTATCTTCGCCGCGGGAACAGGGAACCCCTTCTGCACGACCGACTACGCAGCAGCCCTGCGCGCAAACGAAGTCCACGCCGATATCATTTTCAAAGCGACTAAAGTTGACGGCATTTACACCGCAGACCCGATGAAGGACCCGACCGCCGTCCGCTACGAAAAAATCTCCTACGACGAAGCTCTCATGAAGCGTCTCGGCGTCATGGATTCTACGGCATTTGCACTTTGTCAGGAAAATCGCATGCCGATTCTCGTGTTTTCCATGTCGGAAAAAGACGCCATCCGCAAAGCGATTTGCGGCGAATCCATCGGCACGCTCGTTTCATAAAAGGAAAACATAACGCCTTCACGAAACATCCATTTTATCCGTTAGAAATTATGCTTAATAAAATTAAACAAGATGCAGAAAGCGCGATGAAAAAAGCGCTCGAACACACCGTTAAGGAGTTTTCCTCCATTCATACGGGAAAAGCCGCCCCCTCGATGGTGGAAAATATTCAGGTCGAAGCTTACGGCAGCATGATGCGCCTCAAGGACACCGCCTCGGTCTCCACGCCCGACGCACGCACCATCGTTATTACGCCCTTTGACAAAAGCATCATCAAAGACATCGAAAAAGCTATTCTCGGTGCAAACGTCGGGCTGACGCCGGCTAACATGGGCGGATTCGTCCGTTGCAGCGTTCCCGAGCTTTCCGGCGAACGCCGCGCCGAACTTGTCAAAGTCGCCAATCGCTATGCGGAAGCCGGACGCGTCGGCGTGCGCAACTGCCGCCGAGACGCGCTCGAACTCGTCAAAAAAATCAACAAGGACAAAGCTGCTTCCGAAGACGATTGTAAGCGCACGGAAAAAGATATCCAGACGCTTACCGACAAATACATCGCCGAGGTTGACAAGGCGCTCAAAGTCAAGGAAGCCGACCTCCAAAAGGTCTGATTTGCCCTTCCCGAAACTTATTTTCAATCCGATGTGTTCCCGTCCCGATACCCGGCGGGAACGCATTTTTTCTAAGCTTATTTGACTTCGATTTCGAGTTTTGCGGCGGAGTAATTCTCTCCGCCCCAGGCAAAAAGGCGATGTTTTCCGGGCGGAATTTCCAGCGGCACCCCCGAATCGAAAAATCCGATATAATTACCGTTTAAATACCAATGCGCTTTTGCGGGAACGCTTCGAAGAATAAAACGGGCATTTCCGTTAAGACCTCTCCGGTAAATTCCGCCGTGCGGTTCGACGATTCGTGTTGCTTGAGAAAAAAGATTTTTCGCATCAAGGCTTTTGCAACGCAAACAACTTTTTAGAGGGATGCCGACAATCGCTTTTGCGGAAACCGTTTTATCGCAGAGCGTTCCCGCCGCCAATCCGGTTTCGGCGCACAGAAGCGTCGTGCGGAAATGTGCATCGTCATTCCACGCCTGCGGAATTCTTTCGCGGTAAAGCGAATTCATGATTCTTCCCGCAACGGGGGCGGCGATTTCGGCGCCGACAAGCTCAGGAGCGGACGAGCCGTCTTTGTTCCCGAACCAAACTGCGACCGTCCACTCCCGCGTAACGGCGATGCACCATGCGTCGCGCAGACCGTTAGATGTCCCGGTTTTCCAGGCGACCTCCAGATTTTCCGCTTCGGGAAGCGAGCTCAGACGCAACATTTGCAGAATCATTTCGGCGGTTCCCGCCGTCCAAACCGCGCTTCCTGTGTTTTGATTTTCGCCCGCCGCGAGGCAGGAAAGCGTTGCGGGAACGCCTCCGTTTGCAAGTGCGGAATAGGCTTCGGCAAGTTTAAGAAGCGTCGTTTCTGCGCCGCCGAGTGCCAACGAAAGCCCGACGTTTTCGGCGTTTTTATTCCCGGAAAAAGAAATGCCGAATTTTCCGAGCGTTTCAATCCCGCGCTCGACGCCGAGTTTGCCGAGTAAGCGCACGGCGGGAAGATTCAGAGACTTCGATAACGCAATTTTTGCGGGAACGTTCCCCTGATATTTCCCGGAAAAATTCTCCGGCCGATACTCGCCGGCGAGAAGCGGCGAATCGTCCACAAGCGTTTCCGCGACAATCAGACCGCCGTTGACGGCTTCTCCGAAAATAAACGGCTTGAGCAACGAGCCCGGCGAGCGGAGCGACGTAATCGCGTTGACTTGTCCGTCTTTCGGATTGCGAAAATCCTTTGTCCCCAAAAATGCGCGAATGGCGTGTGATTTATTTTCAATGACAAGTGCTGCGCCGTCGCAAACGCCGGGATATTCCCGCAATTGATTTCGAATAACGGTCCTAACGGTTTTTTGCGTCTCCGCATCCAAGCTCGTTGCGAATTTTCCGCGAATTTCAGGATGCATTTTTCGGGCATAGAGAAAAAACTGAGGATCCTCGGCATGCGGGAACGCCGCCTGCCCGAAATCGCGAAAACGCAAGGGGTCGCGGCGAATTTCCTCCGCTTTCTCTTCCGTAAAAACACCTTGGCTGACAAGCATTTGGAGGACGCGTTCCCGCCGTTCGAGCGCAGCTTGCGGAAAGCGGTCGGGGCGGAAACGATTCGGGCGTTGCGGAATTCCGGCGAGCATGACGGATTCGCCGAGGTTGAGCTCGCTCGCCGAGCGCCCGAAATAATAATTCGCGGCGGCTTCGATTCCGTAAATTTTTCCGCCGTAAGGCAGATGATTAAAATAGGCTTCGAGGATTTCTTCTTTACTCCTGCGCCGTTCCAAATTCCGCGCTTTGCCCATCTGAACGATTTTGCTCAGGAAAGAGCGTTCCCGCCGTTCGTTTTCGAGCGCGACCAACTGCATCGTAATCGTCGAAGCACCGGAAACAATGCGCCCGCTCGTCAGCAATTGCATTCCCGCACGGGCAACGGCGCAAAGATCGACGCCGTCATGTTCAAAAAAGCGGCGGTCTTCCGCGGCAAGCGTAACATCGATTAAATGCTTCGGAAGGCTCTCCAGGGAAACGGGGAAGCGCAACGTGTAGTCATCGCCCGGCTCGGTATGAACGGCGTTCCCGTGAGCGTCGGTAAAAATCGTTGCGGGCGTTTTCCGTTCCAAACAGTCTTCGTCGAAAACAAAAATTCGCGGGAAGACCCACTGCCAAAATGCACCGGCAAAGAGAATCGCAACGCCGGCAAACGTTGCGATTCTTTTCAGGAGTTTTCGAGACGGTTTCATTCGAAATGACGACGCGTTCCCGTATTTTATTCCACTTCGAAAACGGCGTTTTCGGGCTGCCAGACCGCACGCTTTTCACCTTCGTACATCGACTCGATATGAACCGGCGGAATGACAAATTTTCCGCGTGTCGTAGCTCGAACGCGGTAAGTCAGTTCGTGGGGCGCAGAGACGGAACAATAAGTAGCACCGAATGCGAGGAAGCGGTCGAAGCGACGTTCCCGCACCAATTCTACAAAGCAACCGCCCCGGGTGTTTCGCGTGTCGTTTGTGCGGACACGCGTCGCCAGCGTTTCGTCTTCGATTTCAAGTCCGCCCGGAAGCAAGTCGCAAATAACGGCGCTCGGGACACTCTCATTTGCTCGGATAAGGATTTTTACGGTCAGCAAATCTCCGGATTTACAGGAACGCACCGGCGTTCCCGCCGCATCAAGGTATGTGCGCGAAATCTCGAAACCGTTGCTTGCCGACTCAAGGGATTTCGCTTTGTCGCGGGAACGCACCATGCAAAGAATCGGTCGTTCGCCGACATTTTTCAGGCTAACGCTCTTTCCGCCGGGAATACGGGCGGAGCCTTTAAGTTCGCTTTCAATCCCGTCGATTTTGAGGATTCCGCGCTCGGTGCCGCCTGCCGACTTTGCGAAGTAAGCGGAAAGCCCGTAGCTTGCCCAAGCGTTTTTCTGCGTAGAGCCCCAGTGTCCGTCATCGTTAATTTGTCCGCAGAGATAAAGCGCGATTTTCTTGTTAACCGGAGCGTCCGGTGCGATTTTGGAGAGGATGCGAAGCGCAAATCCCGCACGGCGAATCGGCGAGTCCAGACAGGAATCCCAGCTGTTTTTCTCTTGCGACCAGAAGTCCGTTTCGAGTAGCGGCAAAAGGGTTTTCATGCCTTCGGAAGCGTATCCGGATTCTACTAACGCGGCACCTGCGAGGAAGCGGGAAAATGCGTCGCTCCCTTTTTCGTAGAGAAACAGCTTTGCGAATTCTCCCGCTTTATTTTCACCGGCGAGTGCGAGCAGATAAATCGCGTATGCTCGCCGGGCGATCGGATTCTTCGGCGTATCGACGTATTTTTTGAGATAATTGCAGATTTCCCGGCGTCGGTTTTCCGAAATCGGGAATCCGGCAGCGTCGGCTTCGAGTTCGAGATGAAACGCGAAAAGCGTTCCTGCCTCCCAGGTTTCATAGCCGTGCGACCACATGGAGTAAGAGCCGTCGTAGCGGCGCATCGCCGTTATCTTCGCCAGACCGGAACGAATTTTCGTCGCTGCGCTTTCCGCAAACACGGAAGGAATAAGCTTTTTTGCCGCCAAATTCTCCGCGGCAAGTAACGGAAACGTCATCGCCGAAACCTGCTCGAGACAGCCGTAAGGATAATTTTCGAGCCAGCCGAGCGCGCCCGTAATCGCGAGCGCAGGCGATCCGAGAAAAACTTCGCATGCCGGATTGTCGTTTTCAAAATACGCTTCCTCTCCCGGAGCAATTTCCGAGCTCGAGACGATGTCGCGTTGCGGGAACGGCGAGCGTACGGAAACGCTCACGTCCTCCCTCGAACAGAGGTCCCCGTTCGTGTCGCGGACAAGCAATTCGGCTTTTTTCGCACCGCAGTCGCCTCCTGCCGTCAGCCGTTCCCGCAAGACGATTTTTCCGCCCTTGCTCAGTAAAGGCACTTCGCCGCGCGCAACCGTTTTTCCTGCATAAATCAGCTCCCAGGAAAAACTCTGTTGCGGCAAGTCTGCGTTGAAGATTTCGGCGAGCAGCTCAAACTCGTCGCCCGGCGCAATCGCGCGCGGAGCCGTCATTTTCAGGGAAACGGGCTCTCGAACGATAAGATTGCTTTCTCCGAAGCCGACTTTTTCTTCGTTGAGCGCAACCGCCATGAGGCGCATTCCGCCGTCAAAATCCGGCGGCGTAAATTCCGTCGAGACTTCGCCGCTTGCGGGAACGTCCAAAGTGTCGAGAACAACAACGGCGCTTTTTTTCGATTCGTCCGAGCTATCGAGGAATTTTCTCAGGCTCGCTCCGGCACCGCCGCCGAAAAGTCTTTGGTCAAGCGAAAGTAACGGATAGAAATCCGAGTAATTGTCGTTGAATTCGTAGGGACAATCGTATGTGTCAAAAAAATACGAAAACGGATTCGGCGTTTTAAAATTGCTCAAAGAAAGCACACCGCGGTCAACCGCCCAAAGCTGAATTTTTCCGGAGACGGGTTTCCCCGAAGCATCAGAGAGTGCGACGCGAATTTCGGCTTTTTCCCCGGGGTGAATGACGGCGGGAACGTCCGTTTTTACGAAGATTTTCCGCGCTTCCTGATTTACCGGAATCACGCCGACGCCGAAAGTTCGCAGAATGAGTTCCGGAGAACCGGCTTCCGCCTTTCCGCTTGCCGTAACCGAGAAAAAGCGGCTTCCGGACACCGTTCCCGCAGGAATCGGAACTTCAAAAACATTTTTTCCGACTTTCACGTCAAGTGTTTGCATCGTTTCGATTTTTTCTGAACCGACGAGCAAAACGGCCGATCCCGCAAAAGGCGAATCAAAGGAGATTTCTGCGGTTTCGCCGGGAAGATATTTGTCGTTATCGAGTCGGAACACGAGTTGGGATGCGTTGCGGGAACGGATTCCGGTTTCGCCGTAGTAATGCCAAAATTCGCGCCTATGCAGGGCTGTTTCCCCGTCGGAATCGAGGATAGTCAGGATGTAATTTCCGCCGTGCGGAACCGGAACGCGAAGAGTTTCCGCCGCGCCGTCGAATTCGAATTCTCCTGCCGGGACGTATTCCTCCTGCCATTTTGCGTAAGCGTTCCCGCCGTTTTCCGACACAACGTAATTCCACTCTATGCGTTCGAGCTTTGCCTTGAGTTTCGTTCCTGCGAGTGAAACGCGCGACGAATCCGGCGAAAGTGAGCAAATCTCGAAAACTCGTTCCCGCTCTTCTGCCGATGTTTCGCGGGTTCCCAAGTAAAATTTCGCCGTGTGAATTTCCGTTGCGGCTCTTGCCGAAACGCTGCGCCCGCCGGCGGAGGACGCCGCGCTTGCGACGACAAGCGCCCGAATCGGGGCGGAATACGGCTCAAGATTTTCCAATTCAAAAAATGTTTCGAAATTACCTTGCGCGTCGGAAACGAGCTCTTTCGAGGTCGTCGGCGTTCCCGCGTCAAAATTTTTTCCCGGAAGACCGAAGATAAAATCCTTGAACTCGTCTCCTTTCGCGTTAAAACGCGTTCGGGTCAGATCGAGCGAAAACTTTATTTTTCCGCCGTCGAGCGGCATACCGAAATAATATGCGGCGTTCCCGCGTGCCAGAATCCCGCCGGATTCCCGTTGTGCCTTAAGAGAAACTTCCAGTACGTCCGGAACGTATTCACCGACGGAAAAACGTGTGCGCCCGAATGCGCTTTCCTCCTGTCCGGGAATACGCAGTGCGGCGTAGTAAGTTCCCGTAGCCGCAAATTCAGGGATTTTAACGGAGGTTTTGTAAAAGCCGAAGGCATCGCCGACCACGGGAATGCGTGCAAGGCTGTTGCCGGACGGGTCTTCGACGTGGAATTCTGCGGGAACATTGCCTTGCGCCTTTTTTTCGTTACCGTCACGCAAATTCGCAAAGAGGTTAATTTCTTCGCCGGGGCGACAGATTCCGCGTTCGGGGAAGACGTAGGCTCTTGCGCCGCGTTTTTCAAAACCGTATTTCCGTTGTTGCCGTCTCAGCGAGGATAGAGAAAGCACGGTTTTGTCTTCACCGTTTTCGGCAAGAATGAAGCCGGGGGAATCTTCCGCATCATCGAGTTGCGGGAGCTCAATTTTCGCAAAGCCTCCGGCGTCGCACTGTGCCGTCGCAATCAGGCGTTTTTTTCGGGAAAAAACACTGATTTTGGCGGCGGGAACGGCGGCATTCTCCGAAATATTTTTGACGGCGACAGCGAGCTCGTCTTCGTTGCGCGCCGCCTGAATCGCCAAATCCGTGACAACGACGGTGCGGATATCGCGCTCGTAATACGGGCGATAGTGGCGATATTCTTTTTCGTGTTCGATTTCTATGAGATAAAGCCCGGGCTTACGCGGGATTCCGATTTTTTCCAAATCGAGGGAAAACCGCTCGTTCCTGTTCGGACGGATTGCGGGCTTTGCCGTGCCTGAAAAAATTTCCCGCGAATAGTCGGTGTTACGGTTATCGGCGAAAAACAAAGCGGCGGAATCCGCGTATGCCTGCCGCACACTGACTCTCACTTCTGCGGTGTTAAGAACCATAATCGGAAGCGAAAAATCCGGCGCACTCAGCGGGAAGAATTCTCCGGACGTAAGAAAATCAATTTTCGGGTTGAGATCCGGAGCGGTAAACGCAAAAACCTCTTCCGTGCCCATTTCGCAGGTATTTACGCCCGCAAGCGACGGCGCAATGCGAATCGCATAGGTTTTCCCCGGCTCAAAATCGGCGCGAACGAAAAATCCGTCGGAAGAATACTGTGTCGTTTCAAGCCTGATTGCGGGTTCAACGGAAACGCTTTTATCGAAAGCCTCTTTCGTGACAGCTGCGGAAAAATTGAAATAAATCGTGTTTCCCGAGCGGTTCGAACCTCTTAGTGCGAGCGGTTTTTGCGGCACTTCCCGCGCGGCGGCGGGAACGGCTCCGACACTTGTTTCTTCTGCGGCGGAAAACGCCGTAAACGGCGCAATTGCGAGGATTAAAAGGGATGTGGTAAAAAGTGTGATATGCATGAGGAAGTAATCATTTTTCGGGAAAAATCGTAAGCGGACAGGAGACGACAATGCGCCCCGCAACGGAAACGGCGTTCCCGCAACGAACACGGTGATTTTTTTTGAAAATCCCTCAATCCGAAATCGCCGATTTCCCGTTCGGCGAAGTGCGGAATTTATAAATCCGTAAATATCGGGATTCCAAGAGAAAATTATTCGCAGTCCGCAAACGCACTGTTTAAGCGGAACAAATTGAATCGGCGAAGATCTTCCCGGACGAAATCCGTTCGGATTTTGCGTTTTTGACCATAAAATGGAGTCGGTTCAGGACGTTTGCCTCGGACGTTCCCGCGTCAAAATCGAGGAAAAGCAGATTCATCTGCGGATAAAGGCGTTTAACGCGTTTTTCTATTCCTTTCGCGACAATGTGATTGGCTATGCATCCGAAGGGTTGAAGCGAAACCGCATTAAAAATTCCCTGTTCGGCAAATATTGCAAACTCTGCGGGAATCAGCCAGCCTTCGCCGAATTGCGCGGCAAGATTTACGATTTTTGATCCTTTTTCCGCTTTTTCTTCGATACTGCCGAAAGGCCGATAGCGACGGAAACCTGCGCAAGCCCTATCCGCTTTGGCGATTGCGGATTTCGCCAGCACGGAAAACGCGAATGTAAATCCGAAAGTTCGCAGAGAACGTCGAGCGAGATTGAGCGTTACGTTAATTCTATTGTTTACGATGTCCTGAATCATAAAATCCGTGACATTGGGCAAAACCGGTTCGACTCCGTTTTCTACGAGCCAATTCACGATGTTTTTTTGAGCGAAGGCGTTGTATTTGACAAAAATCTCGCCGACGATTCCTATCGCGGGAACGCTCTCCGACTTCACGGGAACGGCATCAAAGTCTGCCGCGGCCCGTTTCAGCAACCGATACATTTCCTTTATTCGTCCGTGGCGCACACAAGTCCGGAGCGCAGCCAAATATCCGTCCCGCAGATACGCGGCTGTTCCCGCAAGCTTTTCGCGAACGACGGTGGAATAGAACATCTGAGAAATACAGTCGGCGAAAACAAGCGCGGCAACAACCCGTCCTGCGATTTCGGTCAGCGAAAAATGCATGCCCGGCTGTTCGTTGAGCGGTGATGTGCCGAGTCCGACGGATACGACGGGAACGTCTCCGTATCCGGCATTGGCAAGCGCCCGTTTTATCAGCGCAAGGTAATTGGTCGCCCGACACTGCCCGCCGGTTTGAGAAATACCCACGGCGATGTCTCTGCGGTCGTATTTCCCGGAGTCAAGCGCCTTGAGAATATCTCCGGCGACAATGGTCGCGGGGTAACAGATTTCATTGTTTAAATATTTTAAACCGTATTCGACGCTCTTCGCATCACCCGGAGGCAACATCTCCGCCTTGTATCCGCAAGCTTCGAGTGCCGGAGCGATAATCGGAGAAAAATACTCGGAAACGAAAGGGTAAAGAATGGTGCGCGAGCGGTCTTTCTCGCCGAAAATTCCGGTATGGTTCGGCGGAGGCGCCGTTCGCGACGGCGTTCCCGTGAGCGCGTTCTTGCATTTCAGGCTTTCGATGAGCGAACGCAAACGCAATTTTAGCGATCCGACATTGTTTACGTCGTCAATTTTAAGAAAAGTCGGATTCTTCCCCGCCCTCCTCAAAATATCGGAAACTTCATCGATAATAAACGCATCGGGTCCGCATCCGAACGATGTGAGTTGGACGTAATGAACGGACGGCTCCGCACGCGCAACAAAGCGGGCGGCTTTGAGAATTCGCGTAACGTAAGTCCATTGTAAGATGCCGTTAATTCCGGCGACGGCGTTCCCGCCGCCGTCGCCGCAGAATCGGACAATATCTTCAGTGATGACATCCGCGCCGAATTCTGCCGCCAAATCCGAGATTTTATGCTGAATCAGCGGGTCGCTGTGATACGGTCTCCCGGCAAGCAAAATCACCATGCGCCCTTCCCTGCGTGCATTTTCCAGTATCTTTTTCGCCCTTTCGTAAAGCTCTCTCTCAAAGCATTCCCGCGCGGAAAGCGCCGAAGAGAATGCCGACTCGAAGACGGCTTCGGGAACGCCGAGCGCACGCAAAAACTCGCGGCACCCGCTCCGGAGCAGTTTTTCGTCGGAGAACGTAATGACGGGTGCGTCCAGCGGGATTCCGAATTTTTCCGAAATTTCCGTCGACGAGGCTATAACCTGCGAATAAGCGGAAACAACGGGGCAGTTGAAACTCCCGTGAGCGCCTGAATCCTCCGTGCGTTCCCGCACGACGTAAGGCATGAAAATGCGCTCTGCGCCGCGTTCGGCAAGATCAGCCACGTGTCCGTGAACAAGCTTTGCCGGGAAGCAAATATTGTCGGACATCACTGTCCGCAGGCCTTTTTCGTAAAGAGGCACGGAGGATTCGGACGAAACGAAGACCTCAAATCCGCAGGCGGAAAGAAGCGCATTCCAAAACGGGAAGTTTTCAAATGCGTTAAGCGCCCTCGGAATGCCGATCCGTAAGCGTCCGCCGGTATTCTTTTTCGCAAAGGGAACGTTCCCGCGGCGAAAAATGCGAGAATATTTGTAAGCATACATATTCTCGCCGCGCCGAAAATCGCCGCCCTTGTTGGTAAAAACTTTTTCGCATTTATTTCCGGAATAATAGACGTTCCCGTTATCGAAAATAAATTCGCTGACGCGGCAACGATTCGTGCATCCCGGACAAATCTGCGTTTTTTCCCGAAAGGCGTTGAGCAACATCATTTCGGAAAGCGGCGTCCCCGAAACGGGACGGAGCTCTTCGCGGGAGCGGAGTTTTGAAAAGTTTTCGGCGGCGATAAGCGCACAGCCGTAAGCGCCCATCAGCTCGGGCATATCGGTGAACAAAACAGACTTCCCGCTCAAAATCTCAAACGCGCGCACAACGGAAAGATTGCGGAATGTTCCGCCCTGCACGACGATGTTTTCGCCGAGCTCCGACATGTCGCGAATTCTCAGCACTTTGTGCAAACAGTTTTTGACGATGGAATAACTCAGCCCGGCGGCGATATCGGAAACCCCGGCGCCCTCCCGCAGGCTCTGCTTCACCTTGGAATTCATAAAAACCGTGCAACGCGTCCCCAAATCGCACGGGAACTCCGAAAAACACGCCATTTTTGCGAATTCCGCCACCGGATATTTCAAAGAAGACGCAAACGCATCGACAAAAGACCCGCACCCCGACGAACACGCCTCGTTGATTTCAAGGCGGTTTATTGCTCCGTTTTCGACAAAAATTGCCTTCATGTCCTGCCCGCCTATATCGAGAATAAACGAAACCTTCGGATTGATTTTTCTTGCCGCCCGGTAATGCGCGATTGTTTCCACCACGCCTTCATCAATGTTGTATGCAGCCTTAACCAAGTCCTCGCCGTATCCGGTAACGCAACTGCGTGCGATGAGAATTTCCCGCCCCGCCGCACGAGCTGCCGCAGAAAATTCGCGCAATCCTTCCGCGACACGCCCGAGTG
The DNA here is from genome assembly GCA_964590115.1 of uncultured Enterobacteriaceae bacterium. Lineage (GTDB taxonomy): Bacteria > Verrucomicrobiota > Verrucomicrobiia > Opitutales > UBA953 > Spyradosoma. The sequence continues at coordinate 40,869 of CAZPYE010000001.1, forward strand.
CGTCGCCTTGCGATTTTTTGTAGAATTGAAAAATCACGCGTTCCCGCGAATCAACGGCGACGATTTTCGTTGTCGTGGAACCGGAATCGATTCCGAGAAAACACGGCGAGCCGTCATAGTCCGAAAGCGGAATTTCCGGGATTTCTCCTCCCCGTTTTTTGTCGCGCCATGCGTTAAAATCCGCTTCGTCGAGAAAAAGTCTCGGAAGCGTTCCCGCCCGCACCCCGGAAGCGGGAACACTTTTTTGCGACGATAAGTTTTCCGCGAGTGCTGACATACGCGGGAACGCCGAGTCGGCGACCTCCCTTCCCGACGTTCTTTCAAGGGAAGCGAGTGCGCATCCCCACGCCGGAATGAACTCCGCGTTTTCACACAAAATACAATCCTCTTCTCGCAGGGAAAGCTCCTCTCGAAATGCTTTTCTTAATGCGGGGATAAAGGCGAACGGACCGCCGCAGAAAAAAACCTTCGGAAGAATGTCGCACCCCCGCGCAAGGGTTCCGATGCACTGTATCGCGACTGCATGAAAAACCGATGCGGCGATGTCCCTTCGGGAAACATTGCGGGCGAGAAGATTTTGGATGTCCGTCTTTGAAAAAACGCCGCAACGGGAAGCAATCGGGTAAACGTTTTCGGCGGAGAGTGCGAGAGACGAAAGCTCCGAAACCTCGCACCCGAGCAGGCTCGCCGTCTGGTCTATAAACGCGCCCGTTCCGCCGGCGCAACTTCCGTTCATTCGTATATCCGGCGATTTACCATCCTCGAAAAAGACCATCTTCGCATCTTCTCCTCCGATATCGACAAACGTTTTCGTTTCCGGATATTTCAGGCGAATCGTCTCTGCAGCGGCGACGACTTCCTGCACGAAGGGCAGTTTTCCCCGCTCGGCAACCCCCATGCCCGCGGAGCCCGTCACGGAAAGGCAAATTTCACCTTCGCCGAGCGTTGTCAGAGCATTTTCAAATGCGGTTTTAAGTGTGCCGAAAATATCCGCACGATGGCGGCGATACTCCGAGTAAACAACGGTGCCGGTTCCGTCAACAAAGACGAGTTTCAGTGTTGTCGAGCCTACATCAAGTCCGGCATTAAAAATCTTCCTCTGCATCTTGCTTCCGTCTTATTCCCCTATAAAGCGGCGAACGGGAAGCGTTTTTTTTGCAAAATGAAGATTCCGTTTTAATGCGGGCAACTCCGGTTCCGGAAAATTGCATCGGCGACGGTTACGGTGTCGCGATGTGCGGCGATATCGTGGAGTCTCAGACAGGCCGCGCCGTGAAATGCGCCGATTGCACAACAGGCGGAATCACCGCCCGTGCGTTCCCGCGGCGGTTTGCCGCCAAGGACGATTCCGAGCGTGCTTTTCCGGCTCGTTCCGAGAAGAACAGGAAATCCGAGCTCGGCGATTTCGCGTAGGTTTGCGACGATTTGAAGGTTCTGATCGGGCGTCTTCCCGAAACCGAAACCGGGGTCGAGCCAAAGCTGATTCGCGGGAACGCCGCTCTCCAAGATGCGTTCGATTCCGACATGAAAGTCGTTCAGAAAATCTTTTTGAAAATCCTTATAATTTGCCGTCGTCCGATTGTGCATCGCGATAAGAGGCGCCCCCGTGCGAGCGGCGATTTCCCCCATTTCAAAAGCATGTTCCGCCGCCGAAATATCCTTTGAGTCGCCCACGGCAAGAACGTCATTAATGATATCCGCTCCGGCGAGAATTGCGGCTTCCGCAACTTCCGGGCGCGAAGTATCCACGGAGACGGGAACGTCCGGCAAAGCGGCTCGAATAGCCTCTAACGCGGGAATCAGGCGGCACAATTCCTCCGCAGCGTCAATTCTCGTAAAGCCCGGACGCGTGGATTCGGCGCCGAGGTCGATGATGTCCGCTCCTGCTCCGACAAGTTGACGGGCGTGGTTGCACGCGGCATCCGGAGTAAGAAACTTCCCGCCGTCGGAAAAGGAATCCGGCGTTGCGTTGACAATACCCATAAGGAGTGTGCGACGGGTAAAGTCCGAAGGCAGAACGCGACCGTGCGGCGAAATCCAAAAACCGTTTTTTGCGGAAAGTGCGGGCATACGAAAAAAAAGAATTAGAAATTCATGCGGAGCGCAAGGTGTCAGGCACACGTATCTGCGAATTTTTTACGTTGTTCACAAAGGGATTTGAGAAGCAGGTAAAGTGTTTCCAAGTGCGGCATGGGCACACCGTTTGCGCGACCGCGACGGAGCGGCTCGCCCCAGATCGATTCGATTTCAACTTCACGCCCCGCTCGAAAATCGAGCAGACTTGAGGGCAAATAGGCGCCGCAACGCTCGGTAACGTCGAATTGTTTCTGCAGGTGTTCGTCCGAGATTTCGCATCCGCGGGAACGCGCCGCAGACTGAATCTCTTGCATGAGAATCCGAGACAACTCGACAAGCTGCGGCGAAGCCAGAAGCGCATCGCAGGCGATGTCCCCGCCGGCAATGGCAAGTCCGTTAAAGGGAATGTTCCAGCAAAGTTTTTTCCAAAGCGTTTCTTCGAGCGAGTTTTTTGCTTCGGCGGGAAGTCCGGCATCCGTAAACATTTTAACCAGCGCGTGCGTGCGTTCCCGCGGCAGTCCGCCGTCGCCCTCGCCCAGCCAAAGCCGCGTTGCGCCGAGGTTAGCGATAACGCCGGGTGCGACGCGGTTAATCGTAACGTAGCAAAGCCCGCCGACGACTTTTTCCGCACCGAAAAGTTCGCCGAGAGCTTCGACGTTGCCGAGTCCGTTTTGCAAGGTGAGCACGGTCGTTTCCGCGCCGACGAGCGAAGGCAAAAGCACGGGGAACTGCGAATTCGCCGTCGTTTTCAATGCGATTAAGACGAGATCGCATTCGCCGATTTCCTCGGGCGCTTTGTGCGCAAAAACGGGAACGGTAAATGTTTTTCCGCGATCTCGGATTTCAAAACCGCGTTCCCGCACGACCTCGTAATCACTTCTCAGCAGGAAATGAACTTCATGTCCGGCGCGCGCCAGACAAACTCCGTGATAGGCGCCTACCGCGCCCGCTCCGACAACCGCAATTTTCATAATTGCGCGGAATTTTAACCCCGGAATCTCAAAAAAGGAATGATTTTAATATTCCGGGAAGCCCCGAAGAAGCTCAGCGGCTGTTTTCCTGCTTCTTAAGCCCCCGCCGATAGAGCTCCTCAACCGTAACCGTGTCGCGGCATGCCAGGAATGCACGGGAAAAACGTTTGAGCGCGCGGCGGATTTCAAGCTCTCCGCCGAGAACGAGCGGTTCGCGCAAATTATCGAAGCGGCGCTTGATATCGACGATGCTCATTCGGGCTACCGTTCCCGTCGTGTTGTAGCGTGCTTCTCCGCCGTCCTGTTCGATTTGAATAATCATCCCTTGCGCCTTGAGCACATCGACACATTCCAGAACATGGTTTACGGGAATGCTGAGTTTGTGGCTAAGTTCCGTGGGCGTAAGTCCGAAAGGCTCGCGGGAACACTTCGCGAACACGGCGAACAGGCACGCGAAAAAGGCTTCCTGCTTAGAACGCGGACTCAGTTCCGCCCATTCGTGATTCAGATTTTTAAGGAAGCGCGCGTTTTGCACGGCAAAAGAAAGTTGCCCGCCCAACAGCACAAAAATCCACCCCATGTAGAGCATGAACATGATGATGAAAATGACGCTCAAATTACCGTAAATAGAGTTGAATTCCGAAATCTGCCGCACATAGAGCATCGCCAGTTTCTGGTTTGCGATAAAGACTGCGGCGACAAACGCTCCGCCGATGAGTGCCGGGCGCCAGCGAACCGCCGTTTTCGGCATATACTTGTTAAGACAGGCAAAAGCCAGCGTGAGCGCTACGAAGGCAATCAGTGTCGGCACGAACGTCGTCATCAATCCGAAAAACGCCTCTCCTCCGGGCAGAGAAGCAGCCCATTCCGGCACCGTTCCCGTCATCGCCGTAACGCGGCGGAAAGCGGCGGACACGGAAAGCATCGAAGCGGAAACGGCAACCATCGCACCTCCGAAAACGAGAAAAAGGAAATACACAAGGAAGCGCTTACCCCAGCTTCGCCCGAGTTTTACGTTCCACATAAGATTATAGGCATCCTCCACGCGTGCCACCATGAAGACGGCAAGCACGGCAAGGACGATAAAACCGATCGTTCCCGCAGAGCTCGAATTCGCCATCGTGCTCTCCAGCAACATATTGGCGAATTCCTGCAACTCCGGCGCAACCGTAGCGACCACGGCGTGTCCGGACTCCATCGATGCGGCATCGGCGGCGGCCTGTTCGGCGGCTGTTGCCTCCGGCACAATGAGCTGCATCGTTTCCGCAATGCGCAATTTCATCGTTTCGACGGCTTCTTCCCCGCGAACGTTCATCACGACGCCGAAAATCGTCAGCACGAACATGACAAAAGGTGCCAACGCCATCAGCAGGTAATACGTCAGCGCGGCGGCCTGAAGCGGAATGCGATTCGCCAGCGTTCGTGCAATCGTAATTTCGACGACGCGCCAAAAGAGGAAAAACGTTCTTAACGGAAGCGAACCCTCTCCGGATGCAGTCGGGCTCCAAACGGCATTGTAAAAGTCGAGCCCGATTTTTTTTGCACGCGCAAAAAGTTCGGAAAAAGAAAATTTTCGGATGCGGAAACCTTCGTCGGAAGCGGGTGTGTCAGAGGTCCGGGGCGGCGTTTTCTCGTCTTCGCTCATGCCGGAAAATCATAACGTTCCCGCGCCGTATCACAATCTTTTTTACGGTGCCTCCGCGGGAACGCAAAAGCCGCAACGAAGACTGCGTGCGCGCGACTCAGATACCGTGTAACTTGCGATACGTCGCCAAAGCAAAAGAATCCGTCATTCCCGACACAAAATCCAAGAGATGCAAAAGCCTCGCACTTGCCGGACTCTCGGCGAGATGGGTTCCCCGTAACATCAGCGCAATTTTTCCGCCCTTTGCGGAATTCGGGCGATTGACCCATTCGACAAAAAATTCGAGCAATGCCTCAATGACGCGAAAACCCATCAGTTCGATTTCCACAACGGAGGGCGCGTTGTAAACATTGGCGAAGGAAAACGTTCTCAATGCCTTCATCGCGTCCGCGAGGTTTGAATCCGCCGCCAACGATTTATTCTGCGTTCCCGCGAGCAACGCATCCTCACGCGACAGGAAAACGCGGCTGACTTCGCGGATTCCTGCGCCGACGGCAACGGCTCGCACGTAGTGCACGGCACTTTCTTCTCCTTCGCGGACGGCAATTGCGTCCGCACGGGAACGCTCCGTTTCCGAAATAAAGGGGAAAAGAAACTCCCGCACCGCCTCGAACGAAATAATCTTTGAAACGAACGCGTCTTCAAAGTCCGCAATAAGGTAGCTCAAATCGTCCGCCGCCTCGGTCAGAAACGCAAGCGGATGGCGATGCCACGCCGCTGATTCGGCTTTCCCGAAGGCGAGCATCCCGGTTTTTTCTGCGACAAATCGTGCCGCCGCCTCGTCGTCTTTCACGAATCCGAATTTTTTAGCCGAAATTTCCCCGCCGTTTTTTTTCGCAAACTGCGCATCGCAGGGATATTTCATAAATGCGCCCAAGACGGCCGCCGTCAGCTTAAGCCCGCGCCCGGCCATAGGGTCTCCGGTTCGTGTCAGCAAACGAAATCCCTGAGCGTTTCCTTCAAATTTTCCGGGAAAATCCTCGGGAATCGCACCGCGTTTCCGCAATTTTTCCAATGCGGACTCTATGGCGGATTCGCCGAAATGACCGAACGGCGGATTCCCGATATCGTGCGCCAAACATGCCGCCGCCGTAATTGCGGAAAAATGAGAGGCGCGAAATCCGAGTTCCCGCAACTCCTCGTGTCTCTCTATCAGGGCGTCTCCGACGATGCGCCCGAGCGAACTGCCGATATTGGCGACCTCAAGACTGTGCGTAAGGCGCGTCCGCACGTAGTCGTTTCGCCCGATAGGGAAAACCTGCGTCTTGTCCTGAAGCCGACGAAAAGCGCTTGAATAAAGAATCCTTCCGTAGTCGCGTTCGAACTCGCTACGAAATTCACGCTCTCCCGCCGTCGTATTTTCCGTTCCCGAAAAATGCCCCCAGCGTTCCCGCGACAGCAACTTCGACCATTGCATCTTTTCGTTTTGCATGCGGAAATCCTAAGACCTTGTGTTCCCGTAAGCGATTTTTTTGTGTTAGAAGTCTTCGGAGAAGGAATACGGAACTGCCGCCGCCCGAAAACAAATTTAGCGGACGTTCCCGTCCGCTAAATCGCCCACTACAACAAAAAAAAACTACATTCGATAACCGGAAAGCTGTTTTTTCAAATATTCGACATCGCGCTTGGTTTCGGCATCAACGTCCATGCGGTCCCGAATGGTTCGGCGAGCATGAATTACGGTTCCGTGATCGCGCCCTCCGAAAGCCTCACCGATTGCGACAAGTTTCATATCCGTCAGTTCCCCGCAAAGATACATCGCGACCTGACGCGCAAAAGCGACCTGCGCCGTGCGATCCTTCATCCGCATTTTCGATTCCGGCACCTTGTAATACTCGGCAACGCGGCGCTGGATTGCCTCGACGTCAATACGCTTGGTGTGGTTTTTGACGATTTGGCTTTGCAAAAGGTGTTCGACTGTTTCAATCGAAAGCGTCGCCGGCTTGCGCACATTCACGAACGCCGTAAGCGTGTTGACCGCGCCTTCGAGGTCGCGCACGCTGTGAGAAATGTTTTCGGCAACAAATTCGAGGACGCCCGCATAGCGGCGATAATCAAAGCGGCGATCGTCCGCCTTCTGACGCAGGATGGCGAGGCGTGTTTCAAAGCTCGGGGGCTGAATATCCGCCGAAAGTCCGCTTTGAAAACGCGAAACAAGGCGATCTTCAAGCCCGGGAATATCATTTGCCGGACGGTCGCTGGTCAGAATAATCTGACTGCGCCGCGTAATGAGATCGTTGAATGCATGGAAAAATGCTTCCTGCATTTGCCCCTTGCCCCCGAAAAACTGAATGTCGTCAACGAGAAGAACGTCCGCTTCACGGTAGCGGCGATGGAATTCGAGTGCATTCTTCTCGCGCAGAACCGTGTTGAGAAAGTCGTTGGTGAACGCCTCGCTGGTAACGTAAACGATCTTGTACGGAGGCAGCCCTTTTGCCTGTCGGTCGTCAAAAATCTTATTTGCGATGGCGTGCATCAGGTGCGTTTTTCCCACGCCCGTCGGGCCGAAGAAGAAAATCGGATTAAACGCCGTTTCCTTCGGTTGCATTGCGACATTCATCGCGGCGCTAAACGCCAGTTCGTTTTCCGGACTTGCGACAAAATTCTCAAACGTATAACGGCTGTCGATAGACGGAGGACGCACCGCCTCTCTCACTGGAGACACACGCGCCGCGGGAACGGCCGGAGCCGGAAAGAGTGCCGATGCTCCGGAACCCGCCGTAGCGGAAGATTCCGAAAGCGGCAAGGCGTTCTCATCGTCCGGCTCGACAATACGAAAGGCGACCTGCGTTCCCGCAGCATTGAAAAGAGCCTTGTCTATATCGTTGCTGTAATTTTCTATGAGCCAAAAAGTATCAAATACGGACGGAGCGACGAGGGTCATAATCCCGTCTTCAGCTTCACGAATGTGAATATTTTTAATGCGAAGATCAAATTCATCCCTGGAAATGCGGGGACTACGGCGCAATTCTTCCCGTGCCGAGCTCCATATTTCGTGATAATTCATTGTTAAAACGGACATCAAAGCGGTTCTTGTTGAAGGTTATTCACATTTCGGTGTCATTGTGGCACATACCCGAAAAATCGCGAAAAACCGGAAACCGCACTCTTGCCATACGCCGAAAAGTCCTGAATACACAACGCCTTTTGCTCGGCGGATTCAGCCTGCAAATGCGATAAATAAAAGGATTCTCGGTAAAAATTCATGTTTTTTGAGGGTTTCCGTTTTCGCGTTCCCGAAGAGGGAGCGGAGAGAAACGAAATGTGAGGGTCAGTCTGCGCAGAGGATTTCTTTTCCGCAAGGGGAATTTACAGACATGGTTATTCACAATATCCTGTGTATAAGTTTTTGAGATTCTGGCTTGCCAAGATTTGACAAAAACTTTTGCTCCCGAAACTCCCATATTTATCCGCATCTACGGATTGTAAAGCAATTTTTAGGAAACTTACTCACTCGTTATTCACAGTGTGCTCACAGAAATTTTTCTTCCGGAATATCGGGATGACGAAGATTTTTTTTTTATTTATCCGAAATTTTTTCGGGAATCCGTTCCCGGGTCCGGGCTTCCCGCCGGAATCCCGCCCTTTCGTTTCCGTTTTGCGTATTTGTATCTCGGAGGAAGCATATCGCCTTTTCACGCAAACGAATCCGGGCAAAAAAAACCGCTCCCCACCTAAGGTGAGGAGCGGCGTGTCTCTTATCTCTACTAACTTAACTCTAACTTCTCTATTACCCGCAGATGCCTTCACATCCGCGAGAAAACTCAAACTGTGTTTAATGTTAAAAAGATTTAGGCGAAATGCAATCCCAAATCTTATTTATTTCTCAAAAAATCAAAAAATCGTTCTCGTGCGCGAGCCAATATTCGATACGGGAAATCATGCGCTCAACCTCTCTGACGGGAACGTCCAGTTTTTCCAACGGTGTTTTCAAAATTTGAGAGACGCCCGATTTATCGTCAAACGGTAAACTCTCGAACCAGTCTTCCCGCACGGGCAAACCGCACTCCCGCGACAGAAGCCAAAGCGACTTGAAGAACGTCGCATCCTTCCTCGGTTTTGAGGAAAAAGCCGCAATTGCATTACAACACAGGGCGAAGACGGTTTTTCGTGCATCCGACGGGAACGCGTTACGTGCCAAAACCGTTGCAAAACGGCTTGCATAGACCAGACCGGAATAATTACCGGAAATTCCCGTATGCCGCGTCAACAGTGTGTATTCCTTAGCGAATCGGGGGCCTTCCGAACCCGCCTTCCGGCGCTCCAAGCTCAATTCCGCTTCGTCAAACAAATCCGGCACGATTGTTCCCGTTTTTTTTGTCGATTGCCGAATCAGACAGGGCAAAACGCCCTCTTCTTCCGACAAGGTCGTTATCAGCCAAAATTTTTCGCCGTGAACGGCGCGTCCGAGAATAAAAACTCTCATTCGGAGCGCTCTCCCGCAATGCATTGCGCACCCGTCGCCGCAAATCGCCACGCCACGAGTTCCGCCTGCTGATACTTTCTTCCGTTATAATTGTTCCAAGAAAGCCTTACCGCCAAATCGACGTGCGTTCCCGCCTCCGGAACGCCTTCCGCCTTGTGCCATGCCACGACTCCGAGGCGCGAGAAATTCGGTAATAAAATCTGAAATCGATAATTATCTCCTCCGAAAACAATGGCACCGGAAGGCATCACGATATCGCGCAAACCGAAAATCGGCTCCGGATTACCCTCGCCGAACGGGGACAGTTGCTCGATTTGATCAAAAAGTTCAGCGGTAATATCCGCGGGCGACAGCCACGCCGCAATATCAAGCTTGTGCGCATTCTCGCCGTCCGTTCCCGCCGCGGCAAGGGCATCGCCGACGGCGCGGTCGAGATAATCGCGAAATTCGTCAACACGGCTCACATCGACGGAAATCCCTACAGCCATCGGATGCCCGCCCCACGAGTCCAATCGATCGCCGTAGGGGCGCAAAATATCGATAAGGTTTAAACCGGGAACGCCGCGTCCGGAGCCTTTTGCCAAGTTGCCCTCAATTCCGAGCACGACACACGGGCGGTTAAAGTGCCGCGAGAGCTTACCCGCCACAATGCCGACGACACCCGGATGCCACTCTCCGCAAGCAAGCAACGCGTTGCGCCCGGAGGCATCCGGTCCGATTTGAGCCATCGCCTCGTCAAAAATTCCGCGTTCGATTTCCTGCCTGTCGCGATTCATTTCGGAGAGTTCCCGCGCGAAGTCCGCACAGCGTTTTTCGTTTTCGCAAAGGAGCATTTCCACGGGCAAGGCGGCGTCCGCCAAGCGCCCGCTCGCATTGATGCGCGGTCCTATGCGGTGCGAAATATCCACAGGGAGTATGTCTGCGGTATCTGCAATATTGCTTGCGGAAATCAGTGCGCGTAGCCCCTTTCGCCGCGTGTTTTTCATTTGGCGAAGCCCGAACCAAACCATGGTGCGGTTTTCTCCGACCAAGGGAGAAATATCCGTTATCGTGCCCAGTGCCACCAAATCGAGATATTCCCGCAAAATGATATCGAACGACCGAGGATCCCGACGGGAACGCATGATTTTCAGCACGCCGTGCAGGACCTTGAACATCAGTCCCGCCGTGCACATCGGCGAAAAATCCGGTGCCGAAGAAAAAGCGGAATTCGGATTTACCAAAATCGCATCCGGGACCTCCGCCGTCTTACTGCGGTGATGGTCGACGATAACGACATCTATCCCCCGGGCGCGAAGCATGTTCACCTGCTCGTTGGCGTTTGTCCCGCAATCAAGAGAAAAAAACAACGAGGGGCGTTCCCGTGCAAGGACACGGGACACAATGGCGGTACTGAGTCCGTAGCCCTCGTCTTTCCTCCGCGGCACGAAGTAATGCGGACGCAATCCGAAACGCCGCAGGAAGCTCACCAAAAGCGTTACCGCCGTCACGCCGTCTACATCATAATCCCCGACTACGGAAACGCTCTCACACCTGTCTATTGCAAGCATTATTCGCTCTGCGGCGACTTCGAGGTTCGGAATCAGAAACGGATCCGTTACATGAGAAAGCTTAGGCGAAAGAAATTTTTCGGCACTCTCGACATCCTCATATCCCGTCTTTACCAAAACGGAAGCAATCGGCGGCAGCAACGCCAACGCATCCTGCAATTCGTGCATTTTGCACGCATCCGCCTCTGAATGGATCCATTTCATAAAAAGAATTGCCGATTCTATAATTGAGAACCTACGAAAGCAAGCGCGGGAACGCAAAAAAACAGCTTGCCTCCCCTACAGGGAAAAACAATAATGTAATCATTACAAAAGACTGCTAAGAAAATTTTTAACGCCATGACACATTACGATCCCGACACGATTCTTCTTGAACACGGCATCCGCCCCTCCCGCCAGCGTCGAGCCATTCTCAAATTCATCGCCGAACATCCGACGCATCCGACCGCCGAGGAAGTTTATCAGTCCCTTTATAAAAAGATAAAAACGCTTTCGCGCACTACGGTCTATAACACTTTGCGGCTTTTCTGCGCACGCGGTGCCGCTCAAATGGTTACCCTCGAGGAAAACGAAATGCGTTTTGACGCCACGACTCGCCCGCACGGTCATTTTAAATGCAGCTGTTGCGGAAAAATTTTTGACTTCTTCTGCGACAAAGCTCTCGCGACCGCATCCATGCAACTTCCTGAAGGTTTCAGCACGGACGAAACACAGCTTTACGTCCGGGGCATCTGCAAAGAGTGCAACGCCGCCGGCTCTCAACAGCAACGGCTTAGTGCCTGAACGCAACCGCAATACAGGAAACATTCCGAAAAAGAGAGCGTTCCCGCACCGCCCGGGGATGCTCTTTTTTTTTCCGAAGCAATCCGAAATCATGGAGCGTTATGCGTCGGCATTTAAACCGTTTTTGCGGCGGTTATCGCCACAATTTACGCCTGTTTCTTGCTGAAATAGAAATGCGCTTTGAATGCGGCGTGCAAACCTTTGAAAAGGCTTTACGAAAACTTTTAAGAAAATGCCGCCGCGCGAAAACATTTGACAGTTTCCGCGCGGTCGGTTGACGTATGAATTTATGAAGAAAAAAGGATTTAACGCAAAAGAGTTTTTTACAGTTTGCGGCATTGTTGCCGCTCATATTGCCGCTCTTGCGTATCTTATTTACTGGCTTTTTTGCTGTTGTATATAAGCGAGAGAAATGCCCGCGCAAAGCGACGCAATAATCCCCCATCCGTTGCATTTAATGCGCAACGCGGTAAGAGTTCCCCACGCGGAAAGTAGCAACGCGGGAATTCGCAAAGAATTCTCTTTTTCATTATAGGCGACAAAAGCCGTGTATCCCGCTAAGGCGGCTGTTTCATACGGCAACGCGGAAAGCATTAGATTAACTGCCGACGGGTATTTCATTTTCTTGAAACAAATTTGTAGCCGATGAAAGACGCGCCGACGGCGGCTGCGAGGATTGCGACGGACTGAATCCGGCGCGACGGGTTTGCGGCGTGCGCGGCTTCGAGTTCAGCAAGGTTTTTCGTTTTTTCGGCGTTAGCTTCCGCCTCCCTTGCGCTGAAATACCCGCTCGCAACATCCCAAGCGGCAACAACTGCGCCGCCTATTAAAATAGGAACAAGAGGAAGTGCCATTTTTCGCCTCCTTACTTGCTTGACGTGTAAAGGTAGCCCGCCGCCGCTCCGACGGCGAACGGCAAGAGCGCGCGCGTCCACTTTCCGCCGCAACGTGCGCCCGCCGAAAGAGCGGCAAGAATGCCGGTAATTGCGGCGGCGGATTGCAAACTTGCCAAAGTCTTTTCACGGCGTGCAACGCCATCCTTTGCGCCGTTAAATTCGGAAACGAGGCGGATTTCTTCCAAATTGTCCGCCGGGTCAACGGCGAGGACAACGGCGAAACCTGCCGCCGCGCCGAGTGCGTCTGAATTTAGCGATTGACATCCGAACAAAAAAAACGTGTTTTTTTAGGCTCTGTTTGTCCCATGGTGTAATGGCAGCACAAGTGATTTTGGTTCACTTTGTTCAGGTTCGAGTCCTGATGGGACAACCACTTTTTAGCCCCGCTGACATTGCGGGATTTTTTATTTTTATGCTCGTTCGTCGAAATGAATCTTTTCTCAAAACAGAATCTTAACGGCAATCCTGCCGCAGAATGGCTCGCAGAAGAGATTTCTGCAATTGCGCAAAAACTCGGTACCGGAGAAAGCGATGCGAAACGCCTCGAATCTCTCGTTTTTCTGCTCGCCAAAACGACAACCGAAAACCGGGGCACCCATCTGAAAATACAAACCCGGGAGGATATCGATTTTCTCAACACCGCCGTCCATACCGATTCGTTAAAACTTTTGACGGGAACGGAAAAGACCTTTTCCGCAGGCAAGACCACTCCGCTCGTATTCGACACAAAGAATTTGGCTTTGTATTTTTTCAGACATTACAGGCAGGAGATTGAGATTGCGGAGAAACTTATTTCCAAAATCACACCGCCTTCCGCCCTCTCGCCTCTTGCGGAAACGCTTATTGATTCTTCTCTTCCGTTTCCCCTGAACGAAGGTCAAAAACACGCGGTACGCTCCGTCCTCACCGCTTCGCTGACGATTATTTCCGGCGGCCCGGGAACGGGAAAGACAACACTCCTGCTTCGGGCGCTCCTCTGCCTGTTTTCGGAAAATCCGGATGCCCGCATCATCCTCGCCGCGCCCACGGGAAAAGCGGCCGGCCGCATGAAAGAATCACTCCGCTCACAGCTCGAACAGATTTCGGAATGCGGCGGAGAGAGCGTTCCCGCCGAAATCCTGAAAAAAATCGACGCTCTCGTTCCCGCCACACTGCACCGGACATTAAAAACAGGAGAATCGATACTGTGCATGAACAAAGTGCCGAAGCTGACGGCAGACCATATCATCATCGACGAATCCTCCATGGTCGACCAAGCCATGATGCACAGACTCCTCTGTGCCGCAAATCCGGGCGCAAAACTTGTTTTTCTCGGAGACAAAAATCAGCTTGATTCCGTCGGCACCGGTAGGGTTTTCGGAGCAATTTGTGCGGCAAAAATTCTCTCCGGGTGCCTGATTGAACTCACCGAAAGCCGCAGATTCAGTGCCCAAGGCGTGCTTGGAAGATTCGCGGAATCTATCATCACCGGCGATGCCGACGCGGCGCTAAACGAAGCGGAATTCCGACGGTCTTCCGGCTCGAAGAGCTTCCGTTTTTCGCCGGAAGGGATTACAACGAAATCCCTCACCGAGGCGTTCGACGCCCTGTTCCCGAACGAAATAAAAAATGTTTCCGAGAATGCGGATCCGCTCTCAATGCTCAAACTCGTTGACTCTGTCCGAATTCTGAGTCCGCTCCGAAAAGGAAAATACGGGACGGAACACCTTAATTCGCTTGCACGCAGTTGTTTTGCGCCGCCGGGAACGGCTACGCACCTGCACTTTCACGGACAACCGATTCTCATTACTCAAAACGCGCCGCAGGAAGGACTGTTTAACGGCGACGTGGGCATCATTCTGAAAAACGGGGAAACCGGAATGCTTTCCGCCTATTTCCACGGAGAAAAGGGAGAAGTGCGGCGCGTTCCCGCGAGTTTACTCCCGCCTCACGAAACCGCTTATGCGATGAGCATCCACAAATCACAGGGCTCTGAATTTTCGCGCCTTTGCATCGTGTTCCCGCCGGAAGGGAGCAACGAAGACTTTTTCTCCAGACAGTTACTTTATACCGCCGTTACTCGCTTCAAAGAAAACAGCGGGAACGCGGAATTTCACCTTCTGTTTGACCGAGAGGCACTGAAAAAAGCCGTTACGCGGGATAATCCCCTGCAGGAGCTTTTATTTGCACGTTGACGGAACTCCCGCACGAAACGCGAGCAGAATCACAACACCTGCCGCGAAAAAAGAAAAAGGGCTATTCGCCGCTCGGAGGAGGAGGCGGCACTTCGCCGTAGCCGAGCTTACGACGCACTTCGGCGAGATAGGCACGCCGAGCCTTTCTGTCGAGAGAGAGGAATTTCTTGCGCTCGACATCCGCCTGCTCCGGCGGAAGCGACGAAAAATAGCGCTCGAGTAAATTGGAATGCTCCCGATGAAAGCGTTCCCGCATTTCTTTTTCAAAAGCTTTGCGCTGCTCCGGTGTTTTTACGGAAACGGCGCGTTCAAAATCCTCCGCCATCTGCTTGCGACGCTCCGGCGGCATTTTCTCCAAACGGCGGATAAATTCGCCCAAGCGTTGCAGATCCTCGTTTTTCATGAGAAAAAGGCGCTTTATCATGCGTGCGTCTTCGCGGGAAAAGGCACCGGGAGGCGGAGGCGGAGGAACATCGGTCAACTCCGCCCGTTCCGAAATCTCTCTCTGAGGACATTTTACGGGTGCGGCTTCCGCCTTCGAGTCTTCGGCAAAGGAAGACGCGGAAAAACCGAACAATAATACGGCGGGAAAAATCAGATTTCGGAAATTCATAACCATTTTTTTTCGTTGTAGTTAAAAACAAGCGCTCCCGCGAAAATTTTCAATAGAGATTTTCACGGGAGCGGAAACAGTCGCTATGACGACCTTGCGTGCGCGCGCAGATTATTCAGCGACGGGAGCGTCAGCCGCCGGGGCTTCTGCAACCGGAGCTTCCCGGGCGGGCGGCGGCGGGAGCGGAGCACCCTGCGGGCACTTACCCGGCTTCATCCCCGGGGCTTTCGGCCCGTGTCCGCGGCGGTCCTGCCCGTGGCACTTACCCGGCTTCTTGTCGGCTTTCGGTCCCCGGCAGTCCGGACCTTTCGGTCCCTTGGGCGCCTTCAGGCACTTGCAGTCCGGTCCCTGTGCGGGTTTGCCTTCGCACTTCTTTCCCTGCGGACGGAATTCCGGCTTCGGAAGTGCTTTAACGGCTTCGGCTTTCTCTTCCGCCGTCATCTTCTGAACAGCAGAGACTTTTGCGGCGAGCTTCGCCAAATCTTCTTCGCTGAGCGAAAGAAGAATGCGTTGAACGAACGCTTCGCGCATTTCCGGAGAGACCTGCGGACGAGCCTTCGGGCATTTCTTCGGCTGCGCGGGGCAAACCTGCGGAGCCGGCGTTGCTTCGGGAGCCTTCGTCGCTTCGACAGCGGTTTCCGCGAAAGCGAAAACAGAAGCGGCGATAAGCGTGAGGATAGCTGTGATTTTAGTTTTCATAGTATGCAAAAAAATCTGATGTTTCGTCCGAATTGTCATTTAAAGTCATTAACAACTGCGACGCGGCGACAAGTTCGCCGAGAGTGAAGTCCGCCTCATCCGCCGTCGCCAGCCTAACGAGCTCGGGATCGGAATCAAGCGCACTGGCGACCTGTTCGTTGAGTGTTACGGATTTTCGCCCGAGGGAAAATATCCC
>CAZPYE010000001.1:56997-67590 GCA_964590115.1 uncultured Enterobacteriaceae bacterium
CTGTCCGCATCGACTGTGGCGTTTTTTTTCATCGCGTATGTTTAGGGAAACGAACGTTTTCAGAAAAAGTTTCACAACGGGGAAATTTATTTTTCGAGAAAAACGGAAAGAGAGTCCCGCAAGCTTTGTCTTGCCCGAAAAATCCATGTTTTTACGTTTTGAACACTCGCCTCCATCACATGCGCAATTTCTTCGTAGGAAAGCTCCTGCTGGCAAAGGAGCAGGATTGCCGTGCGATGCTTCTCCGGCAAAGTCTTCACGGATTCAGCGAAAGCACATTCAAGATCCGACACTCCGAGCGAATCCGTCGGCTCGGCAACGGCAGGCAAATCCGCAGGATCGGTTACCGTCGCCGGTCTCACGGAATCTTTGCGAAAATTACTGATTAATACGGAGCGGGCGACCGGGAAAAGCCAGCTCGAAAAACGGGCCTTAGGTTCATACGTTCCCGCGTTTCTAAAAATTTTTACGAATGTTGCCTGGGCCAAATCTTCCGCCGTGTGCACGGAATTGACCGAGCGGAAAAAGAAGTTGATAAGGGGCTTCTGCCAACGTTCCACAAGCTCCCGCATCGCCGAAAAATCGCCCGCCGCCACGCGTTGCATGCGCTGTGCATCGGAATCGGTGTCTTCACAGGATGTCGGGGATTCGCTCATCGGCTTGTAGTGAAAGATAAACGCGGAGAAAACGCAAATGTTTCAAATTTATTGCTTTGCAAGCCGATGTGCGCAAAAAAAAACCGGTCGCGAAGACCGGTTTTTTTTTCATTATTCGAGAGTGGCGATGTCCGGCTCGAAAGAAATTTCGATGCGGTAAGGCATCCCCGGGCGCAAATTCATCGGCGTCGCACGGACAAAAGTCTGATAATAATAAACCTTGCCATAGCGCGTGCGTTGCTCCGGATCTTCAGAAACGTTTTCGTAGTCGAGCCACGCGCCCTGAAAATCATCCTTCGGCACAGTGCATCCGAAGCTTTTCTCGCCGAGGCGGAACGAAGTGCCCAGGTGGTAGCGGCTATGTGCGGCGGCAATCGGCATAACGAAGCGCATCGAAGAAAGCTGAACGCGTTGCTTAACCTGCAATGTATAGCGAACCGTCATTTTCCCGCCGAGGAATTCCCATTCCGCACGGCAGGAACCTATACCGGGCACAATTCTCTCGTCCGTCGTGATAAGTTCCGGCTGTTCATACGTGAAACGGAAGGCATTTTTCATGCCCAGTCCGACCGCAATATTCTTTCCGTAAAAAGACGGTGTAAACGTATTTTCGCCGATTGTCCATTCCGGAACGAACGCGGGAACGTAGCGCGCGACCGGAGTATCAAAGACCCCCGGCATGTGCGGGAACGCAAGCGAATCGGAATCCCCGCGCACACCGCCGGAGACCAACGGAATCTGCACGTGCAAACCGTTTTCCGGATTGCGATAAACACAAACGCCCTGCTCCTTGCGCCCGGTGCGGTCAAACGTAATTACGCGGCAACTCGCCTTCCCGTTTGCGGGAACAGGATTGCCGTCGTCGAGAGCTCCGCCGACGGTTTTCGCGAGGCGCGACCACTGGCAAAGATAGCG
Source organism: uncultured Enterobacteriaceae bacterium (assembly GCA_964590115.1). GTDB lineage: Bacteria > Verrucomicrobiota > Verrucomicrobiia > Opitutales > UBA953 > Spyradosoma. Next base: position 58,569 of record CAZPYE010000001.1, read on the forward strand.
GGCGGCATCGAAATTGGCGATACGTGTCGTATGAACGGCATCCGTGTCCCGTTCTCCGTCCCGAATCATCAGAACGCCCTGCTCCTGGTCGATGAACGTCATGAAGAAAAACAGGAAGAGTTTGCGGAGCAAATCTTTGTAAAGCGGCATCTTGTCGGATGTTATCCAACCGTCGCGCATAGACTGCAGGATCAGGCTGATCAGGTGCATTTGCCCGTAAGCGCCCGTTCCCGTTCCCGTGCACCATCCGAGTCCGTCCGCACGCACGATGTCCGGCAACATTTTCAGATACTTTTCGGCGTAAGTGCGCAGAGTCGGCAATTTGCGTTCCCGCAGATGGATATTAGAGTGCAACTGGAGCGACTGACGGATGAACACATACTGCATCACGCCGTGCAAGTCATAGCAACCGCCGAGGACGCCGGGATTTTCCGCCGTGCGCGGAACGTCGTCGCAAAAACCGCCCGTGCTATTACTCTTGATGCGTTCGATGAAGCGTTCGATAAGGCTTCCGGTTTCATCCTTTTTGGAGAGTCCGAGCGAGTAACGGGTTACGGCTTTCCCGATATTAAAAGCTTGGCGATGGTCGTTGTAGTCCGAGCGCACCAGAAGGCGTTTATCCAAAAGCTCCCGCGAGGCATCGTCGAGCAGAGACCAAGGCGCGTTGCGTTCCTTGGAAGGACCGAAAGAAAGCAACCCGAGTGCCGCATAAGCGAGCCCGTTTTCGGACTCCGTTTCTTGGCGCAGTTGCGAAGAGACGCAACGTGCGACAAGTTCGACGATATCCGACTGAGTGATACGCGTTTCCTGCGTCGCGCGGTAAAACTCGCCGAGAGCGAGTGCCGCATGCCCCGATTCGTCGGAGCGCCCGAGTTCTCCCGGGGCCGGTTCAATGGAGCCGTCCGCATTGATGGCTCCGATGTTGTGGCTCAAAATCACACGAGCCATGTCCAAACATTGATCAGCAAAATTATGCATCTGAATCAGCTTTTCTATAAAAAGAGGTTTTGTGATTAAACCTAATTGGAACGGATTAGTCGAATAAATTCCGCATTGGTTTTGGTTTTTTTCATGCGCTCAATCATCGCTTCGGCGACGTCTTCGATTTTACCCCCGACCATTGCCCGCCGCAGGAACGAAGCGGCTTCAAGCGCATCGGAAGCCAAAATCAATTCTTCCTTGCGCGTTCCCGACGCCGCGAGATTAAACGCCGGCCAAATCCGCAACTCGGCGACTTTCCGATCCAAAACCATTTCCATATTCCCCGTGCCTTTGAATTCCTCGAATATCAGATCGTCCATTTTCGAACCGGTCTGAATCAGGGCGGAAGCAATAATTGTGAGGCTTCCCGCCTCCTCCGTATTGCGGGCGGAGGAGAAGATTTGCCTCGGTTTTTCCATCGCGCGGGAATCCAAACCGCCCGTCATCGTGCGCCCGGATCCCGTTTTGGCATTATTATACGCGCGAGTGAGGCGGGTAATGGAATCGACGAGCAAAACGACATCGTGCCCGGTTTCCACCAAGCGGCGGGAACGCTCTATGCAAAGTTCCGCGACGGCAACGTGATTGACGGCGTCTTCGTCGTTTGAGGACGCGTAGAGCTCGGCGGCAGGCAAGTCCCGCTTAAAGTCGGTTACTTCTTCCGGACGCTCATCCACAAGTAAAACGATGACTTTGCAGTCCGGATAATTCTCGAGTACACCGGCGGCGATGTCTTTGAGAAGCGTTGTTTTTCCCGTGCGAGGCGGAGCGACAATCAAGCCGCGCTGCCCCTTCCCGACCGGACAAAACAAGTCGATGACACGCGTCGTCATGCGCCCGTCCTTCGTTTCGAGACGCAATTGCGTATCCGGAGCGATACTCGTCAGCTGCTGGAACTGCGGACGACGATGACGTTCGTTCGGGTTTACGCCGTCAATACCGTCCACGTAGGCGAGTTTGGATTCGATTGCTCCGACATTGCGTTGCGCTTTCCCTTCGATCCAACTCCCGGTTTTCATTTTGAAGCGTTTTATCAGATCTTTCCCGACAAAGATGTCCGTCGGATAAGATTTTCCGCAACGCGCGGGAGAGCGCAACATTCCGTTGCTGTGTTCGTCAACGACGAGCACGCCTGCCGCATCGAAATCCTCGACGGGCAAGTCCGGGTTTATGATTTTCGGTTTCGGTGCCGGAGGATTTCCTGCGGGACCGTGAGATGCTTTCGCCTTCGGTGTCTGCGGCGGTCGGGGACCTTTTCCTCCGTTTTTCCCGAAACCTTTTTTTCTGTTCGGGTTCGACGGCTGTCCGCCGTTTGCGTTTCCGCGAAACGGTTTTTTATTTTTTCCGAACTTGTTAAATTTCGGTCGAAACTTGGGCGGCTGTGATGCCTGCGAATTGTTTTCGCTCATTGTTCTTGTATTAAAAATTTAAAGAAAAAAAATGTTTTTATCCTCTCCGCGGGAACGCATTACTGCCGAATGGCGACATAGGAAACTTCTTTTCGGGGAACGAATCTCCTGAGAAGCGTTCTCTCCGCGCTCACGCGGAAAAAAGGAACAAAGGGAACGGCGGATTGCCGGATTCCGCAAAAACGGGGACACTCTCTAACAAAGCCCCGGCAATTGCAAGCCGATTTTTTAAGCGAACGATTTTACGTTCCCGCGAAAAAGTAAGATAACGGCAAGGACGGCGGCGAAGATTTTTCGTCTCAATTTTTACTGGCACAAGTCCTGCAAGGAAAATAGAATTCACGAATTTATTATGTGCGAAGAAAACGATAAGAAAAACACGGCAGAAAGCGCTCCGATTACGGCGCAAATTCAAAAAGAATTTCTCAAACAGCGTAAAATTTTCCTTTGGGGAGCCGTAGAAGATTCGAGTGCCCGCGACATCACGGAAAAACTGCTCTATCTGGAATCCGTTGCGCCGGGCGAGCCGATTACGTTTTACATCAATACGCCCGGCGGATCTATTACGGCGGGAATGGCGATTTACGACACGATCAAGCTGATTTCCTCGCCGGTAAAAGTTATAGTTACGGGTATGGCGGCATCCATGGGCTCGATTCTGTTAAGCGCCCCCGCGAAGGGAAATCGTCTCCTCTATCCGCACGCCCGCGTGATGATTCACCAGCCGTTAATTATGGGACAATTCCAGGGACCGGCGGTGGATATCCACATTCAGGCACAGGAAATGGAACGCACGCGCGATGAGCTCAACCGTATTCTTTCCGAAGCCTCCGGACAACCGCTCAAAAAAATCGAAGCGGATACGGATCGTGACTTTTACCTTACGGCGGAAGAAGCCATCGCCTACGGGCTCGCGGATGCCGTTATCACGCCCGAGGGAGCAACCCCCAACGCGGCGAAAACCGCAACAGGCTCCCGCAAGAAAAAGTAATCCGTAAGCGTCTTTTCCCGCTTTCCATGCTGCGATTCCCGACAGTTTCGGAACTGCGTTCCCGCACTCGTTCCTTTTGGGCAAAATCAGTAACGAACAAACTCATCGTCGTCTGCGCCTGCGTATTTTCGGCGCAGGTGACGGATTTGTTTTTTTCCGCCGCATTTTCGCTGAATCCGGCATGGATAAGCAGCGGTTTTTTACTGAACTTTCTCACATACGGTTTCCTGCACGGCGGAATCTGGCACTTAGGTCTGAATATGCTTGCGCTCTATTTTGCCGGGAACGCCGTTGAACGATACAACTCCGGCGGGAACACGCTCGCGCTTTTTTTGGGCGGAACGGCATCGGGCGGATTCGCATGGTATATGTGCGTTTCGGCACTGTCTGCCGATCCCGCGGCGCAAACGCTGGTCGGCGCTTCTGCCGGGATTGCCGCCCTGTTCGCCTATTTTTCCGTTGCTTACCGCGATTCCGAAATTCGCGCGATGCTGTTTTTCGTCCTTCCGGTGAAAATGCGCGCGTGGCTGATTTTTGCGATTTTGGCGGTATTCTCTTTGCTCGGACTCTTATTTTTTGAATTACCGGTGTTGCGCTCCGGCACGCCCCGGGCGGTTTCCGTTGCACACTCGGCACACCTCGGAGGACTGATTTTCGGTGCAATCTTCGCTCTCGCCGAAGAATACATACAAAACCGCTTCGGAAATGTGCGCTATTTCCGTCGCTAAAAAAAGAATACTCACAAAAATTTTTCTCATGCTTAAAAACAGAATTCTTTTCCCGCTTTACGCCTCGGCAATAGCCGTCTCTCCCTTCATCCTTGCGGATCACGGGGACGCGGAATCCGTTCCGGCAATCATTGCTCCGGCGCGGGAAGACGCACGATACACGACAACGCAGGACATGAAGGTGGAAACCGTCCTGACCGCATTTTTTCTGGAACGCGCCCATATTTTACAGAAAAAAATTGCGGAATTGGACATGGAATCATTGATTGAGTCCGACTTTTCGGCACTCGATTCCACACGCTCCATTTTCCTCCAAAGCGACCTCGATTCGATGAAAGCACGTTTCGCGCCGATGCTTTCCGACCATATTTCACGCGGGAATCTTCACGCCGCGTTTACCGTTTACAATCTCTTTCTCAAACGCCTCGACGAGCGCATCGCACGAATCGAAGAACGACTGCGGAACCCCGGGACATTCAATTTGAATCGCACCGACGCACTGATCCTAAACCGCAAGGATGAAAAATGGCCGGCGAGCCTCGAAGACGCGGACGAACTTTGGGAAAAACGACTCACCAGCGAAATCATCACCGAACTTCTCGGTGAAAACAAAGAAACGGAAAACAAGACGAACGTTCCCGCCAAGAACGGAGACGAAACGCACCCGTCTGCCGACGCCGTTGCCGAAGCCTGCGAAAAGTTGCGGGAACGCTATTCAAAACTGCGGGACAACCTCACGCTCGAACCCTGGGAAGTCGAAGAAATTTTCCTCAATGCTCTAACGACACAATACGATCCGCACACCTCGTTTTTCTCCAAACAATCCATGGAGGAATTTGAAATCATGATGCGGAACTCGCTCTGCGGAATCGGTGCCGTCCTCACGACCGAAGACGGCTATTGCACGATTCGCGAAATCATGCCCGGATCCCCGGTTGAACGCTCCGGAAAATTCTCGGTCGGAGACCGTATCGTTGCGGTCGCGCCCGACGGAAACGCAACGGCAATGACGGATGTCGTCGGAATGAGGCTCAACCGTATCGTTCGTATGTTGCGCGGAGAAAAAGGCGTTCCCGTCACCCTTCTCGTCGAGTCCGGAAACGATCATTCCCGCCAAGTTGTTACTCTTACCCGCGACGAGGTCAAGCTTACCGAACAGCTCGCCTCCGCGAAAATTTTTGATGTTCCCGCGGGAGATTCCCTTGTCCCCGTAGGTGTTATCACCTTGCCGTCTTTCTACGGCAAAGACCGCTCGGATAAAACGGCTTTCTCGACCTCCGAAGACGTAAAGGAACTCCTCGGAAAACTCAAGGCGGCAAAAGTCGAAGCGCTCGTCCTCGACCTTCGCCGCAACGGTGGCGGTTACCTCAACGAAGCAATCGACTTGCTGGAACTGTTTGTCGGACCGGGCGTTCCCGCCGTTCTGACTCAGGGCTCCGGCAGCCGCACGAGCAAACTGGTTACCGGGGGAACACTCGGCGTGATGAAGAGTATTCTTTCGGACAAGCCGGAATGGACGGGCCCGGTTATTGTTCTCGTCTCAAAACTCAGTGCTTCCGCGAGCGAAATTGTCGCCGGAGCCTTGCAGGACAACCGCCGGGCTCTCATTGTCGGCGACCCTCAAACACACGGAAAAGGCTCCGTTCAGGAAGTTATTCCGTTCAAAAACTACGATTCCTCTCAAGAGGCATCGATTAAACTGACCCGAAGCAAATGGTATGCGCCTTCGGGAAAATCCATCCAGATCCAAGGCGTCGCCTCGGACATCGTCACGCCTTCAATTTACAGCGTTTTGCCCGTGGGAGAAGGAGATCTTGATCGCCCGCTTCCGTGGGACCTGGTTCCGTCCGCGCTCAACGACGAAATTCCCGATTGGCTCAGTGCCCCGGTTTCTCCGGAACTCATTGAAATTCTCGCGGAGAACAGCCGACGACGCCAAGCAGAACTTCCCGAATTTCTCACTCATCACCGCACCATTGCATGGATGAACGAACGGGAAAAAGACAAGTCGCTCCCGCTCAGCATCAGCGAACGCCTTGCCCTGCGCGACAACGACAAGGCTTTTTACGAACTCGTCAAAAAAGAATACACGGATTTGAGCAGGCAAACCGGTTACACAAAAACCGAAATCAAGCTGGATTCGGCAATCGAACAGGAGAAGGAATCCGAAGCTCATGCCGCCAAGAAAAAATCCGTGCTGACGCCGAATACGAGTGCACTGCCGGGCATGTCCGGCAACGATGACGGAGAAGATTGGCCCGACTATGACGTTTTATTGCGCGAAGCTGTGCGAATCGCCGCAGACTGGGTGGATTTGCTTGAATCGGGAGAAGCCCGAGCCGCCGGACAAGCCCGTTCCGCCAAGGCTCCGGCGCCGCGCAACCGCACACTTTCCGGAGAATAAAATGTCGATACGGGTAGCAATTACGGGAGGCGGAGGCTTCCTCGGAAAAACGATTCTTAGGCAATGCCGTCAACGCGGATGGATTGTCCGCGCCATCGGTCGCACGCCGCATCCGGAACTCGTCTCCGAAGGAATAGAATTTTTCCCGCTTGATATTTCGGAGCCGAAAAACCTTCCGGAACTGGCGAAGATTTTTTCGGAGGTTTCCGTCGTTTTTCACACGGCGGCAAAAGCCGGAATTTGGGGGAAATACGGCGATTTCGAGCGCGCCAATCTCACGGGAACGCAAAACGTCGTTGCCGCCTGCAAACTCGCGGGAACGCGCAACCTCGTTTACACGAGCACGCCGAGCGTAACCTTTAACGGACATTCCGTCTGCGGCGGCAACGAAGAAATGCCCTACTATTCCGGAAAACTCTCACCATACGCCAAAACCAAGGCGGAAGCGGAGGCGTTCGTGCGGGCGGAACATTCTTCGGAATTGCGCACGGTCGCGCTTCGCCCGCATCTGATTTGGGGAATAGGCGATCCGCACTTATTGCCGCGAGTCATTGCGCAAGCCGCACAAATGAAATTGCGCATCGTCGGCGAAGGGAAAAACAAAGTGGACCTCACGCACGTCGAAAACGCCGCGCACGCACATTTGCTGGCGGCAGACGCATTGCTCGCCGACTCGGAAACACTTTGCGCAAGCGAGACTTACGGGAACGGGAAAGTTTACTTTGTTTCCGACGGAGAGCCCGTCTCGCTTTGGGACTGGATTAACGCGTTTTTGGAGGGCGTCGGCGTTCCCGCGGTTACACAAAAAATTTCCTTCAAAGCCGCATATCGCGCGGGAACGCTCCTCGAATTTTTCTGGAAAATTTTCGGGGTTGCGGGCGAACCGCCGATTACGCGCTTTGTCGCAACCGAACTTTCCCACGATCACTGGTTCGATATTTCCGCGCTGAAAAAAGATTTGGGCTACACACCGCTCGTTTCCAATGAAAACGGCTTACGCGAACTCATTGCGAATTTTCGTTGAACTTTCTTTTTTGCGATGAGCGAAAAACCGGAACAAAGCACTTTTAACAAATCCTGGCTCATCCTTGCGGTGATAGGTTTTGTTGCCGCATTTCTTTTTCAATGGGGAAACAGCATTCAGCAAGGCTCCATCGCTCAAACGGATTCCGGGGAAGTTGTGCGCATACAATTTGAGGACGGATATTTTAAAATTTCTTCAAGCGGGAATACGCCGTTTGCGGAAGCCCTGATTTGCGACGAAAACGGAAAGGTGCTCGGACGGCTCCTGCGAAAAGCCGAGGGCGACCGAACGTTCGAACTCAATCGCGATGCGGAACAAGCAGCGGCGTTCCCGCAGGAAAAATATCTCCGCGTCGTCATTCCTGTCCTGAGAAGCGAAGGCAAACCGCTCGTCCTCCTCGTTGAAAACCCCTTCCGTTAACATTTTCCCGCGACAAGCAAACGGCATTGAGTGCTCTGCGCTTTATAAAACAAAAAAAAGCGTTCCCGTCATTTCTCACGGGAACGCTTTTCTTTAAGCTTTAAGCCTTAATCTTTAAGCTCTTATAGGATTACGCTTTTCCGGCGGAGCCGAGAACGTTGTTGATCTTGTGCATGTAGAGCTTCTTGAGCTCGTCGCGAGCCGGCCCGAGGTACTTGCGCGGGTCGAATTCAGCCGGCTTCTGCGTGAAGACCTGACGAACAGCCGCCGTCATTGCGAGACGCCCGTCGGAGTCGATGTTGATCTTGTCAACGCCGAGAGAAGCCGCCTTGCGGAGCTGTTCTTCCGGAATACCGACCGCCGCCTTGAGCGCGCCGCCGTTTTCGTTGATGATTTTGACGTATTCCTGCGGAACGGAAGAGGAACCGTGAAGAACGATCGGGAAGCCCGGAATGCGTTTTTCGACTTCTTCGAGAATGTCGAAGCGCAGCGGCGGCGGAACGAGAAGCCCCGTTGCCGGATCGACCGTGCACTGTTCCGGCGTAAACTTGTAAGCGCCGTGCGAGGTGCCGATGGAAATTGCGAGGGAGTCAACGCCCGTCTGCTTCACGAAAGATTCGACTTCTTCCGGCTGCGTGTAGTTGGAGTGTTCGTGCTGAACTTCGTCTTCGATACCCGCGAGAACGCCGAGTTCGCCTTCGACGGTAACGTCGTATTTGTGGGCGTATTCGACAACCTTGGCAGCGAGTTCTACGTTCTTTTCAAACGGGAGCGAAGAACCGTCGATCATGACGGAGGAGAAGCCGTATTCGATGCAGGATTTGCAGAGTTCAAAAGAATCGCCGTGGTCGAGGTGGAGAACGACGGGAACGTCAAATCCGAGTTCCTTCGCGTATTCGCAAGCGCCCTGCGCCATGTAGCGGAGAAGCGTCTGATTCGCGTATTTACGCGCGCCGCTGGAGACCTGAAGGATCACCGGGGACTTGGTTTCGACGCAAGCCTGAATGATTGCCTGCATCTGTTCCATGTTGTTGAAGTTAAACGCCGGAATCGCGTAGTGGCCTT
>CAZPYE010000001.1:67600-68033 GCA_964590115.1 uncultured Enterobacteriaceae bacterium
AATTCCTTCGTGTTCACCAAACCGAGTTCTTTATAGGATACCATAGTTTTGTCTTTCTTTGAAAAAGTGTCCGCAAATTCAATGCTTTCCCGCACGGGAACGCAATTCAAAAGCTTTGCGCCGAAAAAACGGCATTCGGCGATATGCGTTCCCGAAAGCTGTTCATGAGAGAAAAAGCCCGATGCTCTGCGATGCGGCGTAGAGCAAGAGCGTTCCCGCGACATTGGCAAGAACGGGGTTGTAATCACGCGGTTCCTTGATTTCCCGCATTTTTTTCAAAATTTCGCCGATGGGAATCGGAAGCAAAATCATCGGCAAAAGCACCGTCAGAGCCTCCATGCCGAAACCGAATCTCAAAACCAACGGAGAGAGAAACATTACGGCAAAATTGAATTTAAAAAGTCTTTTTCCCGGTTTTTCCCCGAAGCGCACA
>CAZPYE010000002.1:0-55342 GCA_964590115.1 uncultured Enterobacteriaceae bacterium
GAATAACGCAGTGCTGAGGTTTTTGCCTAAGGCAAAAACTTTGAACACAGAATTATTCACTATTCATTATTCGTTATTTTTTCGCCTCGACAGAGGCAATTTAGACGATTTTCACGAAATTGCGTTTTCCGGCTTGGATGATCGTTCCCGCGGCGGTTTCGCGGGAAAGGCGCGCGTTGACGTCGCAGAGTTTTTCGTCGTTCACTTTGACGGCACCGCCTTCGATGAGCCGGCGGATTTCCTTTTTGCTCGGGAAAATTTTCGTCGCGGCAAGCAGGTCAATCACGCTTGCGTCGGGCGTTCCCGCGGGAACGAGCGTGTCCCACGCAAATTCCGGAATATCGGCGCGCACCTGTTTTTTCGAGAAAACGTTTTCAAACTGCTCGCGTTCGTAGCGTCCGGCTTCTTCTCCGTAGAATTTTGCGGTGAGCGCGGCGGCGAGCTGTTTTTTCATTTCCATCGGATGCTCGTTTTTCATCGCAACGATTTCCGTCGGAGATTTTTCCAAAAGCAATTCGTAGTAAACCCACATCGTGGCGTCGGGAACGCTCATGATTTTTCCGAACATGTCTTTCGCCGAATCGTTCAGCGCGATGTAGTTTCCGTAGCTTTTGGACATTTTGCGTTCGCCGTCCAAGCCGACGAGTAGCGGCATCGTAATCACCGCCTGTTCCGGCATTCCCGCTTCCTTTTGAAGCTGGCGACCGACGAGGTTGTTGAAAAGCTGGTCGGTCCCGCCGATTTCAACGTCGCTTTGCAATTCGACGGAATCGCGTCCCTGCAAAAGCGGGTAGAGAAATTCGATAATCGAAATCGGTGTTTTCGACGTGTAGCGTTTTGCAAAATCGTCGCGCTCGAGCATACGCGCCACCGTCATTTGGCGGGCGAGTTGCAGGGTGTCGATCATCGACCATTTGCCGAACCATTCGCTGTTGCGGCGGACTTCGGTTTTTTCCGGATCGAGGATTTTGAAAGCCTGATTAAGATAGGTTTTTGCGTTGGCTTCGATTTCTTCAATCGTCAGGACCGGGCGCGTGGAACTGCGGCCGGAGGGGTCGCCGATGCGCGTCGTGAAGTCGCCGATGACAAGCACGGCTTGGTGCCCCAAATCCTGAAATTGGCGCAGTTTGTTGAAAACGACCATGTGCCCGAAAGTCAGGTCGGGACGCGTGGGATCGACTCCGAGTTTTACGCGGAGTTTTTTCCCCGCCTTGATGCGTTCGATCAGCTGTTCTTCTCCGAGAAAAACTTCGGTGCGTTGTTTCAAAAGTGCGATTTGTTGTGCGGCGTCCATCAGAATGAAATTTTCCCGCGAGTCTAAAAAACGTTCCCGCGGGAACGCAAAAGCATTTTTGAGGTTTGTGCCGCTTACTAAGCGGAATGAAGATAGCAAAAGACAAAATTAACGCATACGTGATTTCGGTTTTAATCGCGATGGGCGTGGGCGCGCTCGCCGCCTATTTCACTTCGGCGGGAATGAAGACGCTTTACGCCGAAATCCAAACGCCGCCGCTTGCACCGCCTGCGGTGATTTTCCCGATTGTATGGACGGTGCTTTATTTCCTCATGGGGTTGAGCGCGGCAATGATTTGGTCGGAAAAATCGCCCGAAAAAGCCGCGATTCGCCGCCGCGCGCTTGTCGTTTACACGGCGAGCCTTGCGGTAAATTTTTCGTGGTGCTTTGTGTTTTTCAGTTTTCGCGCGTTCGGTATTTCGTTTGCGTGGCTCCTGGTGTTGCTTGTGCTGGTGCTGAAAACGATTTACGAATACCGGAAAATCAGTCCGCGCGCGGCGTATTGGCAAATTCCTTACGCCGTTTGGCTTTGCTTCGCCGGTTACCTGACCTGCAACATCTGGATTCTGAACTGACGGGAGCGGCATTACTGTCCCAAAACGTTTTGGTTGCGGAGGAACGCGGACACCGTGTCTCCGCACATCATTCGGCTTTGTTTCGCCTTTTCAAGGCTCGTTGTTTTTTCGTTCCTTTCCCTACGCTTACGCGCAGGGTTTTAGAACATAACGCCTCTCCGAGGCTCTGAGTTTCCTAAAAAAAGAAAAAGCACTCGTTGCTTGCATGCGAAAGCTCCTCATCCGCCTCAACTCCGTCGCCCGACAAACTCGAAAAAACTCTCGCCCTTGACATACGGAAACTCCCTTATCTATGACAGCCCGTAAAATAAACCCCACTCCCGCGTTGCCGAAAACGTTTTGGACAGGAATGACGGGAACGGCGTTTTCTTTCGCAAATTATTTTTCCAAGGGGCGGAAGTTGCAGTCGCGGGAACGCAGGTTCGGGAGTTGGAGGCGGATTTGTTCGCGCAGGCGTGCGTAATCGCGCGGCTTGCCGTGCCAGGCGATGTCTATCAGCGCAAATGCGCGCGGGAACAGCATGTATTCGACGTGCTCCATCGTCGTCATGTATTCCGTCCACAAATTCGCCTGAATTCCGAGAATGTTTTTCCGCGCTTTTTCCGAAAGCTCCTGCGGGAACGGCGAAAATTCGTAAACTTTTTCCAGCGGAATAAAACCGCCGATGGCGAGCGGCTCGGTTTCCGGATTGCCCTGATACATGTCGAAATAAAACCACTCGCCCGGACAGAGAATGACGGGACCGCGCTCGGCGGCGCGGTAGCCGAGTTCCGGTTCCCGCCAAACCATCACGGCGACGCGTTCGTCGGAAAGCCCGCCGGCAAAAATTTCGTCCCACGCAACAATTTCGCGATTTTGTTTTTTCAAAAACGCGATGATGTCGCGCATGAAAACGGTTTGGAGTTCGACGCTGCTTTTCAGATTTTCCCGCTTCATGCGCGCGCGGCAATCCGGACAATCAAGCCAGCATTGGTGCCAAACTTCGTCGCCGCCGACGTGAATCGGTGAGTCCGGAAACAGCGCGGCGACTTCCGAAAGCACGTCGATGAAAAACTGCGTCGTTTCGGGTTTGCCGACGCAAACCATGTCCTTCCCGCGCAAGCCGTCTGCGGGAACGTTGTTTCCGGCGCAGGCGAGCTCGGGATACGCCGTCATTGCGGCGAAGGAATGTCCGGGCATTTCTATTTCGGGAACGATGACGACTTGGCGTGCTTTCGCGAAGCGGACGAGTTCGCGGATTTCGTCCTGCGTGTAGAAACCGCCGTAGAGCTTGCGCGTTTCGGCGTTCCCGTCGAGCGGAATTTCCGTTTCGCGCCAATTCCATTCTCGGTCGGTTTTGTCGATGCGCCACGCGCCGATTTGCGTGAGGCGCGGATATTTTTTGATTTCGATGCGCCAGCCGGGGCCGTCCGTCAGGTGAAAATGCAGGCGGTTGAATTTGTAAAACGCCATCGTGTCGATGAACTTTTTAATTTCTTCGACGGAGAAAAAGTGGCGGGAAACGTCCAAGTGCAAACCGCGCCAACGCATTGCGGGTGCGTCCTCGATGCGCAGGAGCGGAAGCGCGTTCCCGTAACGGTTTTTCAGTTGTTTCAGTGTTTTTTCCGCGTAAAACTTTCCGGCTTCCGTCGCGTGGGAAACAATGATTTTATTCGGCAAAATTTCGATGCGGTAGCCTTCGTTTCCGCAGGAGTCGTCGATACAAAAACGCAGGTTTTCCGCCGCGGAGCAGGTCGTTCCCGCATCGGCGGAAATTTCGATTTTTTGCGGTTCGGGAAAAACGACATCGCGGACATCGTTCCCGAAAATCACCACGGGAACGCAAAGGGCAACGGCGAGAAACAGCGAAGCGAGCGTTTTCATTGCGGCGAATTTTTGAGACTTTGCTCCGTAAAAGCAAATTCTTTGAAAGAAACCACGAATGAACACGAATAAACACGAATTATTTTTTTTACACAGAGGGAACAGATAAAATCAGATATCAAAAAGACCTTCTTTTCCTTTTGTTCCTTTGTGGTTAAAAAATCGCGTAAAGACGCTAAGACGCAAAGTTTTTCATCTGTTTAATCTGCGGTATCTGCGTGAAATGAATAAAATTAATTCGTGTTTATTGGTGTTTATTCGTGGTTCCTCTTTTTTCTTTGCGGGAACGGAGCCGGGAACGTAATCTTCGGCATATGAAAAAAATTACCCTCGCTTTTATCGGCGTCGTTTCCGTTTTCGCCGCATTTTTCGGCAATCTCGTTCCCGCGCTTTCCGCCGCGCCCGCAGATGCCGGTTCTCCGAAAGAGAATTGGCGCGAGCTTTTTGCGGACGGTCTTTTCCGTGCGGACGGAACGGAGGTAAAACTTACCGACGCACTGAAAGGAAAAAAATACCTCGGAATTTACGCGTCCGCTTCGTGGTGTGCGCCGTGTAAGCATTTTACGCCGCAATTGATTGCGTTTTACGAAGAGTTTAAGGATCAGATGGAAGTCGTTCTCGTCGGATGCGACGATACGCAAGCTCAGGCTTTGAAATACATGAGCGACTACAATATGCCGTGGCTCGCGGCGAACAAGAGCTCTCCCGCAATCGGCGGTTACAAGGGGCGCAACGGGATTCGCGGGATCCCCAATTTCCGTTTTTACGACGCTAAGACCGGAAAGCTTCTTGTCGCCAATCAAATTGATTTGCGGGTTATTCGTCGCGTTATTACCGGCGAAAAAGACAGAACCTCTGCGGGGACGAAGGAGGATTGGGATATGTTCTTCAAGAACGGTCTGGTTTCCGCCGGAGGAAAGAGCGTTCCCGTTTCCGCATTGAAAAAGAAAAAATTCGTGGGGATTTACTGTGCGGACGAACGGGCGCCTCAGTGTGAGAAATTTACGAAGGAACTTGCCGCATTTTACAAAAAAAACAGAGACAAAATCGAAATCGTGTTTTTTACCTACGGAAAAAAACGGGAAGACATGATTGCTTACGCAAAGAAAACAAAAATGCCGTGGCTCGTCATGGAGCCGGAGTCTAACGAGGCTCAGCGTTTTCTGCTCAAGTACGGTGTCAAAAAGTTGCCGGATTTACGGATTTTTGACGAAAAAGGAACGCAGATTCTCGAAGACGGATCCGATCTTTCCGCCGTTCGCAAGGCTATCGGCGGAAAAAAGTAGCAACGGGCTTTTCCCTTTACGTTCCTGCGCAAACACGCAATAATGGGCGCAATTATGAAAGCACTACTTTTCTCCGGACAAGGAGCCCAGAAAGTCGGTATGGGCAAGTCGCTTTACGAAAATTCTGCGATTGCGCGTGAAATCTACGATCGCGCCAACGCGGTTTTGCTGTTTGACCTGAAGCAGATTTGCTTCGAAGGTCCGCAGGAAACGCTGACGGAAACGCGCGTTTGCCAGCCGGCTCTTTTCACGCAGGGCTATGTGATTGCTCAAATCCTCAAGGATCAGGGTAAACTTTCCGACCTTAAATGCGTCCTCGGACTTAGCATCGGCGAACTTACCGCGTATGCGGTTGCTGGAGTTTGGGATTTTGAAACGGGTCTGAAAGTCGTCGCCGAACGCGGTCGCCTCATGCAGGAAGCCTGCGACAAAACCAAGGGCGGCATGGCTGCGATTATCGGCGGTTCCCGCGAAGACGTGCTTGCGTTCTGCAAGGAATTCGACGTTGACGCGGCGAATTTCAACACGCCGGGGCAAATCGTGATTTCCGGCGATGCGGACAAAATTGCCGCCGCTTGCGCGAAAAACAACGAAACGAAGCAGTTCAAGCGTGCGATTCCGCTCGTCGTCGCGGGCGCATATCACTCCCGCCTGATGGAACCGGCGCGTGCGGAGTTTGCGAATTTCCTCGCTTCCGTCGAATTTAAGAAACCGGAAATTCCGGTCTTCACAAACACCACGGGAACGCTCATCGACGACCCCGCCGCCATGCGCGAAGCCCTCGCAAAACAGGTCGTTTCTTCCGTGCTTTGGGAAGATTGCGTGCGCGGAGCCGTTGCGCTCGGCGTAAACGAAACGATCGAATGCGGACCCGGAGGAATCCTCACCGGCATGGTTAAGAAAATCGCCCCGGACGTTGCGGGAACGGCCGTTTCCGAATATTCCGAAATCCCGGAGTGAGTATAAAAATTAGAAATTAGGAGTGAGAAATTAGGAATTTTACCGAAGAGGAAGATGCTAAAAACTCTTTTTTCTTTTGAAAAAATGGAGGTTTGGCAGGATGCCAAAAAGCTTGTTGGTATTGTCTATTCTCTGACGAAAAAATTCCCCGAGTCTGAAACATTTGCCCTTACATCTCAATTGCGGCGAGCCGTCATTTCGATTCCGTCGAATATTGCAGAGGGAAACGGGCGGCAGTCCGGAAAAGATCAAATTCGTTTTTTATCTATAGCGTATGGGTCGTTACTTGAGGTTTACTGTCAGTTGAAAATTGCAGAAAGCCTCGGATATTTGGAGGATTCCGATATCGAAATGATTCGTCCGCAGGTGGAGAAAATTGCAAAAGGGCTGAGCAATCTGAAACGGTACAAAGAAACAACTTCGTAATTTCACTTCTAATTCCTAATTTCTAATTCCTAATTTTTTTTCACAACACAACAATTCACACTACCTACAACAAATATGGAATACACAACAGATTGCATCGTTGACGTAAAAGGTCGCGAAATCATCGATTCGCGCGGCAACCCGACGGTTGAAGTCGACGTCATCCTCGAATCCGGTGCCATGGGCCGCGCAGCGGTTCCCTCGGGAGCCTCTACGGGCGTTAATGAAGCTCTCGAACTTCGCGACTCGGGCGTTCCCGTGAAGCAGTTCGAAAAGGGCATCGACCCGAAGAAACGTTTCTGCGGTAAGGGCGTTCTCAAGGCGGTCGATAATGTAAACTCGCTTATCGCTCCGGAACTCGTCGGCTTTAATGCGTTTGACCAGGTTGCAATCGACCAGGCAATGCTCCAGCTCGACGGCACGAAGACGAAATCCAAACTCGGCGCGAACGCCGTCCTCGGCGTTTCTCTTGCTGTCGCGAAAGCCGCTGCGGAATCCGTCGGTCAGCCGCTCTACAAATACCTCGGCGGCCCGAACGCGAAGGTGCTTCCGGTTCCGATGATGAACATCATCAACGGCGGCGCTCACTCCGACGCTCCGATTGACTTCCAGGAATTCATGATCATGCCGGTCGGCGCAACCTCGCTCCGTCAGGCAGTCCAGATGGGCGCAGAAACGTTCCACGCGCTCAAGGGCGTTCTCAAGAAACGCGGTCTCGACACGGCTGTCGGCGACGAAGGCGGCTTCGCTCCGCGCCTCGACTCCGTTGAAGACGCTCTCGACACGATCGCTGCTGCCGTTAAGGCTGCCGGCTACAAGTTCGGCAAGGATATCTGCATCGCGCTCGACGTCGCTTCTTCCGAATTCTACGACACGAAGACCAAACAATACATCTTCAAGAAATCCGACGGGCGCAAGCTCTCCGGCGACAAGATGGTTGATTTCCTCGCCGACCTCTGCTCCAGCTACCCGATCATCTCGATCGAAGACGGCTGCGCGGAAACGGACTGGGCAACGTGGAAAAAGCTCACGGACAAGCTCGGCAGCAAGGTTCAGCTCGTCGGCGACGACCTGTTCGTCACCAACACGGCGTTCCTCAAGAAGGGCATCCAGACGGGAACGGCAAACTCCATCCTCGTCAAAGTCAACCAGATCGGCTCCCTCACGGAAACGCTCGACGCTGTCGAAATGGCGCAGTTCAACCGCTACACGGCCGTTATTTCGCACCGCTCCGGCGAAACGGAAGATTCGACGATTGCCGATATCGCAGTTGCGACGAATGCGGGTCAGATCAAGACCGGTTCCATGAGCCGCTCCGACCGTATCGCGAAGTACAACCAGCTCCTCCGCATCGAAGAAGAACTCGGCGCAGCCGCAGTCTTCGGCGGAAAGATGCTCGGCGACATCAATCGCTAATTGAAAGATTAGAGATTAAAGCTTAGTGCTTAAAGAAGCGTTCCCGTGAAACTTCGCGGGAACGTTTTTTTTTCGGACGGATACGCCTTGCTCCGATTTTTCCCGCTCGCGTTCCCGTCGGAAGCGGCGTAACTTTTTCTCTCATGAAATTTGCGATACTCGGTTCGGGAACAGGAAGCAATGCGGAGGCTATCTTAAAGGCTTACCGCGAGGGAATGTTGGGGAATGCCGTTCCCGTAGGAATTTTTTGCGATATCCCCGGAGCGAAGATTCTCGAACACGGAAAAACCTACGGCGTTCCTGCCGTGCAGCTTGACCCGGGACCGTTTAAAACGAAGTTTTCTCCGGAACGCGAAGCTGCGTGGGTTCGTGAAATTAAGGCTTCCGGCGCGGAATGGATTGTACTCGCCGGATTTATGCGCGTTTTGAAAGCTCCGCTATTGGAGGCGTTTCCGAATCGCATTATCAATTTGCATCCGTCGTTGCTTCCCTCGTTTCAGGGTCTCGACGGGATCGGGCAGGCGTGGCGCTACGGCGTCGCCGTCAGCGGATGCACGGTGCATTATGTGAATGCGGAGCTTGATCGCGGGGCAATTATCGATCAGGCGGTTGTTCGTCGTGAAAAAACGGATACGCCGGAAACTTTTGCCCGGAAAATTCACGCACAAGAGCACAAGATTCTGCCGGACGTTATCCGTCGACTTTCTCTCGGCGAAGGGATTCTTTAAGCTTTCATCTCTCTCCTTTAATTTTGTAAAAATGATCGAAACACGTTGCGAAATTGACGGTGCGTTGGCACAGCCGCTCGAAGATTTTTTCTGCGAACTGGTCCGTTCTCCGTGGCTGATTTTTCATGAAAAAGCCGCTCAGCCTCCGGTGCTGATGGGGTATTTCGACAGCGAATCCGAGGCACTCGATGCGTGGGCGGATTTGCGAAAGGCATTTAAAATGCTGCCCGAGCGCCCCTCCGTCGGCACACTCGAGGACCGCGATTGGAAAGAAGCCTATAAAGCGAATCTGCATCCGTGGAGCTACGGGCGACTGCATTGGGTTCCGGATTGGCGTCGCGCGGAATACGACGTTCCCGCCGGCGCGGCAGTCGTTTATTTTGACGCAGGCTTGGCGTTCGGAACGGGCGACCATCCGACGACGCGCCTTTGCGGACAGCGTTTGGCGGACTTCCTTGCCGCCCGTCCCGATTCGGAATCCGTCGCGGGAACGTCCGTCATTGATGCCGGATGCGGCTCCGGAATTCTCGCCATTTCTGCTGCACAACTCGGGTGTAAAAGAGTTTACGGCTTCGACCGCGATCCTGAGGCAGTCGAAGTTTCGATTGAAAACCGTCGCAAAAATAATTTACCGGAAGGTGCCGTAACTTTTACTCACGACGGGATTGAGACGGGGCTTGAGAAAGCCGGCGCCTCCGATGTCGTTCTCGCCAATATTATCAGCGATGTTCTTTGCATTTATGCGGATAACCTGCTCGCGGCGGTAAAGAAAGGCGGGATGCTCGCTCTTAGCGGCATTCTCGCCAGCGAGCAATCGACGGTGATGCGCGTTTTTGAGACCAAGGCCCGTGCCGCATGGGGCGGGAACGTGCGCGTCGAAGGGCGGGTCATGGGAGAGTGGTCCGATGTCGCTCTTTTCCGGGAGTAAGAGTGCGCCTCCGGAATCCGTCTTCGCGTTCTTATTTTTGAGGGATGTTCTTTTTCGGAATTTTTAGTTATTCACAAAGATATTTTCGGCAAGGAATGCCAGGCACTGTGAATAACTTTTGGGGACGCCCGGTTGTTCATAAGGAATTAACATACGGATCCTTTATTTTAAAAGGATTTTAAAGGTTATTCACACAAAACGGGCGGGATTTTGCGTGTGAGTATTTCTTTTGTGAATAACTTAAAAATAGTTTCGACTTTTTGGAAGAACTCCAACAGTATCGGTGGCAATACGAGGTTCTCACTCGTTAATCCCTTTTGCTAAATCATTTAAAAAGAACGTAGAAAAACACCATGAAATCGTTGCTTACCGTCTCCGGAGTTGTATTCGGGCACATCTGCGTATTTCTCCTGCTTGTTAACGGATGCCGCGGTCCTGAAAACGGCGCGGATACCTGGCATCAGAATACGAGTATTTACTCGGGCGGGGCCCGCACCGGAGCTCCCGCGTCGGCAAAGCCCGCAAAGGCGATGCCCGTCGCATCCGTCCCGGCGACTGCGGTTGCTCCCGCCAGTGCCGCTCCCGTAAAGCCCGCCCCCGCGACTAAGTCGGCAGAAACGGTTCCCGCCGCGGCGGAGAAGATTTACGTCGTTCAAAAGGGGGATGCGCTTTCGACTATTGCCGTGCGACACGGTGTAACGCCGAAGGAAATCGCAGATGCGAACGGGTTCCGTCTCGATGCGACCATTTTTGAAGGGCAAAAGCTGAAAATTCCTGCTCCGAAGCCGAAGGCGGCCGAAGAAAAAACGGTTGTCGAAGGCGAGGTTTACATTGTTAAGAAAGGCGATGTTCTCGGCACGATTGCCCGGAAGCATAAGATATCCGTTGCACAGCTGAAAAAAGCGAACAATTTGAAGAAGGATACGATTTTTGTCGGACAAAAGTTAGTGATTCCGGCAAAGAACGATAAGAAGTCCGAACCTGCGGCAAAAGAGGAAACGCCGGCGGAAGCCGCCGCTACCGAAAAATCGGCGGAAGCAGCACCGGCAAAGGCGGAACCCGTACCGACCCCGGAAAAATCCGAACCTGCAGAATCGGTTCCGACGGAGCAGAAGGACGAATCCGTCGTCGTTGACGAAAATTTCGGAATGCCCGAAGGCGGTTTCGGAGATTTCGGCTCTTCTTCGGAAGAGGCTTCCGGTCCTGCGACGGGAACGCCGGCAAAGTAAAATTTCGAATGTGCCGCTAAATTTCGAGAGGGGCTTTCGAATAGATGTCTGAGCGTTCCGGCTCTTCTTCCCCCGGCTTTCCCCGCTTCGATGCAGATGCGGGGATTGTCGTTTTCTTCATCCTTGCATTGACGGTTTTCGGATTGGTGATTCAAACGAGTGCCGGTCAATACTTGCGCGAATCCATGCGGCTTGCGCATGATCCTCTCTACACGTTTCGAATGCAGTTGATTTACGCGGTTCCCGCGTTGCTTGGCGGGCTTTTCTTCTTTCGGGTCAATTTGCAGTGGTTGCGGAAATACGTTTGGTGGATTGTCTGTGTCGCTTGCGTGCTGTTGATTTGTGCGCGATTTGCGATTCCCGGAGTGAAACTTTCCGGCGCGACGTTTCCGGGCGTGGAAGTCAACGGTTCGTGGCGCTGGATAAATCTCGGAATTATTCGTTTACAGGCGAGT
This sequence comes from uncultured Enterobacteriaceae bacterium, assembly GCA_964590115.1. Lineage (GTDB taxonomy): Bacteria > Verrucomicrobiota > Verrucomicrobiia > Opitutales > UBA953 > Spyradosoma. The sequence continues at coordinate 11,161 of CAZPYE010000002.1, forward strand.
GATGTCGGAAAGATCGCTCTCGTTTTGGCTCTTTCACATTATCTCGCGGGTGCACAACGTTTTTTTCAACACGAGAAGGTTGCCTTGCGGCAATCGAAGCGGTTCGGCTTCCCCGCAAAGGAATTTCTTGAAGATGTCTTCTACGGGTTCGTGTGTCCGTGTCTGATTATCGGACTTATTGCGGGACTGGTCGCGTTGGGTCCGGATCTCGGAACGATGGCGCTTTGTGCCGCCGTGGGATTTACGATGCTTTTCATTTCGGGAGCCCGACTGGGATTTCTTGTGCCCGTTATTGCGCTGGGGATTTCCGCACTTTCCGTCGTCGTTTATTTTTGGCCGAATCGTCTGAATCGTATTTCCGCCTTCCTTGATCCCGAAGGAACAAAGCTGAACGAAGGGTATCAGCTTTGGCAGGCGCTGATCGGTTTGGGCGGCGGCGGCTGGATCGGAACCGGCTTGGGAAACGGCGCACAGTATCGCTATTTTTTGCCGGAGGCTCATACGGACTTTGTGTTTGCCGTTGTCGGAGAAGAGCTCGGTTTTGTGGGGGCGGCAATGATTGTCCTGGTTTTTTGGGTGCTTTTTCTGGTGGTTATTTGGCGCCTGAGGAAGATTCCGGACGTGTTTCATTTTAATGTCTGCTTAGGGGCGTTACTTTTCATCGTCCTGCAAGCGCTGATTAATATGGGCGTGGTTACGGGGCTTTTGCCCACGAAAGGGATGTCGCTTCCGTTTGTCAGCTACGGAGGAAGTAATCTTGTCGTGATGTTTTCGTTAACGGGGCTGATGCTCAATGCGATGTTGAATTGGCGCAAGAGCGTGTTCCCGCCGGTTGAGCTTTCGAGCGGAAATTTTATTTTGCCAAAGGAAATCTGATTCATGAGAAAAACATTCGTTATCGCCTGCGGAGGAACCGGCGGGCATCTCTCTCCCGGAATCGCGCTTGCCGAGCGCCTTACGGATCTCGGCTATCGTTGCATCCTTGTCGTGAGCCGGAAGAAAATTGATGCGCGGCTTCTGGAAAAATACCCGCAACTTGAATTTCGACGTGCTCCGGGTGCCGGGCTTGAGTTTTCTCCGGTCGGGCTTTTCCGCTTTCTGTGCTCTCAGTTGTCGGCAATCGGGTTCGCGTTTGCGTTTCTTCTGAAAAACCGTCCGGCGGCATACGTCAGCTTCGGCGGATTTATGACGCTCGGAATGGCGCTCGTTTGCAAGGTGCTTTTTATTCCCGTGATTTTGCATGAGGCAAATCGCATTCCGGGAAAGGCCGTGCGCTGGATTTCCCGCATTTCGACGCGTGTTTATCTTCCGCCGGGCGTGCGGGTGAAGGGACTTTCGCCGCTGGCATTCCGTTCTGCGGGCTTTCCGGTTCGCCGGGAAATTCGTTCTCTGAATAAAGCGGAGTGCCGCGCAAAGCTCGGCTTCCCCGAAGGCGGAAAACTTGTGGCGATTTTCGGCGGAAGCCAGGGAGCAAAACCTCTCAACGACTGGATTTGCGGCGCGTGGGAAGCCTTTGCCGCCGCCGGCGTTTCCGTGCTTTGCGTTACCGGCCCCGGCAAGGACGCGGAATGCCCCGTGAAGGAAGCCGTCTCTTCTTCGGGCGCTCCCGTTGTCGCTCGTTTTATTCCGTTTTGCGATACGATGGCGGAAGCTCTTTCCGCGGCGGACATCGTCGTCTCTCGCGCAGGCGCGGGAACGCTCGCCGAATGTATCGCCTGCCGCGTTCCCGCCGTTCTTGTGCCGTATCCGTTTGCTGCGGATGACCATCAGACGGCCAACGCCAAATATTATCAGGAAAAAGGTGCCGGAATTTTGGTTCCGCAGGGCGAAATCGAAAAGCTTACGGAGACCGTGCTCGATGCGGTTTCCGACGATGAGCTGCTGGCACGCTTTCGCGACGGGATAGAGAAATTATCGCGAGAGTATGTTTGGGACAACGTCGTTTCGGACCTCGTCCAATATGCCACGAAGGAACGTAAAATCATTCGTTCCGAACAGGCGTAACCGATAATCGTAAAACACTCCGGATATGGACGTTTCTCGTGAAAAATCCGCGTGGTTGCTCGGCGTTTGCGGGATGGGAGTCGGACCGCTTGCCGTCTATATGTGCGAAGAGGGCTGGGACGTTTCCGGTTGGGACGATGCGACGGATTCTCCGATGCTCGCCTTTCTCGAAAAGGCAGGTGTCCGTCTGACTTCTTCTCCGGACTCGGATACGGATTTGGTCGGCCGCTCCAGTGCCGTAAAACCGGGGCATCCGCTTTATGATTTGGCGCGGGAACGCGGTATGCGCATGGTGAGGCGCGGAGAATTGCTTGCCGAACGCGTCGCTTCGAAAAAGCTGATTGCCGTTTGCGGAAGCCACGGGAAAACCACGACAAGCGGGATGCTCGCGCAGTCTCTCATCGCGGCGGGAACGGAAACCGGATACGTCCTCGGCGGGCTTTACCGTAATCCGGTTCAGCCTCCGGCTCACTTTTCCCCGGCGACGGATTGGGTTGTGGCGGAAGTGGATGAAAGCGACGGCACGATCGTCAATTTTTCCCCGGAAATCACCGTCGCCGTCAATTTGGATTGGGATCATCCGGACTACTATCGCAGAGAAGAAGATTTGGAAAAAACGTTTCGGAATCTGTTTGAGCGAACGCGTCGTGCCGTTTTTATTCCGGAAAACTCATCGCGATTGGAGCGCATTGCTTCGGATCTTGCCGTTCCCGTCTTTAAAGTCGGACCGAGCGGAGATTATGCGTTTCGCGTGATACAGGCGGGCGCTTCCGAAACGCAGGTCGAACTCGGAGGAAAGTTCAACGCGGGAACGCTTACTCTTCCCGTTGCCGGGCGGTTTAACATTATGAACGCCGTTTTGGCTCTCGCCGCGACCGCATATGTCGGGAACGGAAAAATCGGCGTTGAACCGCTCGGAAAATTCTCCGGAATGCGTCGGCGTCAGGATGTTCTCTATCGCGGAGAGCGGCTGAAGGTGGTTGCCGACTATGCGCATCATCCGACGGAAATTTCCGCGCTTTTGCGTCTGCTTCGCGAAACGCATCTCGGGCGTCTCGTCGCCGTGTTTCAGCCGCACCGTTACTCCCGGACGCGCCAGTATGCGGCGGAATTTGCGCGGGCGCTTTCTCTTGCGGACGAAACGTTGCTGATGCCGGTTTATTCTGCGGGCGAAGCGCATGTTCCCGGCGGCGACGCGGCGGACATTCTTGCAAATATTCCCGCGGGAACGGGAAACATCCGTCTTTGTCCGGAAACATCGCTTCTGCTTTCCCGTTTGCGGGAAATCGCGGCGGAATCCGCGTCCTCCGAAACGCTGGTCGCCTTTGTGGGCGCAGGCGATATCGATCGCATCGCCGCGTCCGTTTTTGTGCGTGAACTTTGGTTGGGTGATGCCTCACGCGGCGGCGGAAACGCTGAAGATTTTGCCAAGCGCATGAAACGTCTGCTTTCGCAGGATGCCGTTTTAGAGGAAAATAAATGTATCGGGAAAATGACGACGCTCGGACTGGGCGGGAACGCCCGGTATTATGCAGAACCTTCCAACGTGAATGAGTTGGAGGTGCTTTTGCGCGGTGCCGCCGTGTGTGAAATTCCCGTGTTTGTCCTCGGGCGCGGCTCTAATTTGCTGGTTTCCGACAACGGCTTCCCCGGACTGGTCATTCGCCTTTCCCAGCCGGCGTGGCGAGGAGCGCGCCGCGTTCGTTGTGCCCGCTCTTCCGCAGAAGAAGCCGGCGGGGACGGGCGGGATCGCATCCGCGTCGGAGCCGGGACAAAGCTCAAGGAACTTTGCGGATTCGCCATGCGCGAAGGACTGGGCGGATTTGAGTTTTTGGAGGGGATTCCGGGAACGCTCGGCGGTGCTTTGCGCATGAATGCAGGCGCGATGGGTGCGTCGATTTTCGACGTCGTGGAATCCGTCGAGTGGATTATGCCGGACGGCACGCGGCACGAAGCCCGGCGGGATCAGATGAATCCCGTTTATCGCGATTGCCCCGAACTTCACGGCGCAATCGTTCTCAGTGCCGTCCTCGGTTCGAAAGAGCGGAGAACCTTAGATGAAATCAAAAAGGTTGCGTCCGCGTATGCCGAGGTGCGCCGCGATTCTCAACCGCGGGAACGCTCCGCCGGCTGCACCTTCCGCAACCCGACGGGAACGTCCGCCGGAAAACTGATCGATCGTCTCGGACTGAAAGGCTCCGGCATCGGGAGGGCGGAAATTTCCGACGTTCATGCGAATTTTATTGTCGCGAAGGACGGAGCGACGGCGTCGGACGTTATCGCGCTCGTGCGGCGTGTTCACGGAATCGTGAAGGCGGAGGCGGGCGTTGATCTCGTTCCGGAAATTGTTCTTCTCGGTTCTTCATGGGAAAAGGAACTCTAAGAAGGTTTTCCCCGGATAACGGAACGTTTCCGGGCCGCTTTTATTAAAAAGAAACAAAATGGAAAAAATGCTGATTCTCGGACAAAGCCCGGCGGCAACGGGAAGCGTTCCCGCCGAAAGTGCCGTTTCGTTTTTTGAGGCGGTAAAAACCGCGTTCCCGAGCGGAATCGATGCGCTGATTTTTGTCGCACTCGTCGTAGGCGGACTTTCCGCAGGGAAAATCCTAAAACATTTCTTTTCGGGTGTTTCCGAGAGGATTCGCATGCGTTGCCGGGGACGAGGCGGGACGCTTTTCATCGCGATAAATTCGGTATTTCGGGCGTTCCCGCTTCTCGGGCTCTCCGCCGGAATCTTGGCGTATCGCCTGATTTCTTTTCCCGTTTCCGCCGTCTTTGAGGCACCGGAAGTTCTCGCCGCCGTGTCCTTGCTCGATCGCACGTTTTGGATATTTATCGTCGTCGTTCAAACGCAGGTGCTTTGGCATCTTGTCCGCTTGCCGATAAAGTTTATCAGGGATTATGCGGAAAAGAATCATCGCAACTCGGCATTTTCCGCATTAGTGCCGCTGACGGGGGCGGTTTTGCAGACGCTCATCGTTTTTTGGGGAATTCTTCTTCTCGTGCGCGTGATGACGGATACGCGCCCGGCGGAGATTCTTGCAATGATCGGAATCGGCGGGCTCGCCGTCAGCTTGGCGTCGCAGGATACCGTGAAAAATTTCTTCGGAACGGCGATGCTCGTCATTGACCGTCCTTTTTCCGTCGGAGACATTATTGATATCGGAGCGGGAACGCCCGGAACGGTTGTCCGCATCGGATTGCGTTCGACGCGTTTGCGCACAGCCGACGATCACGAAATCTCGATTCCGAATGCGGATTTGGCAAATCGCGTTGTAACGACGATTTCTTCCCGGGAAAAAATTCGCCGCGTGATGAATCTCGGGCTGACCTACGATACGCCGCCGGAAAAAATCGAAGAGGCGGTTTCCATCGTAAGAGCGATTCTGGTCGATTCCGGAAAACTCGTTCCCGGCAGTGTTCCGACCGTGTTTTTCAGCGACTTTACGGATTCGACACTGAACATTCGCGTAATCTACGCTTACGCCGATGCGGATATTCCCGCAGCCAATGCGTTTGCACATACGGTAAATCTTGAGATTCTGCGGCGTTTCGCCGATGCGGGAATCAGTTTTGCGTTCCCGACACAGACCGTGGAACTGAAAAAAATCTGAGATGCATTTTTCCTTCGAGCGAATCGTTCGTCCGTTTCGCGTTCCCGTGAATACGGCGCGGGGTTCATTTTCGCATCGGGAAAGCTTGCTCGTAAAAATCGCAGATGAGGCAGGGCGCATCGCCTTCGGAGAAATCGCTCCGTGGCGGGGTTTCGGGTGTGAAGAACTTCAAGAGGCGGAAACATTTTTGCATGCCTGCCGGGAACGCATTCCCTCGGCGATTCCGGAAAATCTGCCGTGCACGGCACACGCGTTCTCTGCGGCAAAATTCTTTCTCGAAAATCCGCATGCGCAGGAAATTTCCCCTCCGGATTCAAGACTCTGCGCAAAGTTAATCCCGCGTTCCCGTGAAACCGCTCCGGAAAGAATTCTTGAAGCGATTTTTCGTGCCCGAGTCGAAGGATTTTCCGTTTTCAAAATAAAAATCGGGTTGGATGAAGAAAAGCGGGAGGCGGATTTCTGCGGAAAAATTTTGTCGCTTGTGCCTGCGGGAACGCTTTTGCGCTTTGATGCGAACGGTGCTTTCTCAGACTCCGTTTTGCCTGCGTTCGTTGAGCTTTCGGAAATGCCGAGCGCGGATTTTTTTGAACAACCGCTTCCGCCGTCTCCCGAAAATGACGCAAAAATTCTAAAGCTCTGCGATGCGGCGGGGGCAAAATTCGCGCTCGACGAATCCGTTCGCGAGCCGTGGGCGTTTCCGAGCCGAACCCGCGCCGTCTCCGTCGTAAAACCGTTGCTTGTATCCGATTTCCCGCGGCTTTTGGAATGGCTCGAAAATCCGGACGGACCCGACACCGTTATTTCCACGGTTTTTGAAAATTCCCGGGCGGGAACGGCAACGCTTCGCCTCGCCTGCTCCCGTCTCGCCGCTGCGCGTCGCCGCGCTTTCGGCTTAGGATAAACCTGCGGGAACGCTTTTTTTGCTTGGAGAAAGCCGCGGGATTTCCTTTCGCCGGAAAAATATTCGGGACGAAGATTCCGTTTTTGAGCTTGAAAAAACGCGGTTTCGGAACATATTGCAGAGGGTATGAAACCGAGAAGAGCATCTGCGACATCGAAGTCGGTGCAGGCTTTGCATTCTCCGCGCCTCGTGCAGACGGTTGCGGCGAAATCAATCCTGTATCGGGAGGCGACGGCAGAGCGGGAGGAAATAATGCGGCACAAGTGGTTTCTGAGCGAACGCGCCGGGTATGATGTCGGCTACGTTTGTGCGATGTATGATTGGATTGCCAAGCACCGCGCCGGGTGGCGAAAATCCTGGCGGAAAAAGAATCTTTCGGGCTCGCCGGCTTCCGTCGCGTAATTCGCCTCTTTCGTTCTTTTTTGAAAACGTTCTTTCAAATTCGCAGAGTTAAAATTCTTTTTCCGATAAATTTTCATGAGCAAAAACAAACCGACTCACCGTCCGGAAGCGCGTTCCGATTTGCGTTTCGCAATCGTCGCTTCCCGCTATAACTCAAAGCACGTTGACCATTTAATTTCCCGCGTTCGTCAAAAACTCCGCGAATCCGGCGTTCCCGCCAACGGGATAGACCTTTCCCGCGTTCCCGGCGCAAACGAGCTTCCCTACGTCGCCAACATGCTTGCACTTACGGGCGATTACGATTGCATCATTACGCTCGGCGTCGTTATTGCCGGCGAAACCCCGCATCACGAAATCATCGCCAATGCAACGGGAACGGCACTCCAGGCGATCGGTATTAACACGCAGGTTCCCGTTATTAACGGCATTATCGTAACCAATAACGAGGCGCAGGCGGACGAGCGCGTATTCGGCGAAACCGATCGTGGCGCAGAATTCGCTCTCGCGGCAATCGACATCGCCTCCGCCGGGCTGCGCCTCGCACGCTATCTCGAGGAGCTCGATCGCGATGATATTGAACGGGAACGCAACGAGGAAATCTTCGGCAGCAACTTCCTTCACGACGAGGACGACGAGGATGATTCGCCCGGCGGCTTTTCCTTCGGCGGGAACACACCTTTTCACAAAAACTGATTTCTTTTTATGTCTGATTCATCTTCTGACTGTGCGGCATCTCCGAAGCCCGCAAAACTTTCCCGTCGCCGTGCAAACCGCATTGCGGCAATGCAGTTTATCTACTCGTGGGGAATTTCTCCCTGTGAACCGGAAAAATTGCCGGAAGCGCTTTTTGATTTCTTTACCTCGCAGGTCGAGCCGCGCGAATATTACGCATTTGCGGAAGAACTCGTCACGGGAACGCTCAAAAATATTGCCCGTATCGACGAAGTGATTTCCGATTGTGCCAAAAACTGGACGCTTTCCCGTATTGCGCGTTGCGACCTTGCCATTCTGCGCCTTGCGATTTACGAATTGCTTTACCGCACGGATATTCCGCCGATTGTTTCCATCAATGAGGCGATTGATTTGGCGAAGATTTTCTCTACTGAAGAATCGCATCGCTTTGTCAACGGGATGCTCGATCGCGTGAAGGCGCACCTTACGCGTCCTTTGCGCGATGCGCAGAAATAGAGACCGGAGACTAGTGATGAGAGACCGGCATCGTGCTAAGATTTTTGCCGGAGGCAAAAACTTTGAAGTATTTACCGGTCTCTGGTCTCCGGTTTTCGGTCTCTATCCGGCTTCCCTAAACTTTCACCTTTCAACTATCAACTTTCACCTACCACCGGATGTTCGGTTCTCTCATTCAAAAATTTAAGGACGGCTTTAAAAAAACGGCGAAGCTGTTTGGCGCAATCGGCGGAATCTTTTCAAAGAAACTCGACGCTTCGTCCATAGAGGAGCTTGAAGAAGCCCTCTACGGAGCGGATTTCGGCGTGGAAACCACGCAGGAGATTCTCGACGAAATCCGTGCCGCTTACGCGAAAGATAAAGAGTTGCACGGACGTGCCGCCGCCGAAATCGGGAAAAAGGTGCTTATGCGGGTGCTCGACGGCGCGGAGGCAAAATTCGTTCCCGCTCCGGAACACGTGCCCGAAGTCATCGCTCTCGTCGGCGTAAACGGTGCCGGAAAAACGACGACAGCCGCCAAGCTCGCTTACCTTTTCGGACAAAACGGAGATTCCGTTATTCTCGGTGCCTGCGATACGTTTCGGGCTGCCGCGAATGAGCAAATTGCCGCGTGGGCGGCACGGCTGAATCTCGAACTGGTCCCCGGACGTCACGGCGCGGACTCCGCCGCCGTCGCCTTTGATACGGTTCAGGCCGCGCGTTCCCGCGGAAAGCGTGTTGCCGTGCTGGATACCGCAGGGCGCCTGCACACGAAGTCGCACCTGATGGAAGAATTAAAGAAGATTTCCCGTGTGGTCGCCAAGCTTGATGTTGCCGCGCCGCATCATCGCTGGTTGGTGGTGGACGGAACTCTCGGTTCCAATTCCATTGAGCAGGCAAAAATTTTTCACGAAGCGTTTAATCTGACCGGCCTCATCGTTACGAAGCTTGACGGAACGTCGCGCGGCGGCGCGCTCGTCGGAATTTGGCGCGAACTGCGCTTGCCGATTTACTACGTCGGACTCGGAGAAAAGCCGGAAGACTTGCAGGCGTTCTCCGTCGAGAATTACGTTTCCGCGATTTTTGATGTGCAGTAGGCGCAGGCGGCGGTTTCGGTTTAATGCCGAATTCCGATTTCCCCTTTGCGTGAAGGGCTCCGAAACGGAACGTGTTTCAAAATGCGTTTTGCGTTCCCGCGTCAAATCCTTTTAAATAGCCGTTCAACTTTTTTTCAACATTACGGGAACGCCTAATGCCTGATATTCGCAACATTCGCAACTTTTGCATCATCGCTCACGTCGACCACGGAAAAACGACGCTTTCCGACCGCTTGCTCGAACACACAAAGACGGTGGAATTGCGCCAAATGAAGGATCAGCTTTTGGACGCGATGGACCTTGAACGCGAAAAGGGCATTACGATTAAAAGCCATCCTGTTTCGATGAATTACACGGCACAGGACGGGAACACGTATTTGCTGAATCTGATCGATACGCCCGGGCACGTGGATTTTTCTTACGAGGTTTCGCGTTCGCTCGCTTCCTGCGAAGGCGCGTGCCTGCTCATCGACGCTTCTCAGGGCGTGGAGGCGCAAACCGTCGCCAACGCTACGCTCGCTTTGCAGCAGGATCTGACAATTATTCCCGTGATTAATAAAATCGACCTTCCGAGCGCACATCCGGAAGAAGCCAAGCGGCAGGTGGAGGACGTGCTTGCCATTCCCGCGGACGAAGCGATTTTGGCATCCGGGAAGAGCGGAATCGGAATCACGGATATTCTGGAAGCCGTGGTCAAAACCGTTCCCGCGCCGAAATGGGCGGATTATCCGTCCCCTCGGGCGCTGATTTTCGATTCGAAATTCGACACCTATAAGGGGGTTATCACCTACGTGCGCGTCTTTTCGGGAACGTTCAAGCCGGGCGACCAGATTCAGTTAATGGCGACCGGCGCGAAAAGCCAGATTAAGGAAGTCGGGATTTTTTCCCCGAAAATGAAAACGGCGGATGCGCTCGAACCGGGAATGGTCGGCTACGTCGTGACGAATATTCGCGATGTCTCCGAAGTCAAAATCGGCGATACGCTTACACACGCGAACGCGGCGGCAAAAGAACCCGTTCCCGGCTTTAAGGAAGTGCGACCGATGGTGTTCAGCGGAATTTATCCGTTGGATACGAGTGAATACGAAAAGCTGAAAGCCGGGCTCGCCAAGCTCGCCATCAACGATGCCGCGCTTACATATACGGCGGAAAGCTCGGTTGCGCTCGGCTTCGGATTCCGTTGCGGCTTTCTCGGATTGCTCCATATGGAAATTATTCAGGAGCGCCTGCGTCGCGAATACGATTTGGATATTATTTCCACGTATCCGAGCGTCATTTATAAAGTTTATACACACGGCGGAAAGCTTTCGAAGATCGATAATCCCTCCCTTATGCCGCCGGCGGCGGAAATTGAAAAAATGGAGGAGCCGACCGTGCGTGCGCACATTCACGTGCCGAGCACGAGTATCGGCGATATGCTTACGCTGATTCAGGAAAAACGCGGAATCTGCGATCATATCGATACAATCGACGATCAGCGCGTCATGCTTTCCTGCGTGCTCCCGCTCAACGAAATCCTCGTCGATTTCAACGATCGCCTTAAATCCATTACGCGCGGATACGGTTCAATGGACTACGAGTTCGGCGATTACGTGGAAAGCGATTTGGTGAAGCTCGATATTTTGGTCAACGGCGAGCCCGTGGACGCGTTCTCGAGCATCGTTCACTCGACGAAGGCGGAATCCAACGGGCGACGCCTTTGCGAGCGCCTCAAAGAATTGTTGCCGCGCCAACTTTTCAAAATCGCGATTCAGGCAGCCGTCGGAGGGAAAATTATTGCCCGGGAAACGCTCGGTTCCGTCGGTAAAGACGTTCTCGCGAAATGCTACGGCGGCGATATTACCCGTAAGCGCAAGCTCCTCGACAAGCAGAAGGAAGGTAAAAAGCGCATGAAAGAAATCGGCAAGGTTTCCATTCCGCAGGAAGCCTTCATTAAAATTCTCAAAAACGAAAAATAATACCGAAAAGCGTTGTTGCCGCTTAGCGGTATTTCCCGCGAAAAGGGACAAAGGCGGGCAAATCTATTTGCGCAGAAAATCGGCGACGGCGGGAACGAGTTCTTCGCCGGTATCTTCGAGCAGGTAGTGCCCGGCATCCGTTCGGTAGAGCGTTTCCGCCTCGGGAAAACGCTGTTTCCACCCGTTAAAAAAGGTGTCGTCGAAACAAAAATCCAGACCGCCCCAAGCGATGAGCACGGGTTTTCCCGCGAGAGAGGGAAGGGCGTTTTCGATTTCGCTGAGCGTCGCGTAAGTCGGGTGCTTCGGCGAAAGCGGAATATCACGCACGAAATTCGCCACCGCCGTGCGGGAACGGAATGTCCGATACGGGAACAGAAAGCCGTCTTTCACGGCATCGGGAAGTTTTTTGCGGACGGACATGAAGGTTGCGGGCCACGCAAAGGCATTGAATGCCCTGACGATAAACGGACCGAACACCGGAATTTTGCAAATGGCGATGCGCTTCGGTATATTCAGCGAGCGAAATGCCGCCGTATTGGTGATAACGAGTTTTTCGATTTTTTCAGGCGACCGCGTCGCCACGCCGCTTCCGATTGCTCCGCCCCAATCGTGAACGCAGAGCGAAAACTTTTCGACACCGAGATGAGCGAGCAACGCCTCAATGTGCCGAATGCGGTCGGCAAGGCGGAAAAACTTTTCCGGCTTTTCCGAAAGCCCCATGCCGAGATGATCCGGCGCAATGCATCGAAAGCCGCAAGCGGAAAGCTTTTTAATTAAATCCCGCCACAAAAATGACCACGACGGATTGCCGTGAAGCAAAACGACGTTCCCGCGCTCTCCCGTTCCCGTATCGACGTAGTGCATGTTCCCGTCCCCCGTTTCAAAATAATTCGGAGAAAACGGGTAAAGTTCGGAAATGGCGGGAGGAAGCGATGTCATGGCTTTTTTTTCAGGAAATGCGGGTTCGGGCGAAGGCGTGGATTTTTCCGACAAGATTGGAAAGGCCGCTGCGGCGGTTCGGGGAAAGGTGCTGGTCTATCCCGACGGACGAGAGGAAGTCCACATTGTCGGAAACGATTTCTTCGGGTTTCGCTCCGTCAAAATAGTCGCGGATGAGGGAGGCAATGCCTTTAGTGATGACGGCATCGGCATCAATGTCAATGCGGCAGACTCCGTCTTCAAAACGACAAACGAGCCAAAGTTGCGACGTGCACCCTTCGACCAGGTTGGCGGGAACGCGGTGCTCCGCACCGAGAGCGGGCGCGGACTTCGCGCGGTCGATCAGGTATTGAAAGCGGTCTTGCGGATCTTCAAAGGGCTCGAGTTCCGCAAGGATTTCATCGTGTTTTTCTTTTAAGCTCATGGCGATTTTTCTCCGATAACAAAAAAGCCCGCGTTGCGGCGGGCTTTTTGTTCGGCTGGTCGGGGCGAGAGGATTCGAACCTCCGACCTCTTCGTCCCGAACGAAGCGCGCTAGCCAGACTGCGCTACGCCCCGACAACCGAAAGCCCAAAATAAAACCACCCCGCGTTCCCGTATGCAAGACTTTTTTTAAGAATTAGGAATTAAAAATGAGGAATGAGTTCTTAAAATAAAAAACTTTGTGTTTCATTGCGTGCTTCGCGAGAGGGTTATTCCATTGCGCCGCGAGAGCGTCAGGGAATAAATGCGTTCCCGGCGCGGCGCGGTTTGTTTTTCGGTTCCTACCCTACGCTCACGCGCAGGGTTTTAGAACATAACGCCTCTCCGATGCGTTGAGTTTCCTAAAAAAAAATAAGAAAAAAAACTCTGTGGCTTTGTGGCTCCGTGAGAGTTTCGGGAAAAGGTGCGAGCAATTCCGCTCTTGCGACGGGCGTTTCCGCCGATTACGTTTTTCCTCCATGTATATTTCTCCCGAAACTCGCGCTAAGATTGACGAAATCGTTCGTCGTAGCGGGCATCTTTACAAGTTTCTCGACGTTCCCGCAAAGCAGGATCGTATTGCCGCGTTGGAGGCAAAAATGTCCGAGCCGGATTTTTGGAACGACCAGCAGGCGGCGCAGAGCGTTATTTCGGAAAACACGTCGCTCAAAGCCGCAGTAACACCGCTTGTCGCCTTTCTGCGGCGCACCGAAGACTTGCAAACGCTTGCCGAACTCGTCGGCGAAATGGACGATGCCGACGCGGGAGCGGCGGATGAGCTTTCCGCACTCGATTCCGAAGCGGGAACGATGCTTGAAGAAATCGACATGCTCGAAATCTCCTCCTTCCTGTCCGGACCGCACGACAAATCCTCCGCCATCGTGATGATTAAGGCGGGCGCGGGCGGGACCGAGGCCTGCGATTGGGCGGGAATGCTCATGCGTATGTATACGCGCTGGGGCGAACGCCGAGGCTTCAAAGTCAGCATCGAAGATTTGCAGGACGGGGAAGGCGCGGGGATTTCCACCGCCGTTTTGCGTTTCGACGGCGAAAACGCCTACGGCTACGTTAAGGCGGAGCGCGGCGTGCATCGCCTCGTCCGCATTTCTCCTTTCGACGCGAACAAACGCCGGCACACCTCGTTTGCGAGCGTCGATATCGTTGCCGACATCAAAGACGACATCAATGTCGAGATTAAGGACGAAGATTTGCGCATCGACGTTTACCGCGCTTCCGGTGCGGGCGGGCAGCACGTCAACCGCACGGAATCCGCCGTGCGCCTCACGCACTTGCCTACGGGCATCGTCGTCGCGTGCCAGCGGGAACGCTCTCAGCACCAGAACAAAGAGCTCGCGATGCGCATTTTGAAGGCGCGCATTTACGAAAAAATGGAAGACGACAAGCGAGCCGAAATGGAAAAGTTTTACGGTGAAAAAGGCGAAATCGGGTGGGGAAACCAGATTCGTTCCTACGTTTTCCAGCCCTACCAAATGGTCAAAGACCTGCGCACCGGCTACGAAACGGGCAACATTCAGGCGGTGATGGACGGCGAGCTCGACGGCTTCATCAACGCTTGGCTTCGTGCCGGCGGCCCGCGTTCCCGCAACAAAGATATCAGGATTGAGGATTAGCCTCCGGGCGCTTTCTCAGCACAAAGCGGCAAATTCCGATTGCTCCCGCTAACGTCAGCACGACGGACAATATGGGGAGAATGTAAAGCCACACTCCGTAGAGTCGGCGCGCTTTTTGTCGGTAAAAATCCCCTGCGGGAACGAACTCTGCACCTTCCGCCTCGGGAACCGCAGCAATATTTTGTGGTATCGGCAAATACAGGCCGTGATTGCGGGAAACGTCGCCGTAAAACCGCGCCGTTGCGCAATGGCGCGCGCTAAATCCCGCTTTCGTAAAAAGAGAAACGTGCGCGAAACTATGTTCCGCGCACGCCCTTTTTCTCTCTCAACTGACTTGACTCTCTAACTTCTCTATTAACCTCAAAAACATAAACGGAGCGGAACCGATTTCGTTTTTTGTCTAAAATTTCTTTGTTCTTAAAAAACATTGTGTTCCCTGCGTTAAAAAAGAGAATAAATCCGCGATAAAAATCGCGCGTTCCCGCGAAAGCGGCGACCCTCTGCGCTTTTCGTTTTAATCCTCGCCGTGTTCGGTTCGGAGTTTATGATTCGTTTTATGAAAAAACTTTTTGCGTTTTCCGCGTGCGCGTGGCTTGTCGCGTGCGGGCAGGTTCTTGCTCAAAGCCTCTTCGAAAAATACGAACGCTTTTTGACGGCTCCGCAGTGCTACGTTTGCCTGCGCACTGCCGGTGAAATCAAAATCGACGGCGAACTCGACGAGGCTTCGTGGAAAAATGCGGCGGGAACGCCTCCTTTTGTCGATATCAGCGGCGAGGGCTTCCCCGCGCCGAAGTTTCGCACCACGGCAAAAATGCTTTGGGACGACGATTTCCTCTACGTCGCGGCGGAGCTGGAAGACCCGAATCTTCGCGCAAGCCTGACCGAACGCGATTCGATTATTTACCGGGATAACGACTTCGAGATCTTTCTCGATCCCGACGGCGACGGAAAAAACTATTTCGAAATCGAAGTCAACGCACTCGGAACGGTTTTTGACCTGATGCTCGATAAACCTTACCGCGTCGGCGGAAATTTTTTCACGCAGTGGAATTGTCCCGGACTGAAAATCGCGGTGAAACTCGCGGGAACGCTCAATGACGCGTCCGATATCGATCGCGGCTGGACGGTCGAAATGGCGATCCCGCGCCGGGCGCTTACGCAGAATTTTGACAATCCGCTCCGTGCCGGAAAATGCTGGCGGGTAAATTTTTCCCGCGTGCAATGGCTCAAAGAAGGCGGACCGGAGGAAAACTGGGTGTGGTCCCCGACGGGGAAAATCGACATGCATATGCCGGACCGCTGGGGCTATGTTTATTTCTCGGACAAATGCGCCGCAGGAACGCCGCACGACAGCGAATTTGCGTTCCCGTATCCTCCGGCGGTTTACAAATTGCTTTGGGCTATCTTCTACGAACAGCAGGAAAATTTTGCGAGAGAACGGAACTGCCTGCGCACGCCGGAGGCATTTTTTCTGACGGAAAACGAAACTGCCGATTTGCCGCCCGGCTCTAAAATCGGAATCGATGCCACGCAAAACACGTTTCGCGCAAGCGTTGACGTTCCCGCAGAGAGAAAACGCTACACCGTCAACGAACAGGGAGAATTTCGCACGGAAACGCTCGCCCCGAGGCGCGTCAAAAATTGGGTTTGGTTGCGGATCGATAAAAACCGCACGGAGACACAATGGCGGGAACGCTTCGCTCGCCTGAGGGAATGCGGGATTTCCGCCGCCCTTTTTGAAGGCTACGACGAAGAAATTTATCGCTTTTGCAAAGAAGCCGGACTCGAAGCGCATTATTGGCGCTGGACGCTGAATCGCGCAGAGTTCCTCGAAACACATCCGGAGTGGTATGCCGTGAACCGAATCGGCGAATCCTCGCACGATAAACCGGCCTACGTCGATTACTACCGCTTTTTGTGTCCGAGCCGCCCTGAAATTGCGGCAACGCTGGCGGAGAGCTATCTCGCGGACGCAAATTTGCCGTTTGTGGACGGTGTTCACCTCGATTACATCCGATATCCGGACGTGATTTTGCCCGTCGTCTTGTGGAAAAATTACGGAATCGAACAAACGCGGGAACATCCGCAGTTCGATTACTGTTACTGCGCGCATTGCCGCGAAACGTTTAAGCGGCAGAGCGGAAAAGATCCGCTCGAACTGGCGTTCCCGCAGGAATGCCAATCGTGGCTGAATTTCCGTTGCGACGCCGTCGGCAATGTCGCCGATACGATAGCCCGCCGTGTGAAAGGCTCGGGAAAATTCGTCTCCGCCGCCGTGTTCCCGGGACCGTCGATGGCGCGGCGCATGGTGCGTCAGGACTGGGGGCGTTGGACGCTTGATGCGTTTTTCCCGATGATTTACAACGGGTTTTACGACGAAGGGGCGGCGTGGATCGGGCGCTCCGTCAGGGAAAGCGTCGAAGCCGTCGGCGGCCGCGCAAAAATCTACGCCGGGCTGATGTATCCGGATATCGAAGCCGATTTCGAGGAATGCCTGGATGCGGCGTTCGACAACGGCGCATCTGGCGTTTCCTTCTTCGACGGACCGGATGATTCCGGATTGAGCCGCCTGAAATCCTATTTGGAAAAACGCGGCTTTGAAGTGCTTCGCGACTGACGGGAACGCAGTCTCAACCGGACATTTGCGTTCCCGCAAACTTTTCTCTCGTATTCGGCGGGTCTCGGGAGGAAAATCGGGCGCGTCATGTCTGAAGAAAATTTTACGATTGTGGTGCTTTGCGGTGCGGTTTCTCCGGAGCGGGAAGTGTCGATCCGCTCAGGCGCAGCTTGCGCGGAAGCGCTGAAACAGACGTTCCCGCGCGTCGAATTGCGCGTTTTGGACGAAAATGCGCTCCCGACGGATCTCGATCCCGCACGGCACGTCATTTTCCCCGTGATTCACGGCGATTACGGCGAGGACGGGAAAATCCAGCGCGAGTTGGTCTCGAGCGGGTTCGCCTATGCCGGATGTTGCGAGGAAAGTTGCGAGCTCTGCATCGATAAGGCTCAGACGAAGGAAAAAATGCGCTCGGCGGGCGTTCCCGTCACGCAGGATGTCGTTTTTACCGCAAAAAATCGTCCGCGGGCGAAGAGTCTTGTGCGGCGTCTGGGGCGCGAAATTGTGATTAAACCTGCGGACAAAGGTTCCAGCGTGGGCCTGTTTTTGCTGTCGGGAACGCGTGCCGTGAAGCGTGCGTTGGCGAAAATTCGCGAAGGAAAGTGGATTGCGGAGCCGCGCCTCTACGGGCGGGAGCTGACCGTCGGGCTTATCGGCGGTGTCGCGGGCGGGGTCGTGGAAATACGCCCGAAAAGCGGCGCATACGATTACCGCAGTAAATACACCTCGGGCGCGACCGAATATTTGGCGCCGGCTCCCCTGCCGGAGACCGTTGCCGCCGCCTTGCGTTCCGAGTCGGAAAAGATTTTCGCGCTTTGCGGATGCCGGGACTATTCCCGGGCGGACGTGATTCTGATGCCCGACGGGCGTTACTTTTTCCTCGAAGTGAATACGATGCCCGGGTTGACGGCGACGAGCCTGCTTCCGAAAAGCGCGTCGTGCATCGGCTACGATTTTCCCTCGCTTGTGCGGAAAATGATTTCCCCCGCGATTCGGCGTTTCGGAGAGAATCGTGAATAATGAATAACGCGGAGCGGGAAGCCGAAGGTTCTCCGCTCCGCGTTATTCGTCGGAAGCAACTTGCTTCTCTAAATTTCAATTTGCGCGGGTGCGCGGGAACGCGTAGAGTTTGCCCCGAATTTTCCGATGTCCCGCAAGCAAAACCATAACCTCGAAGAACGAATCCGTGCCAAAGAATGGCGGGCTTTGCCGCAGGATGCCGTCCTGAGCGGAGATACAAAGTCGGGAACGCGGCGGCTTTTTGCGGACGTTTTGAGGAAATTTTCCGTCGTTTTGCTGATCGGAGGCATCGCATCGCTGTTTGTTTACGTTTGGGCGGATATGATGGCGGGCTTTTCCGAGGAAAAAAGCGGTCCGGTTTCCGTTTCCTTTGAAAGCGACGGCGGAATCCTGGATGAAAAGTGGTTTCGCGAGTGGACGGAGTTTAACGAGGAATCCGTGCCTAATTTGCACCATTTGCGCAACCGCATTTTGGAGTATCCGCAAGTCTCCGCCGCTCGCGTGTTGCGTAAGCCGGACGGGAATCTGCGCATCGACGTGCGGGAACGCTGTCCCGTGGCTCGGCTGATCGACAAGGACGGAGTCGTGCGCCTGGTGGCGACCGACGGCATCGTTTTCCCGTCAAATACGTTCCCGATGCAACAGGCGATGTTGCCCATTTTGCAGGACGTGCGCGTTACCGTTGATTCGAAAACGGGATTTGAGTGCGTTCCCGCGATGGAAAAACTGACGGACTTTATCGAAACGGCAAGAACGTCTTACGGGAAACTGTTTCGCGAGTGGGATACGATTTCCCTGCGCGATTTCCCGGCGGACTTGCGCGATATCGGGCAACCGTGGTCGCTGATTTACGTGGTGCCGAAGCTCTCCGCCCGGGACCCGTCTCATGCAAAAGTGTCGGAATACGTTTTTTCGGCGAGCCGTTTTCTCGAAGATTTAAAATTGCTCGCGGCGGCGCGGGACAATCCGGCGTGGGACGGGGTTTTCGGAGCTCCGAATCATCCTCCGGCATATCGTGTTTTATTTATTACCAACCGGAAAAATCCGCCGAAGGAATTTCGCGAAATTCGTCTGATTCCGGTTTATTCGGAAAATCCGTAATTTTTGAAAGATTTTTTCATGTCTCAGGATAATATTTTGGCGGTCATTGATATCGGCAGTGCGGAAACGAAAGTGCTCATTGTCGATATGGAGCCGCAATTGCAGGTTATCGGTGCTTTTTGTGCAAAGACGGAAGGAATGCGAAAAGGAGAAATCGTCAATCTCGGCATTCTCAAAGAAAGCGTTCACGCCGTTATCGGGCAGGCGGAAAAACTCGCGGGCGCGGCACGCCGTGTGCGCAGCGCCTGCCTTTCCGTGTCCGGAGCGGGCGTCGGCGGGTTCTTCGTCAGAGGTCTGACAAGCGTGAAAAGCGGCATCGTGCGGGAGGACGACAAGGAGGCGGCGCGGGCGGACGCATTTGAAGCCTGCCTTCACAGCATCGGCAAAAACCGCCACATCGTCCAACACATGTTGCGCCGCTACCTGCTCGACAAGCGGGAACGCGAAGAACCGCGCGGGCTTTCCGGGCGGGAACTCACTTACGACCTTTGGGTTATTGACGCGGACGATACTTACCTGACGGAGCTTTACCAGATTCCGAATCGGCTGGGAATGACGGTGCGCGGGCTTTTCCCGTCGTCTCTCGCTTCGGCGGAGGCGGTTCGGACCTTCGCACAGGCGATGGACGACAACCGCCTCGTCATCGATATCGGCGCGGGAACGTCCGACTTCGTTCTTTTCCGGGACGGCGCGGTGGTGTGCACGGGCGTGATTCCCGTCGGGGGCGAGCATATTACGAACGACATGTCGCGAGGTCTGCAAATTCGCATGGAGGATGCCGAACGCCTGAAAATCAAATACGGGAACGCCTATGCCCGCGACGACGATGTTTTCGCCGAAATCGATCTCGATTCCTTCGAGGGCGAGCTCAAAGGGTTTTCCAAACACGTTTCCCGCTACAAAATGGAGGTCATTACCGAATGCCGCCTGCGCGAACTTTTTAATTTGATTATGAAAAAAATCAATGAAGAGGAGCCGTTTTCGGGAACGATTTTCCTTACGGGCGGCACGGCGCAAATGGAGGGAATAGGAAAGCTTGCGAGCTCGATTTTCGGCGCCGAGGTCCGCATCGGCGAACCCAGCCTCAGCTTTGCCCGCGCTTATGTCGAACCGAAGTATTCCACCGTCGTCGGATTGGCAAAACTCTATCGCGATGCGCTTTCCCGAAAGCGGAAAACCTCGGTGAAAACCGGATGGTTCCGCCGCATTTTCCGGGGAATATTCTGATTCCCGTTGCGATGCCGAACGCGCTTAAACAGGAACGAGAAAAGAAAAATGGAGAATTTTGAAGAAAAACAAACGGGAAAAAATGATGTCGCCGTCGGGAGCGGGAACGCCCCTGCGGAAACACCGCTTCCGCCGCCGTTGCGGCTGAAAGTCGTCGGCGTCGGCGGTGCGGCGGCACGCACGGTCGCGCAGTTGTGCGCGGCGAAGGCATTCGCCGCGGAGTTCGTCGCCGCGGACACGTGCGCTTCCGATCTCGCCGCGGCGGCACGCGCCGGTGTCAGAACGGTCTTGCTCGGCGAAAATATCACCGGAGGTATCGGCGCGGGAACGGATGCCGCACGCGGCGCGGAGGCGGCAAAGGCATCGGAGGAAACCTTGCGCGCAATGCTCACGGGAACGGACCTGCTCGTCCTCGTCGCCTCGCTCGGACGCGGAACGGGGAGCGGCGCGTCCGTCGAAATCGTGAATCTCGCCCGCGAAACCGGAATCCCTACGGTGTGCTTTGCGACGACGCCGTTTGAATGGGAAGGCACCAAATCCGTGGAGCAGGCGTCCGTTGCCATTGACGCGCTGCACGCGAACAGCAATGCGTTTATTCTGATTGAAAATAATCTTATCGCGCAGTCGGTCGCCTCGGGAGGAAGCTATTCCGAAGGCTTCAAAATCTCGGATCGCTGGGTCGAAAGCGGCGTTACCGCCTGTTGCCGGATGTTGCTCAATACGACCGGGCGGATGCGCGTGGATTTGGCATCGTTTCGTAGCCTCTTCCCGAACGTGGGAACGCGGACGCTTTTTTCCGTCGGCGGCGGCGAGGGCGGAACCGCTCAGGAGGACGCTCTGACGGAGCTTTTCCGAAGCCCGCTTTTAAAAACGAAAACTTCCGTGGCTTCGGATGCGGAAACGCTGGCGATTCACATCGAAACGGGAACGGAGCCGCAACTTGCACTCGTCAACGAAACGGTTCAGCGCGTAAAAGACCGCTTCGGCGGAGATTTGCGGACGCTTTCGAGCTACGCCGTCAATCCCGCTCTCGGAAATCGCCTTGAAATTTGCGTTTTCGGCGCGGCGGGAATTCGCAAGGCGGCACGGGTGGTGCATCCCGCTCCGAAGAAGAGCCCGGACGTTATTACCGGAGGCGTGCTCGTGCTGAGCGCAGACGATGACGAGGTGCTCGAACACGACGAGCCGACGCTTGCAATCGACGACCGTCGCGGACGATTTGCCGAAACGCGGAGCCGCCTCTTTGAGGGCGCGGATTTGGACACGCCGACCTACATCCGCCGGCAGATCAATCTCGATAAAGTGCTGGCGAAAAAGAAAAAGGAATTCGGCGGAATGCCGAAGAAATAGCAGGCAATGGATGTCGAACTTTTTAACTACGAGCTTCCCCCGGAACTCATCGCACAAACGCCGGCGGCACGGCGGGAGGAATCCCGCCTGCTCGTGATTAATCGCCGGACGGGAACGTTTTCGCATCACGTCTTTGCGGAACTGCCGGATTTGATTCCTGCGGGAACGCGCCTTTTTCGCAATGACGCCGCCGTGCTTCAGGCACGCCTTTCGGGAACGCGCGACACGGGCGGAAAAGTCGAATGCCTGCTCCTGCGGCCGGGGGAAATCCCCTCGCGCTGGTGGTGCCTGCTCAAACCGGGAAAGAAAGCGGCATCCGGGACGTTCGGCGTTCCCGGCATCTACCGCGCCCGCGTCGTTGCAAAAGAGGAGTGCGCGGAAGGCGGCGGCGAATATCTCGTCGAATTTGAAATGCCCGGCGGAAAAAGCGTCCTCGATGTCGCCGCCGAAATCGGCAAGCTTCCTCTGCCGCCGTATATCGAACGTTCCCGCCCTCGGGGAACGGATTTTTCCGCTCTCGACCGCGAACGCTACCAGACCGTGTATGCCCGCCGCGAAGAACCCGTTGCGGCGGCGGCTCCGACGGCGGGCTTGCATTTTTCCGAATCCCTTTTGGAAAATCTGCGGGCAAACGGAACGCGAATGTTTGACCTCACGCTTCATGTCGGGCTCGGAACATTTCAGCCGATAAAATCCGCCACCGTAGAAGCACATTCGATTCACAAGGAGTTTTACGCGATTCCCGCGGGAACGCGGGCGGAGTTGGAACGGGTCGATCCTTCCGCGCCTCGTCTTGCCGTCGGAACGACGAGCTTGCGCGCGATGGAGGATTTTACGCGCCGACTGGCGGCGGGCGATCCGCTGATTTCGGCTTCCGGCTCCGTTGCCGCAACTGCGGGAATCTACATTTATCCGCCGTCAAAAATTTCGTCGGCGGAGATGATGATTACAAATTTCCACCTGCCGAAATCGACGCTGATGTGCCTCGTCTCATCCTTTCTCACGCCGGGCGAAACGCGCGGAATCGCATGGCTCAAAGAACTTTACGCCGAAGCCGTGCGGGAACGCTATCGCTTTTACAGCTACGGCGACGCGATGCTGATTTTGTAATCGGCGTGCGTGGCGAGGGTTTTTGTTCCGTCGCTCCGCATGGGGTTACGGAGGTAATGCTCCTCCGGAGCGTTAAAGTTCACAAAGCGCTTCTGCCGGGGGTATCAGTTTTCGGGTGAGGGCGCGTCTCCGGCGGCGACGGCGTCGAGAAAGCGGGGAAGATTTTTTTCCGCACCGAAAAGAACGAGGACGTCGTCCGCCTTGAACTCGATGTCGAGTTTCGGCACGCCGAGGGTCGCACGGTCGTCTTCGTCGTCGAGAGCCATTTCGTTCGTCGGCAAAACGCGGCTCAGCAGCGGATGCGAGATGCGGCGCTTGACGGTAACAAGAAGAATGCGGTATTTGCGGAAAATCAACGCGACCTGTTCGAGCGTTTTTCCGGCAAGCCCGGCAGGCACTTTCGCTTCGATAATGACGTGCCCGTCGCCGAGGTCGTAACCGTCAACGACACCGCTGATCATCATCGAGTGCGCCAAGCCGCGGGCGGCGAATTCTTCGGGAACGACGAGCCGATCCACTTTGAGCAGTTTCAGCAGCCGCTCGTGCATGGGCGAGAGAACGCGGCAAATAATTTTTTTTGCGCCGAGTTCCTGCATGCGCAGCGTCAGCATCATCGAGGCTTCAAAATTGTCTCCGATTGCGATGACGACGGCGTCCATTTCCCGTATCGGGAATTGGGCAAACGGCGCGGGATCGGAGAGGTCAAGCTCGACTGCGGCATCAACGATGTCTTTTACGGAGGCGACGTTTTCCTCGCGCGGATCGATAGCCAAAACCTCCGCGCCCAAGCTCGCCAGGTGCGAACAAAGGTGCCGACCGAAAATTCCCAATCCGATAACGCAGTATTTCATACGCCGGATTATACGCCTTTCCCGGCGTCGGGTTTCAAGCCTTATTTGACGCGTCAATGCGTCGCAATCGTCTCTTTCTTACGATACGGAAACGCGTTTTTTATTCGGAGGAAAACCTTCCGGTTCGCCGGAAATCAACGCGGGCACGTTCCCGTTTTCCGTTTCGCGGGAACGCATCGGCTCGGTTTTTCCGCCGTTTCTTCGGATTCTCGCTCTCATACAATATTTTTGCTCGACTTCAAGACTTTTTTTTGAGATTATCGCTCAAACGAGGCAAATTTACCCGCTTCGTCAAAAAAAAAAAATCACACACCCAAGAGAGAAAAAATAATTATGCCCGAAAAAGACAGTAAAAAAGATCTGAAACCGTCGTTCGCTTACCTCATTGAAAAGAAGCGCGAGGGCGGGGAATTTACGAAAGACGAAATCCGCCATATCGTCGATTCCATCATGGATGAAGAAATGCCTTCTTCCCAGCAGGCTGCCTTGTTGATGGCGATTTACTTCAAAAATATGTCGGCGGCGGAAACGGCGGCATTTTCCGAAGAGATGATGTTCTCCGGAGATACCGTCGATTTGGACGATATTTCCGAACCGAAAATCTCCAAGGTCTCTACGGGCGGTGTCGGCGACAAGGCGACGATTGCGCTCGCGGCGCTCGCGGCGGCAACCGGCGTCGTCGTTCCCACTTTTATTTCCCGTGATGAGGATTTTGTCATTTCCACTGCGGACAAAATGAACTCGATTCCGGGCTTCAAATCGAAGCTTACGACGAAGGAATGCATCAAAATTTTGGCGAAAGTCGGCTGCTCCATCGTCGAGCAGAACAAGGAAATCGCCCCGATTGACGAAACGCTTTACACCTTGCGTCAGGCGACGGCGACCGGCGGTTCCCTGCCGCTGATTACGAGCAGCATTCTTTCCAAGAAGTTCGCCGAGGGTTGCGAAGGGCTTGTCGTGGACGTGAAGTGGGGCAACGGTTCTTCCGTGCGCGATCTCGAACAGGCGAAGCAGCTTGCCCGCACGCTCACGCGTGTCGCCCGCAGCATGAAGCGCAAATGCGTCGCGCTTGTTACCGATGCGAATCAGCCGCTCGGAAATACGGTCGGAACGGGTTTGGAGATTCTCGAAGTCGTCGAATTGCTCAAGGGTGAAGGTCCGGAAGACATGAAGGAACTCGTCTTTAAGCTCGGAATGGAAATGGTTCGCCTCGCCGGAGTCGCGGGCTCCACGCTTTCCGCGAAACAGACGATTGAGCGCGTTCTCAAGGACGGAACGGCTCTCCGGAAATTCCGGGAAATGGTCGTCGCTCAGGGCGGAAAGCCGGAGTGGATCGACAATCCGGACAAATTCCCGAAGGCGAAATACGTCAAAAAACTTCCGGCGGCGAAGCGCGGCTACGTTCATCTCATCAACGCGGGGCTCATTGCCCGCGGCGTTCAGGTGCTCGCCCAGAAAAAGGACGGCACGCTCGATCCTTCCGTCGGCGCTTTCGATATCAAAAAGGTCGGCACGCAGGTAAAGCAGGGCGAACCGCTCATCCAGATCGCCTACAACGACGAGTCCAAGATGGAACAGGCGATGGAGTATTTCCGCAATGCTTACCGCCTTGCGCCGAAGCGTCCGAATCCCATCGGGCTCATCGTCGAGCGCGTTGCATAAGCAAGGCCTCTGCTTTCGCTCAAAAAAAAAGCGTTCCCGCGAATTCCGGCGGGAACGCTTTTTTTTCGTGCGGGGAAAACGGTGTTTTGCGGAATGCCGCTTCCGGGCGGGCGGGATTCTCCGTGCTTTTGCCGGGCGTTTCGTTCGTTATTCATTATTCGTTATTCACTAAATGAGGCGACAGGCGTAGAATCGCGGGAGATGAATTTCCGAAACACGAATGCGCTTTGGAGTGCCGTATTCATGCAAACGCTGAAAAACTGCGGCGTGCGCACGGTCGTTGTGTCGCCCGGCTCCCGTTCCACGCCGTTGACGGCGGCTGCGGCGGGGATTCGGGCGTTGGAGACCGTTCCCGTGCTGGACGAGCGTTCGGCGGGTTTTTTCGCACTCGGTTTGGCGAAGAGCACGGTGCGCCCGGTCGCATTGGTCTGCACGTCCGGAACGGCGGCGGCGAACTATTTGCCGGCGGTCGTGGAAGCGCGAATGTCGCGCACGCCGCTGATTGTCGTGAGTGCGGACCGCCCGCCGGAATTTCAGGACTGCCATGCGGGGCAAACGATTCCGCAAATCGGTATTTTTTCGCATTATCCCGTTCTGGAAAAAAACTGCGTTCCCGCGCTGAGTCTCTCCTCGCTCGAGGAAGCGAAATCGGCGGCTCTTGACGCCGTTCGGCAAAGTTCGGAACAGAGTGCTCCGGTGCACGTGAATGTCCGCTTTCGCGATCCGCTCGCGCCGTCCGTTTGGGAAAAAACCTTTCCTGGAGAAGTGACGGGAGACTTCGACGTGCAAAAATTCTGTGCGGTCGCTCCGGCTCCGATGCGCGATTTCTTCGCGCCGGGCGAAGGCTCCGAAATCGCTCTCGACGGAAAAAAAGTCCTCATCGTCGCGGGAACGGTTCCTCCCGGGCAGGACGACACGTTCAATATCGAGCGCGTAAGCCGAAAATTCGGAGCTCCGATTTTGTCGGACGCCACGCATCCCCTGCGTCATTTCCCTCCGGCGCGGGAACGCCTCATCGAGCGCTACGATGCCGTTTTTAAAATCGCGGACAAACCGTATTCGCCGAGCCTCGACGCCTTGCGTCCGGACATCGTTCTGCAAATCGGCACTTTGCCCGAGAGTAAATTTCTGCGCGCGTGGCTCGAATCGCTCGGCGACACTCCGGTTTATCTTTTCAATTATTGCGGAGACAATACGGACGCGCTTCGCCGCCCGCGCGCAAAAATCGTCGCGAGCCGTTTTCGCGACGTTTGGAACGACGTGTTTTGCGGCGAAGGCGAGTCCGCACCCGCAGACACGGCGTTTCTCGACGCATGGAAAACCGCAGACGCGCGTTTTCGCACAAAATCCGATGCGTATTTTCGTCACGGATTAAAGGGCGCGGGAACGCCCCCGACGGAGCCTCAAATTGCGCGGTTTCTCTGCGAAAATTTGCCCGAATCCGAAACGTCGGTATTTATCGCCAACGGAATGCCCGTGCGCGACATGAACGCCTATTGCCCGGCGGGAACGCGCTTCTGGGCTTTTCATAATCGCGGAGCAAACGGCATCGACGGCACGCTCTCAACCGCGCTCGGCGTGGCGCACGGATGCATGGAGCAGACAATTCTTTATACCGGCGATTTGTCGCTTCTTCACGATACGAACGGCTTTCTGATCGCCCCGCAGTTCTGCGGAAATTTGTGCATCGTTTTGCAGAATAACGGCGGAGGAAATATTTTCAGACACCTTCCCGTCGCCAAAGAAAACCCTTATTTCGAGCAGTTCTGGCTTACGCCTCAACGGGCGGATTTTGAAAAAATCGCGGCGGCATACGGCGTTGACTACGCCCGCGCGGGAACGCTCTCCGAACTCGGCAAGCTCCTCGCGCATTTTCGCTCGCGGCGGGGAATTCACCTCATCGAAATCCGGACCGACGGGGAAGCTTCCCGCAATATTCGCACCGAGCTCTCGTGTTAACGCCGTGATTTTTCGCTGTTTGCCGTTTATTATTCGCTGAAACTTCCTATGGATTACTACTACCAAAATCTCAACTCGGTCCGCGTCGGACCTCTGGACGAAGCAACGTTTTTTGCTCATGTGAACGCGGGGCATGTCTCTGCCGGCACCTTGGTTTGGCGTAGCGGCGAGCCGGCTTGGATGCCGTGGGCAAGCGTCGCCGCCGCATGGATAAACGGCACCGCCGGCGTTCCCGTCGCGGAAGAAGCCGATGCCGCCGAAGGCGAAGTCGTTTCCGACGACATCGGAATCGATGCTCTTTTCGGAGAGTCGTGGACGGTATTTAAAAGGCACTGGGGGAAATTTTTGTCTTTCGGTCTGATTTGCTCTGCGGCTTCGTTTTGTTCCGAATTCGTGCGGGCGTGGTCCGGTTTCCGGCAGGAATTTTCCGAAACGTCTTCATCGCCGGAAATTTCCCTTGTTGCGCTTGTGCTTTCCCTTTTGTCCGCCGTAATTTCGGGCGGGCTTATGTTCGGTTCTCTGAAAATCGTGCGCAAGGAAGACGCGGGAACGTCCGTGTCGTTCGGCGATATTTTCCCGCTCGGGCGAATGTTTGTGAAAGTGCTGAAATTCTTCGGAATAGCGTGCGTTTGGTTCGCCGGCGTGTTTGCCGTGTATTTCCCGGCGGCGATGCTCCTCTTTTCCGCCTCGGTCTCGGACCCCGTTGCGTTGATTTTCCTGTTCGCAGTCTTCCCCGCGGAGCTCTGGCTCCTCACGCGATTCGCATTTGCAGGGTATTTTATCTTCGATACGGATTGCGGCGTGTTCGCGTCATTCCGTGCGAGTTGGCGGGCGACTCGCGGAAAATTTTGGCGCTCGCTGGGCTACGGCGTTCTGACGATATTGCTGGTGGTGTTCGGCTCGCTTTTTACCCTCGGATTGGGTTCGGTTCTGCTCGTCCCCCTGAGCATGATTTGGGGCGCCGTTTATTACGTCAAACTGCGCAAAACCTGCGGGGATTCTTTGCCCGCGTGCACGCTGGCGGAGACCGCCGATTGAGAGGTTAGTCCCGCCTCCTGCGGCGGGCGGCAAGTGCGGCGGCAAGCGTTCCCGCGACGATGCCGAACGCCGACGGCTCGGGAATCGCCGCCGCGCCAAAGGGAACCGTGAGCGACTGAATTTCGGAAACGAACACTCCCGTTGCCGTTTCGGAATCGTAGGCGGCGTATTTCCCGGCTTCGCCGTCAACGCTCGAAAGACAGAGGTAGCCTTCGTCGTTCATTTTTACCGCCTGCCTGAAAAGCCCGTGGGTGTAATCGTCCGAGTCCGTGAGGTAGAGCACCAATCCGTATTCTTCCGTTTCTTCGTAGCCCCAAAGCGTGATCGCGTGACCGTTTTCCCCGGAGAGGCTCAGCGTCGTGCCGTAGTTGTTGTCGATACTGCTTTTTATGAGGGCGGTAAATTCGGCTTCTTTTGAGGCATCGTTCCAAAATGCGTAGGTTTCACAGAGGAGCGAGGTGTCGTAGGAGGCATCTTCGTTTAAGATACAGACGCGTCCGAGCTCCTGCCAATAGCCGCCGGCAGAGGTCGTTCCCGTGAGCGTCGTCGTTCCGGGGAAAGAGGTTTCGCCGAGCGTTCCGCCGTTAAACCACCAATTCCACGCCTGCTCGACATGGCTTCCGCCGTCCGTCCAGTTTTTGCAAATCGTTTGATAAATTTGTAATTGAGCAACGTGTTGCAAGCCGTTGACGGACGCGGAGGAGGCAAGCCCGTTCGGGACGGAGGCGCTCGCCGCCGGAACCCCGTATCGGTCCTGCCACCATTGAAGAACGTTTGCACCCGCCGCCGCCCAGCACATGTAAAAATCCGTTTCGGGGAGTTCCGTGTAGTATTGATACGGTTTTGACGTGTATTCCCATTTGTATTTCTTGTTCACGTCATACCAACCGCCGGATTCGGAAACGCCTTCGATGAAAACGGGATCGGCAAAAACAAATAGGGGGGGGGTAAACAGTGCGGACGCAATGACGACTAATGAGGAGGGGATTAAGCGCATGGGGAGTGTTTATGAGAAAAATCTCGCCGCCTGTCAAAACCATACTCTTTCGGTCCGGTAGTGTTTCCTCTGCTTTCGCCCGGTCGCCCGGGGCTTACCCCCTCCGCGCCGTTTCCTCTTCGTTTTCTCCGCGTTGAAAAAAAAATCAGCGGACCTTGTGTCGTCTGTGTCTAAAAAAAAACTTATCCGCAGGTTTCTCCCGCGAGCTTCGAACGAGCCGGAAAATCTCTCTCGTTCCTGCTTATTAAAAGGTTTGCGTTTGCGCGGGAACGGCGTAAAATCCCCGCAACAGAATAGAATTTTTGTCCCCGCAAAACCCTTTTAACCCCTTTTTTATTCAGCTATGAAACTTCGTTCGACGCTCCTTTTCGCGGCCGCTTCCCTCACCGCGTCCGCCCTCGCTCCCGTAGTCGCCACGACCTCCGCGTTCTTTGTCGGAAGTATGGTGTCGGTACAGGCAAACGAAAGCCTGGATGCAAACACTACGACGGTTATTACCGGAGAAACGCGAGAGTTCGCTGATGGTGTAACGGGACATTCCTTGGGGCTTACGAATGGGGCGATTGTAACTATTTCCGGGGGAACGAGTTTGTTTACCGGAGGCGTGGTAGGGCTCGGGGATGGGAGTGAATGGAATTCTGTACTCGTCTTTGATTCGGAGCTCAATATAACAGGAGGATCGTTAAATGCAGCAGAGAATAAAGCGATAGGGATACGCGGAGGGGACGTGAATCAGAGTGGGGGGACTGTAAATGCGACATATATCAGATTGAACGATGCGTTTGGTTCATCCACTCCGTCGGTATACAATCTTTCTGGTGGGGTGTTGAACCTTAATTCAACAACAACTGGCAATGTTAACAATGCAGGGATTCTTCTTGGGCACTGGGGCAACGGAAAAGGTGTCCTCAGCGTTTCCAAAACCGGTGTTTTGAATGCTGAAAATACTTGGGCTGTCGTTTCGTGGACTTCTCCCGGAGAATTCAACATTTCCGGCGGAGAAGTGAATATCAAAGGAGTTTCGCTTGCGGGGCAGTGGGGTGCAAGCGCTTCTGCGAGTCTTACTCTGTCTGGAGATGGTCGATTAAATGTTGGGGCGGGCGGTTTGAATACGGGGAATACCACTCAAGGGGTGAAGGCATACAACCTCAATGGTGGAACGCTTGGAGCATTGGATTCGTGGACGGCTTCTGCTCCGTTGAACATTGGCGGAAGCGTGACGGTTGACACGACAAAGCACGTTGTTTCGACCTCCGGGGCGTCGTCTGCCGCAACGGGTGATAGTGCCGGAGCGACGATTACGCTCGGAAATCTCGCATTTACTGGCGCGGGAGCTCTAACGCTCGAGGGTGCGGGTACGGTTGTACTCAACGGAACAATCTCCGGTGTATCTACTGACGATTCTGTCGCCAAGATTACGCTTTCGTCCGGGACGCTTCAATTCGGGGACGGCTTTGTCTATGCTCTGACGGGAACGGATGATTCCATTGCCGGGAAATCGCTGAAAATCGCAACTGTTAGCGGTGGTTCGGTTTCTTATGATTCGCTCGACGTTTCTAATTTTACATGGAACGGGAGCGCGCTTGCCTCTCGTACCCATGTTTCGGTTGAAAATGGTGTAGCGACATTCTCCGGTGCGGCGTACAACCTCTTCTGGAAAGGGGGTGCGGCGGGAACATGGGATACGACCACGGCAACGACTTTCGGAAAAGATTCTGTCACGGGCGAGGACACGGCGTTTGTTGCGGGCGACAATGTTACATTCAACACATCTGGAGATGTCGCTGTTACTGTAAACGAGGCGATTACGGCGGGAACGATGACGATTTCTGACGGGAACGTCTCTATTAGCGGAAGTGGAAATGTTTCAGCAAAAGAAACGATTGTTTCCGGAACGGGAACGTTGAATCTTGGCTCATATTCAAATACGTCGCAGTCGTATCTTCGTGGGGCGTTGACAATCAAAAACGGAGGTACAGTGAACTTCACCGGAAACGATGCTTCCGGTTGGGGCGGTGGAACGACTGCAATTAGCGCGTTAAAAGTAGAAAAGGGTGGGGAGTTGTACATTTCGACGACTTCGAATCAAACGTTTAACATGTCCGGGGGGATTGTACTTCAAGGCGGAAAAATTTCCGGGATTGAAGGTGCAAAATTTGACTTGTATAACGCATCAACCGGAATTCAGACGCTCGCGTCAGATGCGACGGCAGAGATCGCGACCAAGATTGGAATGCGTAGAACAACCGGTGTCTTTGATGTCGCGGCAGGAACAACGGAGAACGGTGTTGATTTGCTTTTGTCCGGAGGACTTACGTCAACGAATGACGGCTCCATTTCCTTAATTAAACGTGGAGACGGGACGCTAAAAATTACGGGGGATAGCTCCGGATTCGATGCCGGTGCCACAATCGAAGCAGGAAAAGTTATCGTTGCTTCTGACCACGCACTTGGGACTGGCTCTTTAAGTGTTACGTCTGGAGCAACGTTGGTGTTTGAGCTTGGGGAAAACACTGTGTTTACACAGGGAGAAAACCAAGTTTTCAATGGTGATGCCGGAGCGGGAAGTAATCTTGTTATTTCTTCCGGAAAAGTGATTCTCACAAGAACAAACAACTTTAAGGGGATTGTTGATATTCAAGATGGAGGGATTCTTGAATTAGGGGCGTCCGCAGATCTTTTAGGGGGGATTTACACTAAGGGAGCGAGACTATACGTGCGGGAAGGGGGAGAGTTGCGTCTTGATAACTTTCAGTATACTCAGCTCAATGGCTCCCCGGACTATGCGGTGCACCGAATCCTTGACGGCGGAAAGATTTCGATTACAGGCGGGAGCTCGGAGTCTGGAATGAGTTTTACGGTATCCAAAAACGGAGGAAGTTTTGTCGTTGAACAATCCTCTGCGACAGTGGCTCTTGTCGGAAATGGAAACTCTTCAATAGTCGTTTTGGAAGAAGACGGCGTTTTAAAGCTAGGGGGGGCAGGAAATCTTACCATAAACAAGTACGGTGAAAGAGTCGCAATTTCTGGACAGGGAGGGCTTGAAAAGGTCGGAACAGGAACTCTTACACTTAATTGTCAGGGGAATACTTTCTCCGGAGGAGTGAAAGTTTCGGAGGGAACCCTCGTTATTAAAGAAATGTCTGTGTTGGGGTCCTCGAAACGAGTTACTCTCAACGGGGGCGTTCTCAAGGGCGAATCCGCTTCTGTGGTCATTGATAGCGGAGCCGAGGTGGTCGTTTCTTCGAGCGGTTCGTCGCTGGGCACAATTACGTTGAACGGAGGAACAATTTCTTACACGGAAAACGTCTCATTGGCTCTCTTGAGTGATGCAACGTTGACTGCCGGTACTTTGGATTTATCTCGTATCGTATTTGACGAAGATAACTACACGATGACTGTCTTTACGGGAGCGTCAGATGCTGTTTTAGCCGTCGTTAATTCCGAGGAAATAACTAAAACCGTTGCCGGAACGTTTAGTCTATCTAATGGAGAGCTTGTATTTACGGCTGATGAAGGTGCAAGATTCCTTTTTTGGGACTTGGCGGCGAGCGATCAGACGTGGGACGCGGATTCTTTCAGCGGAAGGGCGTTTTCTGATGGGAAAAATGTTTTGTTCAGTTCTGTGGACGGCGAAAAGAACGTAGGGATTACGGCACCGGTTTCCTCTTCAAAGGTCGTTGTCGATGCCGGAGACGCGGGAACGTATGATTTTGTCGGGAGTGAAAATCTCACTGCAACGGAAATTGACGTTCGTAGCGGAACATTGATTTTGAATGAGCTGTCGGATAGCAATACTATTGGCGCAGTGAGCGTTCAAGACGGGGCAAGCCTTGTTTTGAATTCGGATAATTCCGGATTTGATTCGATTACCTTGAATTCCGATGCTTCGCTTGTTCTTAAAACGAATACAGCGTTTCGAAATGCAGGGCAACAGATAACAGGAGGTGCGATTCTTGGATCGGGAACTATTGTTGTTGATTTGACAGACAAAACTGCCGTTCTTAATCATGATTTAGAGGGGATTCCGGGGGCAATTTCGAATACAGAAAAGTTTACGGGTGTCGTCAATGTGAAGCAAGGTACTGTCAACTTTTATGAAGACAGAAATGCTGAGTCTAATGCAATAAAGTGGATTGTTGAGAATGGCGGACGTATTTTGCTTTCTGCACAAGACGGAGCTGTAAATCTCGTCGGAGGAGTAACACTTGCCGGGAGTGGTATTTCCGAAGCGACGGATGATGTGATGAAGGCGGCGTTGGCTTTTTCGGAAACGGTCTCTGTCAGCGCAAATGTGGTGCTTTCTGATGACGCGACGATTTATGTCGCCGAAGGGAAAACGGGAACATTTAGCGAAGGTTGGAATTCCAACGGACACACGTTGACGATTACGGGACCGGGAGCACTTCATTTCGGTTCTTCAAGTAACTGGCAAACGGCAGGCTCTCGCTTCCTTTTTGATTCTGTTTCATTGGCTTCCGGTGCGACAATTGGGACAATTGGGGCGGGCTACCTGTTTGACAATTTGATTCTTGCAGATTCCGGATCTGCAACGTTGCGACTCTGGGATACAAACGGTGTTTCGACGCAGACGGTAGGTATCAAAAACTTGTCAGGGAAAGACGCAACACTGAATCTTGTTTCAACCGTAAAGATGAACGGTGGGCAATATGCGGTGTTCACCTTAGGTGATGCGTCTGTTTTGTCTGAAAACGGATTCAATGGAAAAATAGTGTTTTCCAATACGACAAGCTCCGGGAATCGAAAGGCTTCTCTGATATTGGCAAATAAGGATATCGCCAAAAATGCGGAAATTTCGTTGACAGAGTCGTCTGCTCATACGCTGGGGCTTGGGATAAACGTGTCCGCGGCAACGATTGGCGGGCTGTCTTCTACGGATGCGGATCATCGTGTTTTCTCCGGAGCCGCAAACGAAAATCTTAATTCAGACAGCACTCGCCGCACGCTGGAAATCGGAACTGCTGAAAATACAGAATACACCTTCTATGGTCAGATCCTGAATAATTTGAATCTTGTCAAGAGCGGAGCGGGGACGCAGGTCTTGGCGGGATCGAGTGCGTCGTTTGACGGAGCTGTTTCCGTAACGGGCGGTTCACTCGTTTTGAAGAACGGGCAGGCACTCGGCTCAATAGGTGTGATTTCCGTAACGGGCGAAAGCTCTGTGCTCTCCCTTTCGACAACAGAAACCGATACCGCAGAATCGTTCGTCTTCGCAAATTCCGTTTCCGGAACGGGAACGTTGAAGAAGGAAGGAGCGGGTGTCGCAAAGGCGACGGGCGCGTTGAGCGTTTCCAATCTTGATGTGTCTACCGGAACGCTGGTCCTTGGCGCGGATAATTCTGTCGGCGGACTTTCCGGAACGGGAACGCTTGAGGGCGATACTTCCGAACGCACGCTTTCCCTCACGGGAACGGCGAACAAGACTTTCTCCGGAACGATTAAGAACCTCAATATTACGACTTCCGGCACCCAAACGTTTGCGGATGTAAAATGGCATGGCGCAGAGGCGGAATCGTCTTACGCGGGAACGCTTAAAGTCGCCGCGGGAACGCTGACGATGAGCGGGGAAAATTCGGGCTTCGCCGGAAAAGTTGAAATGGCGGGCGGGGAAATTGCCGGAACGCTTCAGCTCGGCGCAGGTGCGACCTTAACGGCATCCGCTTCCGGCGCGACGACGATTGAAAACCTTACGCTTGCAGGCGGAACGGTTGAATGGACAAAGCTTCACTCGGAAGGCGAGGGCTCAACCCAAAAACAATGGTTCAGCGTCGGAACCTTGAATTTGGCGGGAACGGAAGGCTCTGCCATTTCGTTCAAAATTGCGGATTCGTTGACTCCTGCCGGAGCCGGCGGTGTTTTCACGACATATACGTTGTTTGAATTTGATACGATTCAAAATAACGGAACAAACATCGCTTCTTCTGATTTGTCCGGGAAAACCCAACAGGATCTTTTCGCTGCGTTAGGCGGAAACCTCAAACTGGTGGATTCTGCCGGGGCGGACTATGGCTGGGGAAATATCATCTTAAAATATGTCGAAGGGGCGAACGGCTCGAAGTCCCAAATTCAGATTTATCAGGCGGCACTTGCACAAAATCTGCACTGGGTCGGAGATGACGACGCCGAAGGCGGGTGGACGCAAACGGATGTCTGGGCAGATGATACAGAAACTAAACAGACATTCTCGTCGATGTCGAGTGTCACGCTTAACAAGATTGACGATCTTAAACGCACGATTACTGTCAGCGGAGTGATTGAGCCGGCATCCATTACCGTGACCGGCGGCGACTATACCTTGAAGCTCGCGGATGACGCGACAGAAGGAAGCACGATTAAGGGATCTGCAAATCTCTATGTTTCCGGCGGAACGCTGACCGTCGATTTGTCGAATACCTTTAACGGAGGAACGCAAATCTTGGCGGGTGCGACGGTTAACATCGGAGCCGACGCCGCATTGGGAGTCGGAGAAGTCCAACTCGCCGGGACGTTGAATTTTAAGGACGGCGTTACGGAATTTGCGAATGCTCTTTCTGATTTCGACGATGAAAGCGTGGGCGTTATTACGAAAGTCGGCGATTCCGTGCTGACGCTTTCCGGCAATCGTTCGCAGTTCACGGGAACGCTTGATGTTGAAGCGGGGACGGTGGTGCTTGCGAACGGCACGGGAACGGAAGCA
Organism: uncultured Enterobacteriaceae bacterium; assembly: GCA_964590115.1. Lineage (GTDB taxonomy): Bacteria > Verrucomicrobiota > Verrucomicrobiia > Opitutales > UBA953 > Spyradosoma. The sequence continues at coordinate 46,965 of CAZPYE010000002.1, forward strand.
TTTTCGCGCATCAATATTGCAGAGGGTGCGACGGTGTCGGCGACGAGCGGTGCGGCGGTGAGCGGATTCAATACGCTGACGCTCGGAATGGTTTCCGGGACCGGGACGTTGATTGCTAATTCTCAGGGAAGCGGATTTTATGCGCTTGATTTGTCCGGTTCGGACTTTGAAGGTGTTGTCGAACTGAACGGCGCGGATGCTGTTCTTGCGCGTAATCCGAACGAAGCCCACGTTACGTCCGTAAGTAACTTTGCGAACGCAAAAGCGGTTCGCTTGACTAATGGAGCCGCATTGACGTTCTTCAATGAGGCGATTGCGTTTGATACGGATATTGAAGTGGCGGTATCCGACGGAGCGATTCGCGTTTACGGAAACAATACCGGCGCAACGATTGCCGGGGCGGTTTCCGGGACGGGAACGCTCACGGTTAAGGACGGCGGCGCCGTTAAGTTTACGGGCGGGATGGAGCTCGGCACACTGAGCGTCGCATCGGCGTCCTCGGTGGAAATTTCCGGCGGCGACGCGAACCTCGGGGCATTGGTTTCTTCGAGCGCGAGCACGGCATTGATCGTCGGCGGGAACGTGTCCGTTGCCGACGACTTTACGGCTTCCGGATTCGGGTCGATTACCCTTACGGAGAGCGGTCACTTTACAACGACCGGCGATTTCACAAGCAGACCGGGAGACGGGAAAACGATGTCGGTTGTCGGCGCGGGGACTTCGTCTCTGATTACGGCGCAGGTGCTGGATGTCGGCGGCAGCGGAACGACGAGCTTTGAGTCGGTGCGCATTGACGTTGCGAACGGCATTGTCGTCGGCTCGGATTTGTTGCTCAAAGACGTCGTTCTGGGGGTTGCCGAAGGTTCCGACGGCTGGCGCACCTCGGTGTGGGGGATGAAACTCAACGGCGGGAGCACGACTTTTGATGTTGCCGCAGGCAAGGAAATTACGGTTAACAATCCGCTCACCGAAGCGGTGGCACAGTCGGGAACGGAAGGCAAGGACGGCTATGTTGCCGGAACCTCTTCCGAACTCATCAAAACCGGGGCGGGAACGCTCGTGTTTGAAGCGGTGAATGCGCATAAGGGCGGCACGACGATTAACGAAGGTGTTTTGAAATTTACGAATACAAACGGGATTGACCTCGGCGATACCGCTTATGCGTTCAACGGCGGCGCTCTTGCCGCCGGCGCATCCACGACGGTTTCCGTGGGCGCGGGAACGGCATTCTCCGGGAATGTCATTCTCACGAGCGACCGCAACGGAAAATTCCTCTTTACGGAAGATTTCTCATACACGGAAGGCTTCACGCTTGATGCCGGTGCAGCGGCGGAAATTGCGGACGGCAAGACGCTGACGCTTTCGTCGCTCGCGTTTACGAATGCCGGTTCTACGGTGTCGGGGGACGGAACGCTCGCTCTTGCGGGAACGCTGACCGCCGCCAATAACCGCACGAATACGATTTCGAGCAACTTTACGCTTGCGGCGGATTCGACGATTAACGTTGTTTCGGGCACCGTGGTGCTGTCGGGCGAAGACGTTTCGGCAAAGGGTTTTGCGCTCACGAAAACCGGGGCGGGAACGCTGAAATTCGGCTCGGATGCCGTTTATGATTTCGAAGGCTCGTTCCTTATTCAGGGCGGGACGGTTGATTTGGACGGACGCGATTTGACGATTGCGAACGGAAGCGTTTTCGGTCTGCACGGTGCCGTTTTGAAGGGCAATCTCGTGCTGGACGGCGGCACGGCGGAACTCGGCGGCGGAACGTCCAAAATCGACGGCAATGTTTCGATTGAAAACACGTCGCTGACGTTCGGCGGCAAGGTAACGGGAATCGGAGAATTGACCTGGGGCGACGGGAACACGATTTCGCTGACGGACGCGTTCCGCGCGACTTTGTCCGGCACGGGAACGCTCCTCGATTTTGATTCGGCGAAAGACGCAAACGGGAACGCACTCTCGGCGGATACGGATTTCGGTGATATCATCGACGGCAGTGCTTTCCTCGGTCGCGATGTCGAATTGGTTTACAACGCGGACAACACGACTCTCGACATTGCGGTTACGGGGGCGTTGCAGTGGAATACGGGCGTCGCTTACTGGATTCAAACCGCGACGATGTCGGAGATAGAGCTCCCGAAGTGGGATCTCGTTACAAAGACCGGAGTCGTCGAAAAGAGCGAAATCTTTACGGCAGGAAAGTTCGTCGAATTTAACAGGGCGGGTTCCGTTACCTTGGTCGGGCGAGCGAACGGATATACGATCCGAAACGGGGCTATCGCCGAAATTCACGGGAGCGGAACGATTAATACGGCGGGGATGATTTTCAACATCGCCGACGGCGGAAACTTTACCCTGAATGCGGCGGAAAACGGGGACTATCCAAAGGGTGTCTCCCTCGTCGGTGCCGCGCAAACGGATACCGAAACCGGAACGACGACCAACGTTGACGACGGGATTACGATTCTCGCCGGGAACATTGTCATCGCCAAAGAAATCGATAACCGGCTCAAGGGCGGAATGCGCATCTTCGGCGGCTCTCTGACGGTCAGCGACGAAAAGGCACTCGGCGACGGCACGGTTACGCTCGGCGACGCTTCGAGCGCAAGTTCCGCAACGCTTACGTTTAACGAAACGACGGAGGTCGGGCAGACCGTTTACGTCGGCAATACCGCCGCGATTATCGGTGTTAATAACGAAAAGACGGTAACCGTTGAAAAGGCTCTCGAAAAAGACGCGTCGGCAACGGCGGCGGCACTGACGAAGCAGGGCGCGGGAACGCTCGTTATTCAGCGCGAAACGGCACTCGACGGCATCACCGTTTCCGGCGGCACGCTTCGTCTTGCCGGCGAAGGTGACTCCGACCTCGGAACGACGACGTTTACGGTGAATTCCGGCGCGACGCTCGAAGTCGGGAACGGCTCCGGCACGGGCGCGAATACAAGCTTTGAAAGCCTCGCGCTCAACGGCACACTGAAAGTCGGCGGCGACGGCGCATTCCGTGCGGGAACGATTTCCGCGACGGGCGCAGGCTCGGTTTTCGGCGACCTCTACGTCGGCGGAGAAACGAGCTTCACGGACGGCGAAAATAATACTTACGCGGGAACGGCACTCTCCGTCGACGCTAACGCAACGCTTTCTATCGGTGACGTTGAGAGCTACGGCGATACGGGAGCCGCCCTCTACAAAATCGGCGCGGGAACGCTGACGCTCGGCGGCAATATCGGGGCGGACTTCGTTCACGATGCGGGAACGGTCGTCTTTGCCGAAAATCTTAGCACGGAGAAGAATTACACGGTCAGCGGCTCCGGAAGGATTCGGGTCAACAGCGATAAGACCGCGACGTTTGCCGGCGGCTTTACCTCGGACGGTTACGTAGCCGTAACCCTGAACACGGGAGCGTCGGCGACGTTCAACGGTTTCTCCGCCGCAGATGCCGTTACGGTTTTCTCCGCGACGGATAACAGGAGGATTCGTTCCGTTTCGATTACGGGCGGCACCGAAAATTCGGTTGCTCTCGGAACCGTCTATGTCGGCGGTTTGGGCTATAACTATTCGGCGTCCGGGCTTATTTCCCTTTCGGTGGAGGCGGACAACGTCTCTGCGGAAACTATCGTGCTCGGTGCCGGCTCGTCTTTGACGCTCGCCGCCGGGGGCGCGACGGCAAAATCGCTTTACATTGAAAATTGGAACGGGCTGGTTTCGACGCTCGATCTTTCCTCCGGGACGAAGCTCGAACTTAAGAACGAGGGAGACACACCTTCCGAAATTCAGGGAACGGGAACGCTCAAAGTCGTCGGCGGGATGCTCAGCGTTACGGACTGGACCGGAGTGTCAGATGCCTCGCCGAGTATTATTCTCGACGGAGCAACGTTCAATGTTGAGGTTGACGATTTGTCGTCCTGCAGTCTTTCGGCGCTTTCCACGACGGAAAAAGGCGGAACATTCTCCAAGTCCGGCGCGGGAACGCTTTCGCTTCGCGAAGGTCAAGGGGCGGATCCGACAAAGGATATGGAATTTGACGGAACGGTTGCGGTAAACGAAGGCGATTTGTGGGTTTACGCAACGATGTCGAACGCGGACGTTTCCGTCGGCGAGAACGGGAGCCTGAGTGTTGTCGCGAATGTTGAACTCGGCGACGACATGGTCAACGTGAACACGCTCGCGAAAAAGCTTTCCGGCGCGGGAACGCTTGTCGCTCGCGGAGCGCTTTACGCGAACGGCGGCTTGGATGACTTCAACGGAAAGTTGGTCGTCTCCGGCAGTTCTGCGGCGTTGTATGTTTCCTCCGCAACGGAAACGTGGCTCGGCGGAGATGTTAAGACACGCGGTATCGGTATGAAAAATTCCGGAACCGTCGCTTCCTTGTCCGAAGCCGTGAATTTGAAAGAAGTATCCCTCGACGGAAGCGGCACGCTTTACGGGGTGCTCGACGATGCGGATGTCGTTTCCCTGACTGTCGGCTCGGTCGTTGCGGCGTCGAATTCGTCGCTGACGCTCGACGGTGCGGGAACGCTCGGTTCGCTCTCCTTCGCGCCTGCGGAAGACGGGGCTTCGGCAACGAATACGCTGACGGCTGAGACGTGGAGCATGTGGACGATTAACGGTGCCTCCGTGAACCTTTCGCAGGTAACGCTCAATGCGGGTTCCGTGCTTGTCGTTGAGAACAAGTCTGCGCTCGGAAACGCCTCCGTTTCCGTCGGTGAATACGGTTGTCTCAAAATTACTGCCGACGGCGATTACGGGAACGCGATTACGCTCTCCGACGGTATTGTTTGGGCGACGGGCGAGGTCGAGCTGACGGGCGATTTGACCGCCGATTCCGCCGCGACGTTTGTCGCCGGAGAGGAAGGCACGGCGGGAACGCTGACGCTTTCCGAAAGCGCGTTGAGCTTGAATTCCGCTAAGTTTACGGCGGCAACCGCAGAAAGCAAAATCGTGATTTCAAACACGGACGCCGCGACGCTTGCGGCGACGCTCGGCGGTGCGGGAACGTTTGAAAAGACCGGCGCGGGAACGCTTACGGCGGATTCGACACTCGGTTCAGTCGGCACCTTCTCCGTTGCCGAAGGGTCGGTTGTGTTCGGTTCCGAAGCACAACTCTCGGCACACGGCGAAACGACGGGAACGCTCGCGGTTGCGGAGGACGCTTCCGCAACGATTAACGGCACGAATCTTTCCGATTTCGTTCTCGGCGGAGACGGCTCCGTCACCGTTAGCGGCGGCACCGGCACGCTCAACGGAATGGATGGCGCGACGAACGTTTCCCTCAGCGGGAACGCGGCACTTTCCGTCGTCGGAAATGTTTCCGGCAGTAACGTAGCCTTTGCGGACGGCGCGACGCTCAAAACAACGGGCGAGGACTCGCAGAGAATTTCCGACACGACGCTTTCCGGCGAGACGGTAACGCTCTCGAACGAAAATGCTTCCGTTTCGGTCGTTTACGATTCGACGGTTGAGCTCGACGGCACAACCACGCTTGTCCTCGACGCCCGAACGGGTTTCAACGGCGGCGAATTCGCCGGAGTATATTCCGGCTCTCTCGAAAAGACCGGCGACGGCAAGTGGATCGTTTCGAATTATACGTATGGCGCGAACGCGGACGAAGAACTGAATGTTGCCGGCGGGACGCTCGAATGGAAGAACGCGAAAATCGGAGACAACGCCGGAGAAATCTCGCTCGGTACCAACGCAACCTTGCGCGTGGTCGGTCTCGCAAGCGGAGATACGTTGCACGGCACGCTTTCCGGCGATGATTCGACGACGCTCGAAATTGCGGATACGATTCTGACCCTTGAAACCGCCGCCAAAGAAGGCTCGAACTGGGGCGTGAAAATTTCCGATGATGACGAAAGCAACGGCAAGGCAGTTGTTACGATTAACAACGCCCTTCCGGGAAGCTTGGAAGTCGCGGGAACGGCAACGGCAAAACTCGATCTCGAGACCGAGGAAATGGCAACGGGCGAAGGCGATCAGCTCATTGTCTCGAAGGCGGCAACGCTCGAATTGGTTTCCGGAACTCTCACCGTCGGCAATACGTCCGATAAAATGATGAATACAATCGACGGTTCGGTGTTCGTCGGAGGAGGCAGCATGTTCAATCAGACGGCCGGGATTCGTTGGGCTGACGGCTCGAACCTGACGATTGACGGAACGTATGCGGTCAGCTACGGCGACGATTTCGGAAATACCGGTTGGAATCGGGCAACGATTACGGGCACGGGAACGCTTTTCGTAATGAACACCGCAGAATCGGGTTACAATATCAGCGGAAAGGTTTCCGGATTTACGGGAACGCTCGAAATCGAGGACGGCGCAAAAGTCAATCTGACGGGCGGCGCTTCGTTTGATAATGCGGCGGCGATAATCCTCGACGGAGAAAATGCCGTGCTCGAAGTGGCACACAATCTCGGCGGGACCCTCAATCATCTTTCCGGGGACGGCGAAGTCGTCATCAACGGGGATGCCTCGGCGAATAATTTCCTGACCGCCCATTATGAATGGGGCGAAGAAAATAACGGCTTCACCGGTTCCGTCTCGGTGAGATCCGGGGCTCTGGACCTTTCCGTCACCGACCTCGAATCCGACGGGTGGAAACTCGCCGTTGGCGGAGATAAACCGGCGCGTTACTCCGAATCGGCGAAGGCTGCCGGGATTTCCCAAGGGGCATGGTTGCGGCTGATGACGGATTCCCAAGTAAACATCGGCGACCTCAACCTCGGCTTCCTCAAAGATAACGGCGGCGTGATTTTCTCCGGCGGAACCTATGTCGCGGGAAAAACCTTCGGCTCTGATACGAATCAAGGGAACTTGTATGTTGTCGAAAAGGACGCAAAACTGGCTCTCGCTTCGGGCGCGGACGTGAACGGCGGACTCTTCGTCGCTTACGGCTCGACGCTTGAGCTCGGCACGGATCTCGCCGCCGACACTACCGCTCTCAATACGAACGGCATCGGCGCAACCAACAACACCGTCCACGGCGACTTTACGCTCAACGGCAAACTTGTCGTCGAAGTTTCCGACGAAAATGTTGACGATCCGCTTCTCGCGGTTAATGGAACGACGAAGATTGCTTCGGGCGGACAGGGTGTCGCGGAAATCGTAATCGACACTTCCGGAACGACGGAGGATTTGAGCACCCGCGATATTACGATTGTCAGCGGGTATAAGGACACGAGGCAAAACCTCGACGAGGTCGTCAAGGTATGGGTGATGGAACGCGAAGTCGAAGTCAGCCGCGACGGGAACGGCAATATCGTCGTTGTTTCCGCGGTGAACGACTATACGGCACCGTCCGGCTTGCAGGGGATTTACGACGCGATTCGCGCGGCGGGTTCTTCCTCGCTTTGGACGTATCTGAAGAGCGATCGTGCAAATTCGGATTCGCTGAACGACAAGCTTGTTGCGCTCTCTCCGGTTTCTTACGGCAGTTTGGCGGAAATGCAGCACGGATTTGCCGCACTCGAAAACGAATTGTTGCGGGAACGCCTCGAACAGCGGCGCTATGAACGCGCATTCGTTTCCGACAGCGCAAAGCAGTTCAAGCCGTTCGTGAACGTCATCGGTTCTCAACGCGAAGGCGACGGAGACGGCACTGCGTCCGCGAACTACGATATTTCGCATGTCGGGCTTATCGGCGGTTTCGACGTCGCCGTTTCCCGTAACACCATTTTCGGGGTGAGCCTCGGATTTGACCGTTCGGAAGCGGACCTTCACGCCGGGCTCGGCAAGAATAAGGGCAACGGCACGCGCCTCGGCGTTTACGGAATGTCCGTCTTTGACAACGCCTACTTCGGCTACGGCGCGAGCGCGGGCGCAATATCCTTCGAAACCAAGCGTAATTCCGGCTACAACGGAGAAACGCTCAAGGGCGAAACCGACGGGAACGACCTCAACGCCTCGTTTGTTTTCGGTGCCGGCTGGACGCTGGATCAGAGCCTCGGAATCGACCTCGCGCCCTATGTCGGACTCGATTTCGGCTACGCTTACGCGAAGGCATTCAAGGAAGAGGGCGGCAGGCAGACGGCGCTCTCCGTCGATAAGACGGAACACCTGTCTCTGCGCGGAACAATCGGGGCAACGCTCGGTTGGCGCGCGAGCGACAATCTGCGCATCAGCCTCGACGCGTCCTTCTCGCACGAATTCCTCGATTCCGATACGGACATCGATGCAACGTTTGCCTCCGGCGAGCTCGCGGGAACGGCATTCTCTTCGACGGCGTATCTGACGGATGAAAACACGATTCGGGTCGGGCCGCGCGTGGATTACCGCATTGACGACACTTGGTCCGTCAGCGGCGGTTATTCCTATGAAACGGATCTTGACGACACGGTAACGCATTCCGCGAATGTCGGTTTCCGTGCGCGCTTCTAAGCGCG
>CAZPYE010000002.1:55442-65711 GCA_964590115.1 uncultured Enterobacteriaceae bacterium
CTTTCCCCGTCGCTTTTTCTTCTCTACAATGCCGTGCGATGAAAATTACTGAAAACACGGTCGTTAAGTTTGAATACACGCTCAAGGATAAGGACGGGAACGTCATCGACACCTCCGCCGGCCGCGAGCCGCTCGAATATCTGCAAGGCGCGGGAAATATTATTCCCGGCTTGGAAAAGGAAATGGAAGGCCTTTCCGTCGGCGATAAAAAACACGTGGAAGTCTCTCCGGAAGAAGGCTACGGCGTTTCCGATCCCGCGCTGGTCATCGAAGTGCCGCGCAGCAGTATCGAATTCCCGGGCACAATCGAGCTCGGAATGCGCTTTCACGCGCAGGACGCCAACGGCGGCGTTCACGCGTTTTCCGTCGTCGGCGTAACCGACGAAAAAATCAAACTCGACGGCAACCATCCGCTCGCCGGGGCGACGCTGTTCTTTGACGTCGAAGTTAAATCCGTTCGCGAGGCGACGCCGGATGAAGTTTCCGCGCGCCGCCCGGCATCCGCCGGCTGTTCCTGCGGCGGGGGTTGCGACTGCGGAGACGATTGCGGTTGCGAGGACGACTGCTCCTGCGGCGGAGGTTGCGACTGCCGCTAAGAAGGCAGACTTGCGCCCCCGGGCATCGTCCGTTTATACGGAGTTTTGATTTTCAAAAAACTGTTTGATTTGCTTGCGTTTTAACCCTTTTTTGTGGTTAAATCGACGAAATCGTATGACCAGAGAAGAAATTGACGCTTTAATTTTAAAGAATCCTGAACTTTCGACCGCTCGTGAACAGTTGGAGGCAATGAAAGTCGGCGCGTATTGCATGCACCGCGCTTGGGGATTAGGAAAAATTACGGGTTATGACGCAGCTGCGGAACGACTCCTCGTCGATTTCCCCGAAGTCGGTAAAACCGGGCATCGCATGGATCCCGGTTTCTGCGTCGGAAAGCTCGAAGTTTTGCCGGAAAATCATTTGCTCGTTCGTAAACATACGGACGCCGCAACGGTTGAAAAACTCGTCCGGAATGACCCGGTTCAGCTCATTAAGGAAATTTTGGCGGTTGCTCCCGATCACAAAATGACCGCGACGGAAATCGAATTCGTTCTCGGGCGTTTGCTCGGCGCCGCAAAGATGAAAAAATGGTGGGTGGCGACGAAGAAAGCGTTGCTTAAAGATCCCTCCGTCGGCGTTCCCGCGAAGAAAGAGGGGGATTTCGAGCTTCGTGATAAGGACGATGAAGTTAGCCCCGAACGCGAAATTCTCGAAGAATACTACCGCAACAAAAATCCGAAGAAAAAAATTCTTCTCGCGGAAAAACTCTTTCAGTTTTCTTCGATTAAGGCGAACGACGAGTTGCCGCAGACCGATCCGAATATGCCGCAACCGCTTCACCACTACAAGGCGAGCGACCCGGAAATCGTCAAAGACTTGCACAAGATTTTCGATGAACTGACGGATGCGATTAAGACCGCGAAGCGTCTCACGAAGGCTGAATGCCTTTACGGGCTCTGGGTGCGCAATGATCTTTGCCGCTTCTTCAAAGAAGATGTGGATTCGCTTGAACCGACCTCCAAGTCCGTCATTCTTTCCTGCTCGCCGGAAGAGTTGAGTGAGCTCGCAAAGCAGATTCCGCAGACGCCCGCGTGCCTGAAGCGCCTTCTCGACCTGCTTTCCCGCGTTTACGCGGAAAACGGAGAGTGGAAGAATGTAACGCTCAAGCTTCTCGAAGCCAGCGAGGGAAAATTTACCGGCGAATGCATCACTTTCCTCGTGGAACGCGGAGAAGACAAACTGCTTTCCCGCAAGCTTCAGGAATGGCTCGACGGACAGACGCTCAAAAGCCCGGTTCTGATTTGGATTATTAAAAACCGCAATTCCCGCAAGTATCAGAAAATCGTTAAGCCGCTGATGACACATCAGCTCCTCAATGCGATTTTGTATGCGATTGACCGAGAAGCCGTTCTGTCCACGTCGAACCGCCGCATCCAGCTCGCGGAAGAACTCAGTGACGACTACGGTCTGATTCCGGATCTGCTCGAAAACGCAAATGAGGAAATCGCCCGCGACCTCGCTCAGGCGCTCAATCTGAATCAGGGCTTTGAGCCGCTGATGAAGAAATCTCTTCTCGCCCGGTTTATCAAAATTTATCCGCGCATCCTTTCGCTCATTTCCGGCGGAACCGTCGAAGACAACGAACCCGAAGTTTCCTCCGCGCTCCTCGTCTCGGAATGGTCTTTGCAGGAACGCCGCAACGAACTCGAAGATATCGTTAAGGTTCAGATTCCGGCGAATAAGGAAGCGATTGCCGTCGCAAAGGAACACGGAGACCTTAAAGAAAACTCCGAATACAAGATGGCGCGTCAGGACCAGGAAACGCTTCTCGCCCGCAAGGGCCTGCTCGAATCCGAGCTCGAACGCGCACAGGTTACGGACTTTTCCGATACGCCGACGGACAAGGTCGGTGTCGGCTCCGTCGTCGAACTCGTTCCCGCTTCGGGCGAACCCGTGGTTTACACGATTCTCGGTGCGTGGGACAGCAATCCGGAAGAAAACATTCTTTCCTACAAAACGCCGCTTGCACAGAAGCTTATCGGCAAGGCTGTCGGCGACGTCGTCGAAACAATTGTTGACGGCAATAAAGAAACATGGTCTATTAAGTCCATGTCCCGCTGGGTTGACCGCGCGGGAAAGTAACAATCCCTTTCCAATCATAACAGAAGCTGTTGTAATTGGTTTTTCATGTGTTTTCCTCCTTCGCCCGCAACGGCGAAGGAGGTTTTTTTTATGCGGGGAGCAATCTCGAGCATAATATGCGGGCGGGAATCTGACGCGTTGTTGATAATGTCGGGCAAAGTGTCGGAAATAATTCTCCGCTCCCGAAGCCGAAAGGTTTAACTTTTACGTTTCGCTGTCGGCGATTCGTCGTTATCTTTTCGGATATGCAGACAATTATAGAGGGCGCCGGGTGGTTTATTTGGCCGTTGGGATTTTGCTCGGTTTTGGCAATGGCGGTCATCGCGGAGCGGATTCTGGCATTGCGGGAGAGCAGAATTTTGCCGAGAAAGGCGTTGGAGCTGATTCTTGCCGGAGATTTTGAGGCGGCGGCAAAGGCGTTTCCGAAAACCGCCGGCGGGCGGATCGTCGATTTCGCGCTTCGGGAAAAACCGGACGCCGCCGCGCTGACGGCGTTTGCGCGGATAGAAGTCTCCCGTATGGAGCGCGGGATGTATCTCCCGGAGTCCGTCGTGTCCATCGCGCCGCTGATCGGACTTTTCGGAACGGTTTACGGGCTTTATATTCTTTTCCCGGAGGACGGCGGAATGCCGGATCAGCAAATGCTGGTGCGCGGGGTCGGTCTCGCGTTGACGACGACGATGCTCGGTTTGCTGATTGCGATGCCCGTTCTGCTTGCGAATAATTTCATCATGCGCCGGATCGAGGTGCTTTCCGTGCGGCTTTCACTCGTCGTCGAGCGGCTGAATAATAATTGATAATCGGAAAATGTTGCGAAATAATCGTCGCGGTCAGCTTCCCTCATTCCTCATTTTTAATTCCTAATTTTTTTTATCATCATGAGTAAAGAAATCGAAGAAGGTTCCGTTTTTAATTTTGACTTCACTAAATTGCGCAAGGTGATTGCGCAGTGCGAGTCCGATGTCGTTCCCGTCGTCGCGCAGGATGCGGATACGAAGGAAGTGCTGATTGTCGCGTATGCGAATGCTCTTGCGCTTGAGACGGCGTTAAAGGAGGGAATGGCGACGTTTTGGAGCACTTCCCGCAACGAACTTTGGATTAAGGGGAAAACGTCCGGCGATTATCTGAAACTCGTCGAAGTGCGCGTGAATTGCGAGCAGAATTCCCTGCTTTACCTCGTGCGTCCCGCCGGGAAGGGCGCGTGCCACACGAAGTGCGGATGCGGGATGCCGCGTCGCACTTGCTACTATCGCTCGCTTGATCTGACCGACGGTAAAACTCTGCGCTTCGTTCCGGGAATGGAATAATTTTTTAAGGGATAACGGATAATTGATAATTTTTAAAACTATCCATTATCCGTTATTAATTATCAATTAACTCAAAATGCGCGCGGAGTTGGAGGTATTGCTCGGAAACCTGCGTGCCCTCAAAAGCGAGGGCGCGACGGAGGTTTTCGTCAGCGAAGAGGCGCTTGCCGCTTTGCGGGAACGCGTTTCCGCCGTCGTAAGCGCGCGTGTTGCGGCGGGAACGCCCGCCGCCGCGAAGCCCGTTTCCCCCGAGACGGCAGCCCCGAAATCACCGCCGTTTTCGCCGACTTCGCGGCAACGTCCGCCGGCATCCGCGCCGGAGCCGTTCCCGCCGATTTCTTTCGATGAAATCATCTCCGCTAAGCCGCCTTCGCCGAAAAGCGTTCCCGCCGAGGCGGAGAAAAAAACGACGGATCTTGATGTTGCCGTCAGCACGTCACGCGTCGCCGCCGTTCCCGCGACGGGGACGAAGAGCGAACGTCTTACCGCGCTTTGCGAGCAGATGCTCGGAGATCCGGTTTGCAACGCGCATCTTCACAAGGGAAAACATCTTGTGTTCGGCGAGGGAAATCCGGAGGCAACCGTGTTTTTCTGCGGCGAAGCTCCCGGCGCCGATGAGGAATCCGCAGGGCGTCCTTTCGTCGGTCCCGCCGGAAAACTTTTGGACAAAATGATTGCCGCAACCGGGCTTTCGCGCGAGCAGGTTTATATCGGCAATATTATGAAATGGCGGCCGGAATTGCCGACGCCTTACGGGAATCGCCCTCCGACGCCCGAGGAGATGGCGTATTGCCTTCCGTATCTTGCCGCGCAAACGGAAATCATTCGCCCGCGCGTTATCGTGGCGCTCGGACTGACGGCGGTGAACGGTTTGCTCGGATACGATCCGGACAGACGAATCGGGGCGGTGCGCGGGAAAGTTTCGGATTTTCGCGGAATCCCGGTCGTCGCGACCTATCATCCGTCGTATCTTCTGCGCAACGATTCCGTAAAATCCAAGCGCGCCGCGTGGGAAGATTTTCTGCGAATGATGGAAGTCGCATCGCTCCCGGTTTCCGAGCGGCAGCGCAACTTCTTCCTTCCGAAAAAATAACGGCGGGAGGGGCGACATTCCTACCATTCCCGTCCCAAACGTTTTTGGCGGCGGGAACGCGAACACCGTGTATCTGCGTGTCATCCGGTTTTGTTTCGCCTTTTCAAGGCTCGTTGTTTTTTTTTCGTTCCTTTCCCTACGCTTACGCGCAGGGTTTTAGAACATAACGCCTCTCCGAGGCTTGTGTTTCCTAAAAAAGAAAAAATCACACGTTCGGGCTCTCTCCCGCATAAAATAAACACCACTCTCGCGCCGCCAAAACGTTTCGGACAGTAATGACACTCTTGTCGCTTCCGTGAGACATACGATGTTTTACACAAATTTTCACGAATTTTTTATTCGGAGTTTGAGATTTGATATTCGCGAGCGTAGCGAAGCCCGTTCCATTGAACCGCGAGAGCGTCCGAGAGCGAAGACGTCGTTCCCGCGGCACAGTTTTGTTTGCGTGCATTCCCCAAGCTCCGCACGCCGGAGTCCTCCTCCCCCGAAAAAATCGCCGTGTGCCTCTGTGTTGAAAAACGAATCGGCGCTTCCGCCGTGTGCGGCACGCTTCCGGTGCGGGAGAATCAGAATGAACGAATGTGGTATTCGTCGCGGAGTTCCGCCATTTTTTCCGAGCGACGCTGTTGGATTTTACGGTTCCGCAACTGATTTTCAATCTGCGCACGAACGTCTTTGAGCGGAATGATGCCCGCTTCACGCGAGGCGATTTTTTTCAGAATGACGAAAACTTTTCCGGTCGGGGCATCGAGCTCGACGAGCTCGGAAATCTCGCCGTCGCCGATTTTTTCAAACTCGGGAACGATTTGTTCGGAAAGATCCGCAAGCGGCACCCAGCCGACGTATCCTCCCGCCGCACGATAATCATCCCGAGAGAAAAATTTTGCCGCTTCTTCAAATTCCGTTTCCCCGGAAGCGAGTTGTTTCCGGACGCGTTCTGCCGTGGCACGTACACTGTCGTCCGTCTCCGATGCTCCCGCAAACATGACGATTTGTGCGTATTCGACGGAGGCTTCGTTTTTGAATTGTTCGATATTGGCTTCGTATTCGGCTTTGACTTCCGCGGGCGAAATCTCACTGACGGAGGATTGTATCATGTGGGAGTCCCAGTTTGACGCCTTGATGTGTCTTCGCATACGGAGCTTGTCCGCAAGCGGGTTGCTGCCCGTTTGTCGGAGCATCTGAAGGTATTTTGAGCGATCCCCTTCAAAGTCCTGTTCGATGATGTCGTTGATGCGCTGGTCGATGTAGTCGTCGTCCATTTGCGCTCCGGAATCGTCAAATGCGCTGACGAGCAATTGTGTATCCGTAAGGCTTCGAAGGGCTCCGGAGGTCAGTTCCTCCACTTTTTGCCGATATTCGCGTTGCGATTTTGCCGTGCGGCGCAACTCGGGAATGTAGCGCATGGTTTCCCGCCGCAAATCGTTCAGCGTGATGATTTCCCCGTTGACGCAGACGACGACGGCGTCGCGCATCTGGTCGTTAAACAGTGCCTGCACCTGCTTTTTTTCGCTTTCGGAAATCGCAAAACCGAGTGCGGGAACGCAGGTGAATGCGAGGACGGCTAAAAATCGTTTCGGGAAAATCATGGGGAAATCGGGAAATTAGGGATTCGGAGTTGCGGCGGAATCCGGTTTTGTTTTTTCGGATTCGGGCGCGTTTTCCGCGTTCCCGTTGTCGGCATGAATTGAAATCGGCTTGTATTCGACGGAAGTTCGGATTTCTCCGTGTTCGAGAATTTCCTTCACGTGAACGGCATCGAGAGTTTCGTATTCAAGCAGGGCTTCGGCTATTTTTTTATGAGCCTCGGCGTGCTCGGAAATAATTTTTTCGGCGCGTTCGTATTGCTTATCGATAATGTCGTGAATTTCGCGGTCGATGTTTTGCAATGTGGCTTCACTGACGCTTTGCGTGCGTGCGATTTCGCGCCCGAGGAAAAGGTTTTGCCGGTTTTCGCCGAAGGCAACCGGTCCGAGCGAGCTCATTCCCCATTCGCAAACCATGCGCCGTGCCATCGATGTGGCACTCTTGATATCGCTCGACGCGCCGGAGCTGATGTCGTGCGTGAACACTTTTTCGCCGATGCGTCCCGCCATTGTGGAGCAAATCGTGTTGAGCAATTGGGTTTTCGTGCGACCGAGAATGTCTTTGCTGGGCATAAACATCGCCATGCCGAGGGCTCCGCCGCGCGGAATAATCGTTACTTTGTGGAGCGGCATCGTCCCGTCGTCGACGATCGTTTGCACGAGTGCGTGACCGGCTTCGTGGTAGGCGGTGGTTGCGCGGTCTTTTTCGTCCATTACGCGACGGCGTTCCCGTCCGTAGGAAATTTTGTCACGGGCCTCTTCAATCGAGACCGCGTCGATTTCCGTTTTTTTGGCACGCACGGCGACGAGTGCCGCTTCGTTCAGGAGATTTGCCAAATCCGCGCCCGCGAATCCGGTCGTCGTTTTGGCGACGTATGCCATATCGACTTTTTCGGAAATTTTAAACTTCTTTGCATGAACGCGAAGAATGGCTTCACGCCCTTTGATGTCGGGAAGATCGACGTAAACCTGCCGGTCAAAACGACCCGGACGGAGCAGTGCGGCATCGAGAACGTCCGCACGGTTTGTCGCGGCGATGACGATAACGCCTTCCTGCGGATCGAAGCCGTCCATTTCGACGAGGAGCGAATTCAGCGTTTGTTCCCGTTCGTCGTTCCCGCCGCCGAGCCCGCTTCCGCGCTGGCGTCCGACGGCGTCGATTTCGTCGATAAAGATAATGCACGGCGCATTTCTGCGCGCCTGATCGAAGGTGTCGCGCACGCGTGAGGCACCGACGCCGACGAAGAGTTCTACGAAGTCGGATCCGGAGATGGAAAAGAACGGCACGTCGGCTTCGCCTGCGACGGCGCGGGCGAGCAGGGTTTTCCCCGTGCCGGGAGGGCCCACGAGCAGGACACCTTTCGGAATGCGCCCGCCGATTTCGGAAAAGCGTTTGGGCTCTTTCAGAAATTCTACGACTTCGGAAACTTCTTCCTTGGCTTCGTCGCATCCGGCAACGTCTTTGAAAGAAACCTTTGATTTTTCCTTGTCGAGAAGTTTTGCGCGGGAACGCCCGAATGAAAACTGTTGGGATTGGGCGCGTCTGATTGAGCGGAAAATAAAGAAAAGAATAATGCCGCCGATAATTAGCGACGGGAGCACGGCCCAAATCAGTTCTCCCATGCGGGAGCCGGCGGGCGTGTCCTTGAAGGACTGCGCGGGAACGGATTCCCGAAGTGCCTTTATGTCATCTTCCAAAAGCGTGCCGCTTGCACTGAATTTTCCGAGGTTTTGTGCGGGCGCGGCCGATTCGCTTCCGGGTTCTGCGGCGGCGGGTTCGGCAAGCAATTCTCCCGTGATGACGTAGTAGTTTTTGGCTCCGCCGACGGGATTATTTTTGAGCGTAAGCGAGCTGATGCTTTTCTGTTTCGCAAATTCGAGAACTTGGGCAACCGTGATTTCGCGGGAAGGTTCTTTTCCTCCCGGTGTGTAAATCAGCAGAGCCGTGAGCAGAATGATAATGCCGGCCCACATCAGCAGAACGCGAAAATCGGTTCTCGGGGTCGGTTTTTTACTGTTATCGTCTTTCTGTGCCATGGAAATGAATGTCGGTGTTTGCGCGCGCGTGCGCGAAAATAAAAAGCTATAAAGGTAAAGCCTCGCGGCGGTAAGTCAACCGCAGAGCCGCCGTTCCCGCCGCTCGGATTCGGAAGCGTTCCGCAGGCGGCAATCCCGGAATCCATGCAATTCCCGTGCCGTCGGCAAAAACGGGGGCACTTTTTCGGCGTTCCCGCGGGATTTTTTTGTCCGTAAAAATTCTCAAAACGGATTTTTCGCCCGGCGCGCCGAGCGGGCGGAATTTTTCTCCGGGTAAAAGCTTGCGCACAAAAATTTCCGGCGTTCCCGCGAGGAAAACCGTTTCCGTCGGCGAAAATGCACCCGTGCGGATTTTTTCAAAAAGCTCTTCCGTGACGAAAACTTTTTCAAAAAAGTATGGGCGAAGCGGCGTCTCGCGGTTTTCGCGGAAGCGGCCGGAGTCCGCTTCTCCCAAGATAAAGCGGCGAGACTCCGCTTCTCCCAAGAGTAATTCCGTTCCCGTCCAGACGATTTCGCGTTTGCCGATTTGTTTTTTTAACGGCGTTCCCGCGCAAATCGCTTCGACGAGTGAGTCGGCGACCGCCGCGCCGTCGGTTTCGATTTTTTCCCGCGCAAAAATTTTTCTTAAAACGCGTCGCACGATTGCGGGAAGAACGGGAGAAGAAAATCTCCAAGCATTTTCGGTATTTTGACTTTCTTTACATTCTGCGCTTCGGAAAACTTCATCGGCGAAAAAATTCAAGGCATCGGCGTCTTCTTCGGCGAGTTTGCGGGAACGCGCGATGTTTTCAAACGGCGCGGCGTCGCGGAGTTCCGGTAAAACGCGGTTGCGCACGCGATTGCGGAAGTAATCCGTTCCCGCGTTGGAGGCGTCTTCGCACCAGTGAATTTCGCAGTCGCGCAGAGCGGCAATGATGTTTCCTTTGGGAATGTCCAGAAGCGGACGCACGAAAACGCGCCCGTCGGGTTGCGGCGAAATTTTTCGCGGCGCGGCGAGCCCGTCCGTTCCCGCGCCGCGCGTGAGGCGCATCAGAAGCGTTTCGGCGATGTCGTCGCGCTGGTGTCCCTGCACGAGAATTCTGATGCCTCGTTTGTGCATTTCCCGGGCGAAAAATTCCAAGCGAGCGGATCGCAAAGCCGCTTCGGACCGGCGGTTTTCCCCGGGTGCGGGAACGCGGCGTTCACAGATGAATCCGACACCGAGCGCGGCGCAAACTTCGCGCACGAATTCGGCATCCGCCGCGCTTTCTTCGCGCACGGTATGGTCGAAATGTAAAACGCAAAGGCGTTCCCGCGCTTCGGGAAACTTCGCCCAAGTCAGAAGCAATGCGGCGAGCGAATCCGCGCCGCCGGAGCAGGCAACGGCAATCGGCTTTTGCGCGTCGCCGTCGATTCCGGGAATTCCGAATGAGGAAAATTCCGGAACTTCCGCGAGCGTGAGTGCTTTGTCCTGCCAGTCCCTTACGTGCATGTTTTTCAGTGTTATTATGCGTTCCCGCCGCCCGTTCCCGCAAATTGAAATTTAGCGCAGATTTGAAACCACGAATGAACACCAATTAACACGAAT
>CAZPYE010000003.1:0-364 GCA_964590115.1 uncultured Enterobacteriaceae bacterium
TGAAAGCATGGACAAGGCGATTCGCCGCATGAAGAAAAAACTTGATCGCGAAAAAATAATTCGCGACGTTCGTGCGAAGCGCTACTTCGAAAAGCCGTGTGAAGAACGCCGCCGCAAGAAAAAAGTTCAGGCGTTCAATAATATGCTTCGCCAGCGTTACGAAAATATGTAATTCGCCTTCGGCGAGGAAACCGTAAACCTAAGGAATTAAGCCATGTCACAGCACAACAGTTTTAAAAGCGCCGCTGCCGGTTCCACGAACCGCACCGTGCTCAAACGCTTTGAGCGCATCGATTTGCTCAAGAAGCGCGGACAGTGGGATGAAAAGCGCACGCGCTTGACCAATCTTCCGAAGACGCGTCCG
>CAZPYE010000003.1:374-51297 GCA_964590115.1 uncultured Enterobacteriaceae bacterium
TTCTTTTCGCTTTGCGTTCCCGCGAGTTAACTATTCCCCGCAAGAAAGACTTTTACGATGCCTCCCAAGAAAAAATTCGGTTCGCTTCCCGTTGTTGTTTTTGCCGCGCTCTCAGTTCTCTGGGGAGTGGAGGTTTTGTTTTTTTACGACACGTTGGATTCGGCAACGGAGGAGCGGGATCGGTTGGTTGCTCGGGAGCAGGAAAAAGTTGCGGAAAAGGAGCGGCTTGAGCGACGCGTTCGAGAATTGAATGATTACACGGGCAAAATGCTCAGGGATTCGGAATTTGTCGGGAAAGAGGCTCGGGAAATCCTCGGCGGGGCGGAGGCGGGCGAGATTGTTATTCGTCCGGAAGAAACGTGAGCGGTATGAACGTCGGGGCTTTTGTTTTGCGGGTGCGTGCCGTTCCCAATGCGAAGAGGACGCAGTTCGCCGGATTGCTCGGAGATGCTGTAAAAATCAAGGTTCAGGCGGTGCCCGAAGGCGGGCGGGCTAATGCGGAGCTTGTCGCTTTTCTTGCGGAGACGTTGTCTTTGTCCAAACGGAATGTCTCCGTGGTTTCGGGGGAAACTTCCCGCGATAAAATTCTGCGGGTGGAGGGGTGTTCCCGTGAGCGCGCGGAGCAGGTCTGGGGATTTGAGTTGCCGAAATCTTTGCGCGGGGCGGGTTAGCGGCGGGATGCTTTTCGGGGAGAAATAAAAATCCCCGCCGGACACGACGTGCTTGCGGGGATTAAAAGTGGTTGCCCGACCAGGATTCGAACCTGGACTAAATGAGTCAGAGTCATTGGTGCTGACCGTTACACTATCGGGCAATGAAAAGAACTGGAGCCAGCAGTCAGACTCGAACTGACGACCTGCCGCTTACAAGGCGGCTGCACTACCAACTGTGCTATGCTGGCCGAGAGTCGGCTACTAACCGAAAAATTGAGTTGAAAGAATGTCTCTGTTCTCGTTTATTGTCAAGGAGTAATTTCTTTTTTTAACTGCGTTATGAATTGTCGCCTCCGAAAAGTAGTCTGTTTTCTGTCTGTTGCCGGTTTTTGTGCGTTGCTCTGCGGATGCAGGACGTATAATGACAGCGTTTGGAAAACGGTGGATTTTAATTCCGTTCCCGGGGAAGCGACCGTTTTTATTAACGGGAAAAATTGCGGGATGACGCCTCGAACCGAGCGCCTCTCGAAACGGGGGAACTACGAGATTCGTTTTTCTAAGCCGGGATACTTCGATGAGGACTTTGTTTTGGCGTCGTTCAACGACGACCGCGGGATGCCCGATATTCTCGACAGCGTGGAAATCGATTTGGTAAAAATCACGCCGGAGACCTTGGCGTTGCGGGAACAGCTTGCGCGGGACCGTATGCCGGCGGGAACGCAGGAAGAGGCGGCGCCTGCGGAAGTTGTCGCTGAGGTGCCGACGCCCGGGCTGTCTCCTGCGGCGCGGGAATTTGCCGCAAGACCGAAGCCGACGGATTTTACGGATTTTCGGCTTCAGGAAAAAGCGCTGAAACGTCTTTTCCTCCGTGGAGAAATCACGGAGGCGGAATACAACACTCTTCACGAGGATCTTTATTCTTCATACAACGAAAACCGTTTGCTCAAGGCTCCGCGCCTCGGAACCTACGAGAAGGCGCTTTAACTTTCGGCTGAAACTTCCGGCGCGGGAACGCTTTGGGTTTTCAGCCGCGGGCGTTTCTCTTATCCGTTTCATGTTCACGCTCAACGAGATTCGCCTGCAATACGGTCCGCGTATTTTGTTTAACGGTATTTCCGCGACAATTAATGCGCGGGAACGCATCGGATTGGTCGGTTCTAACGGCGCGGGCAAGTCCACGCTTCTGAAAATTCTTGCCGGGGAGCAGGATTTTGACGCGGGATCGATTTCTTCCGCTAAAAATGCGACGGTCGGTTATCTTCCGCAGGACGGCTTGGAAACGCACGGTAAAACGCTTTACGCGGAAGTCGAGAGCGCGTTTGACGATATTCTTTTGCTTCGCAAAAAAATTGAAGCGGCGGATGCCGAATTGCAGACGTTTCCGCCGGATTCCGAGGCGTATCGCGAAACTCTCGAGCTCATTTCCGCTTTGGAGCGGCATCTTGAAGATGCGGATGCCTCGAAATTGCGTTCCCGTGTCGAAACGATTTTGCACGGGCTCGGCTTTTCCCAAAGCGACATGGAGCGCGATACGGGCGAGTTTTCCGGCGGTTGGCAAATGCGTATCGCCCTTGCGAAACTTCTTCTGCGCGAGCCGACGCTTCTGCTTCTCGACGAACCGACGAACCACCTCGATATCGAATCACAGGACTGGCTCGAGAATTGGCTTTCTCGTTATGCGGGAACGGTCATGATTGTTTCGCATGACCGTGCGTTTCTGGATACGATTTGCGGAAAAACCTTTGCGCTGACCGCCGGACGCCTTGAGGTTTACAACGGAAATTATTCCTACTTCGAAAAAACGTCGCGGGAACGCCGGGAATCCCTGCGGCGCGCGGCGCAAAATCAGGCACGGGAAATCGCAAAAACGGAAGAGTTTATTGAACGCTTTCGCGCTAAGGCGACCAAGGCGGCACAAGTGCAGTCGCGCATTAAGGCGTTGGAAAAAATCGAACGCGTCGAATTCGAGGAAGAAGACGATTCGCAAATTGCATTTGCGTTCCCGCCTGCACCGCAGAGCGGACAGGTCGTGCTCGAATTGAACGGCTTGGACAAAAGCTACGGCACTTTAAACGTTCTAAAAAACATCAGTTTTAAAATTGAACGCGGAGAGCGTATTGCCGTCGTCGGCGTAAACGGCGCGGGGAAATCCACACTCATCCGCATGCTCGCGGGAACGGAGGCGCAAACGGCGGGAACGCGCACGGAAGGGCTCAATGTCGCCGTTTCTTACTTTGCGCAACATCAGGCGAAAGAGCTGGATCCTGATATAGACGTGCTCACAACCGTGAACGATGTCGCCGCCGGGCTCGGAACGACGCGCCTTCGCACGCTGCTTGGTGCGTTTCTTTTTCGCGGGGAGGATGTGTTTAAACCCGTCGGAGTGCTTTCCGGAGGCGAGCGCAATCGCCTTGCCCTTGCGCGTATGCTTCTGCGTCCGTTCAATTTTCTCATTCTCGACGAGCCGACGAACCACCTCGATATGCGTTCCAAAGCCGTGCTGGCACAAGCGCTGAAGCAATACTCGGGAACGTTTGTCATCGTCTCGCACGATCGCGATTTTCTCGATCCGCTTGTAACAAAAGTGATTGAAGTAAAAAATCACGGCATTCGCGTTTTTCTCGGGAACGTTAGCGATTATCTTTCCGCGACGGCGGAAGAACGCTCCCGCGAGCGAGAAAAGTTTTTCGCGACGAGAGTTGCATCCGCGAAAACTGCCGCGGCAAACGATCCTCGGGAACGCCGCCGCGCCAATGCCGAACGGGCAAAACAACTGGCTCCGCTTCGCAAAAAACTGAAGGAGACCGAGGCCCGTATTGCCGGGCTCGAAGCCGAGCAGTCCGACTGGGAAACAAAAATGTCCGAGCCGGAGTTTTTCTCGCGGGGTGAAGCAACAAGGCGCGACGTTGCGAGCTACGAACGCGTAAAAGCCGAGATTGCCGATGCTTACGCGCTTTGGGAGTCTCTTGCCGAACAGGTCGAAAATTAAAACGGGGGAAGCCGCTTGCTCGGCGGGGGCGTTGCGTGCGTTCTTGCGGCTCCGTGAGCGTTTTTGTGTTCCCGCGGGGAGAAATCGATTCGAGGTGGCGAACATAGTAAAGCCTGCTTGTTTTTGCCTTTTAAAAAGCTTTGCGGTTTTTGCGTTAAAAAACATTTCCGTCGTATTGTGAATCCGAGCGTTTGTCTTGAATTTCGATGCGGAGGAGCGTTTAATTAGCACAACTTTTTCGCAAAATGCTGATTGTTCAAAAATACGGCGGGACTTCCGTTGGGAACGTTGACCGCATTAAAAACGTCGCCGCAAAGATCAAGAGTTATTGGTCGGAAGGGCATCAGGTTGTCGTTGTCGTTTCCGCCCGCAGCGGAGTGACGAATGAGCTTATTGCGCGTGCGAAATCAATTTCGGCGCAACCGAGCGAGCGCGAGATGGACATGCTTCTCGCGACCGGAGAGCAGGAAACGATAGCTCTGACTGCGCTTGCGCTTCACTCGATCGGCGTTCCCGCCGTTTCCCGAACGGGAGCGCAGGCGGGAATCATCACGGATACGCTCCATTCTCGTGCGCGCATTTCTCAGCTTACGGGTGGCGACATCAAGGAGCGGCTCAACGAGGGCAAAGTGGTAATCGTCGCGGGCTTTCAGGGAATTTCCTCGGAAAAGGAAATCACGACGCTCGGGCGCGGCGGAAGCGATCTTACGGCAATTGCTTTGGCGGCAGTGCTCAAAGCGGATATTTGCCAGATATTCACGGACGTGGACGGCGTTTATACAGCGGACCCGCGTGTCGTACTCAATGCGCGAAAACTCCACCACATCTGTTATGAAGAAATGTTGGAGCTTGCGGCGAGCGGTTCGAAAGTCATGCAGTCCCGCTCCGTCGAATTTGCGCAAAAATACGGCGTCACGTTTGAAGTGCGCTCTTCCTTTAACGATCAACCCGGAACTATTGTGAAAGCTTTTGAAAAAACGATGGAGGACGCCCTTGTTTCGGGCGTCGCGCTCGACCGCACGCAAACGCGTGTTACGGTGGGCGATTTACCCGATTCTCCCGCCGCGTTTTCGGCGATTTTTGATGCGCTCGGCGAAGCCTCGCTCAGCGTGGATATGATTGTGAAAAACGTTGCGCCCGTTCCCGGCTCGGCAAATTTGACATTCTCCGTCAATTCCGATCAGGTCGCCTATGCGGAAAAGGTCATTACGGCAACTTTGAAAAAATTGGGGGCGGGAACGTTCCGTTCTTCCGGCGAAATCGCAAAAGTCTCCATCGTCGGCGTGGGTATGACTTC
This sequence comes from uncultured Enterobacteriaceae bacterium, assembly GCA_964590115.1. GTDB lineage: Bacteria > Verrucomicrobiota > Verrucomicrobiia > Opitutales > UBA953 > Spyradosoma. Next base: position 5,314 of record CAZPYE010000003.1, read on the forward strand.
TCACCCCGGTGTCGCGGGAACGCTCTTTCGTGCGCTTTCCGAGGCGGGAATCAACAGCGAGCTGATTACGACTTCGGAAATTAAAATTTCTGTCGGAATTGCGCCGGAAAAGGCGGACGCCGCAGTGCGAGCCATTCACGACGCATTCGGATTAAATCGGTAATTAGTGCCGAAATAAGAGGCGACGGGCAACCGGACGGAAACAGTTTTTTGCTCCGCAAATATTTTGTTTTTTATCGGGGGTTCCCCGTCGTTCTTATTTTGTTCCTTCCCGAAAATGCGCCAGCTCATTTTTACGTCGGCTCTTGCCGGATTGGCTCCCGGGCGTTCCGGTTTTTGCACCGTTGCGAGGCATGCGTCGTTGCGGGAACGCACGGTCGCCGAGTTGGAGCGCATGAGCGAATACACACCGCCGGCGGGAACGCGTCCGACGGTTTTCCTTTTTCGCGTTTATTCCGGCGGGAACGAGCCTCTTTATATTCTGACAAGGGCCGGCGATGCGGGAACGGACGACTTCGGGCGTCCGAATTTTATCGTGCATCATCTGATTTTTCGCAAAAGCGAATTGCCCCGCCTGCTGCCTCCGGCGGAGGTCGCGTTGCGCTTTCGGGGATGGTGTAAAAAATACGAGGGTAGTCCGCGGCTTTTGGAGGATGAATCCTTGCCGCCTGAAATTTTACGCGCAGAGGGCGAGTTGCTTTTGCCCGCGAGGCGGTGGGAGGAACTGACCGGAGATGCCGGAAACGCGGCATTGCTCTGTCCGCACGGAGATGCACGGGCGACGGTGTTTCTCGGCGATGAGTTTTTTACGGAGGCGGTGCTTGGTCTCTTTGCCGAATCTGCGGAAACTCTCGGCGGAGAGAATGCGTGGGAGCTGGCGTTTTCCACGGGGATTTGCGCACAGGGCGGACCGGGGCGCTTTTTGTGGAGAATGGTTTCCGAACGCGAGGTTTCGGTTTGCCGTCCCGGTGATTTTATTCTCGATTTTTTGGCGCCGCTTGAATTTCTGCGAGCCCCGAAAACAACGTTTGCGGAGTATGCGCGGACGGGGATTTTCCCGGAACATTTTTCTGCGCCGGAAGAGTCATTTTCGGAAAAGGAGAACGTCGCGGGCGAAACCTCCGTTTTTCCGGCATTGATAATGCCCGACATTCCTTCGGGTAGGAGCGGAGCGGACGAGCAGGCTCTCCCTCCGCCGACTCACAAACGTTTCGCGGATATCGCGGGAACGGCGAAGTTTTTGGGGATTTCTGCAATCGTCGTTTCGCTCGTCGTCGTGTGTGTCGTCTTTTTCGGAGCAAAGACCGAATCATATTCGGATTCCGGTAAGTCTCCCCGGGAAATTGCGCTTGCGGAGTCCGTCGGATCGTTTAGAAAAGCCTTGGAAGAGAAAATCGAAAAGGGCGATTTCATCGGCGCGGCGGAAACATGGTGTGCGTTCTCCGATGCGTTCCCGCAAGAGGCATCGGGATTGCGTTCCGCATACTTGCCGCGATTCAAATTAAAGGTGGCGGATGCTTATGCCGCAAGGTTGAGCGAGCGTATGTCGCCGCTGGATTTCGGCGGTCAGTTGTCCGAAACGGATAAGCAGCTTTTGGCAGGGGAGTTGGCGATGTTTAAGCGCATTTGCCGCGAACTCGGGCTTACTCCGCAACGGTTGCAGAAGAGAAACCTCGCGATCATAGCCCGCGCGGAGTCCGTGCTTGCGGAATAAGCGCGTTCCCGCAGAAAATTTGTCAGTGACGGAATTTTCGAACGAAAATATTTCTCCTTTACAGAGCCTTCGCAAAAGCATTTAATTCCCTTTCTTTCTTATGCAAAAGACTAAGAAATCCATCGTTAAACGGTTCAAGAAGACCGGCTCGGGCAAACTTATGCGCCGCTCGCCGAACACGCGTCACCTCCTCCGCAACAAGAGCAACAAGGCTCGTCGTCGTCGCGGAAATGACAAGCGCGTGGACGAAGGCTTTGAAGCGACGTTCAAGTCCGCGATGCCGTTCGCTTAATTCCCCGGAGGAAATCGAACCACAAGATTAACTGCACTTGCCGGGTGAATTTTTTCTGACGACCCGGCGGTCTTAAACCCAAAGAAGTAAAACATGTCACGAGTTACAAATGCTCCCGCAACCCGCGCGCGTCGTAAGCGCGTCTTGAAACAGGCGAAAGGCTACTTCGGGCTGAAATCCCGTTGCTTCCGCCATGCAGAAGACGCCGTCAACCGCGCAAACCGTTATGCCTACGAACACCGCCGGAATCGTAAATCCGAATTCCGCCAGCTTTGGATTGTTCGTATCAATGCCGCATGCCGTCCGCTCGGCATTACATACAGCCGCCTCGTTGCCGGTCTGAAAAAGGCAAATATCGTCATCGACCGCAAGAATCTCAGCGAGCTCGCCATTAACGATGCCGTTGCGTTTAATGCGATTGTTGAAAAGGCAAAGTCCGCTCTTGCGTAATTTCCTTTGAAAAAAAAAGCGTTCCCGCCGATTTTGGCGGGAACGCTTTTTTTTCGTCCGACAGTTACTTCGGGCGTCAAAAAAAAACGGAGTCTTTAAAGTTTAAACACTTTAAAGACTCCGTTTTTTTTGAAACTTGGTTCTACGAGAGCGCAGCGATGATATTTGCCTTACTCTGAACCCCGACCATCTTCTTCTCCGCTTCGCCGTTTTTGAAGACGAGAAGCGTGGGAATATTCATGATGCCGTATCTTGCCGCAATCTCCGGGGCTTCGTCCACGTTCACTTTGCAGATTTTTGCCGAATCCTTGAGCTCTTCTGCGACCTGATCGACGACCGGCGCAAGCATACGACAGGGCCCGCACCACGGGGCCCAAAAGTCGACAAGGACGGGAACGTCCGCGTTAATTTCGGAATCGAAATTCGATTCGTTGAGTTCTTTTACGAATGAGGAGGACATATGAAGAGAGCGGAGACTAACGGATTTTTTGTCTGATTAAAAGAGAATTGCGGCAGACGTGTAGTCCAAATACAGCAGAACGGCTCCGGCGACACCGGCGGCAAGCGCGAGAACATCGATAACTGCAGCAAAGGCGGATTCATTTGCGGAAACTTCTTCCGTTGCGGGCGAGGTTTCCCCCGTGGTTTCGGAGTCGTCTTTTGCCTTGTCTGCGCCTACCGGACGAACAGCCGTCGGGCGCGGAGCCGGTGCTGCGGCGGGACGCGGAATCGCGGCTTTTGTCGGAACTGCTGCGGCGGCAGGTTTGGGCGCGGCGACGGGGCGCGGCTTCAGTGCCGGCTTCGGTGCGGCGACAGTCGGCACCGGTTGCGGTGCGGCGACGGGAGGCGGAACGGGCATTCCCGGAGGCGGAATCGGCATCCCTTGAGGAGGCATCGGCATTCCCTGCGGAGGAACAGGCATCCCCATCGGAGGGGTGGGCATTCCCGGAATCATCCCCGGCGGCGGCATCGGCATCCCCGGCATGGGCGGCATTCCGGGAGGCGGAACTCCCATTGCGGGCGGCGGCATCGGCATGCCGGCGGGCGGCGGAGGAAAGCCTGTCGCAGGATTATTGCCGCGAAGATTCAATTTCGGTGCCTGGGGAAATCCGGCTGGGGGAGGGGGCGTTTGGGGATCCATATGCTTGCAGATAGAAGATTGAAAACTATGGGGAAAAATAAGGTGTTATTACGTTTGAGAAAAGGAAAAAAATGAGGAGTTCCGGAAGGATTTATTTTCCGGCAAGTTGCTTTTCGATGGCTTTAATTTTGGTGTGCATGTCCGGAAGTCGCATTTTCAGAACCATGAGTTTTTTCGCAAGACCTATCGGGATTGCCGGCGAATCGAGCATGGTCGCACCCGGTTCCACGTCGCCGAGAACCCCTGCTTGCGCTCCGATTGTTGCCTTATCTCCGATTTTGATGTGTCCGGCGAGACCGACCTGCCCGGCGAGCGTAACGTAGTCTCCGACGGTCGTCGAGCCCGCCATGCCGACTTGCCCGCACAGGAAGCAATACTTTCCGATGACGCAGTTGTGCCCGATCTGAACGAGGTTGTCGATTTTGGTGCCTTTGCCGATGCGCGTCGAAGAGAATCGGGCACGGTCGATGCACGTTCCCGCACCGATTTCGACATCGTCTTCAATGACAACATTCCCGATTTGCGGAATTTTTTCAATTTCTCCGTTCACGGGAATGAATCCGAAGCCGTCGGCTCCGATGACTGCATTCGGTAAAATGTGGACGCGTGCACCCAGTTGCGAGTAGGCGCAGATGCGGACTCCGCTTTCGATGTGTGAGTTCTCTCCGACGGTGGCTGCCGCGCCGACGGAAACGTGCGAGTCAAGAACTGCGCCGTCTCCGACGGTCGCCCTTTCCCCGATCACGCAGAAGGGGCCGATATGCACGTTTTTCCCGATTTTTGCGGATTCCGCAATGACGGCGGTCGGATGCGTTCCCGCGGGCGGCTTAGGCCAAAGCGCGGCTTCAATCTGACTGCAAATCAGTGCGAGCGTGTAAGACGGTTTTTCCACGAAAACGTATGCCTGGTTTTCTTTCGGGGAACTTCCTGCATAGTCTGCGGGGACGAGAATTGCCGAGGCGTTGCATTCGGCAACTTGTGCACGATACTTTTCGTTGCCGAGAAATGCGAGGTCTCCTTCCGCGGCGGAATCGAGCGCTCCGATGTTGGAGAGCGGGGTCGAAGTCGATCCTTCGACTTTAATCGGGTCAATAACGTTACAAAGTTGTTCTAAGGTAAAAGCGAGAGCCATGCGTCCGATAATAAGCAGAATGCCGTCTGCGTCAAATTTCAATTTGGAGTGCGGGATAGGCGCGTTCCCGTCATTTATTTTGCAGTGCCTTTTCCATTCTTGCCGCTTTGCGTTCCTGCGCACTCATTTGGGACCGTTTTTCCCGGTCCTCCCGGCGTTCTTCCGAGGCGCTTTTTCCGGGGCGGGCACCGTATTTTTCGAGGAGCGCGATCATTGCGCCTGTTTTATCGGTTTTGAGCGCGATATCTAAGGGCGTTGTTCCGAGGTGATCTCTTTTGTTGATGTCGATTGTTGTCGTTAAAAGGAAAGATACGGCGGAAATACAGTTTGAGGCGACGGCTCCGTGAAGCGCATTGCGTCCGGTTTCGGAATTGACGAGTCCGGGGTTTGTGCCGTTTTCGATGAGAAGTCTCAAAATTTCCGTGAGGTTTTCGTTGGTTCGGGCATCGGAGTTGACGGAAATCCGATGTGTCGCAAGGAGAAAGAGCGGATCGCCGATCAGCGAGTTGATTCCGGAGACGGGATCGTTTTTCAATCCTTGGAAAAGAAGGTAAAACGTTTCGGCGTTTGCTTTTTTTACGGCGAGGTGTAGCGGAGTTTCCTCGGCGCGGTTTTTGCGATCGACGGGAGCGCCTTCCTGCACGAGGAAGTGCAACATCTCACGTCCGTTTTCCCCGGCGTTTACGGCAAAGTGTAAGGGGGTGTCCAGATTGCTGTCTGCGGTGATAAGTTGCTTCGGATTTTTCTTCAAAAGAAATCTTGCAAGGTCGTCTCTTCCCGAACGACAGAGATAATGGAAGGGAATGCGCCCCTGTTTGTCTCTGACGAGAAGGATTTTCGAACCGGATTTCTGTTCCAGTAAGTCGTAGATTTGACGAAAAGCAAAGAGGGGAATTTCCTGTTTTTCACACAGAATATGTAGCGGCGTTTTTTGTTCGAGATCGTAAGCGACGGGTTGTGCGCCGGAGGCGAGCAGCTCGCGGATGTTCTCGACATCTCCGTCTTCCGCGGCAATGTGAAGTGCTGACTCTTTGGTCGCCTGTAAGACTTTCTTCGGAGCGGACACCTGCGGGCGTTTCGGATACTTGGGCGGGCGAATCAGTTTGACGTCAATTTTGCCGTAAGTAGGGCGTTTGCTCGGCGCGTATATTTTTCTGCCGCGCAGAATGCGAAACATTTCTTCGGTGGTCGCGTAGTCCCGCGGCGTTTTCCCGTTGAAAAGATCATTTGCTTCGCTGTTTGCGCCGTAGGCGACGAGTAGTTTCGCCAACGCCGTTTCGCCTTTTCCGACGCAGGACATGAGAGCGCTTCGCCCCCATCCGTCGCGGAAGTCCACGGGGAAACCATAGTCCAGAATCAGTTGCATCATCTTTATTTTCCGGTTCTCCGTTACCTGCGGGGAGGCTTCGATGATTGCGGTCGCCACGCTGAAGTTTTTCAGGTCCTGCTTTTCCCGTTCCGCAACGAAAGATGTCAGCGATTTTAGGGCGGTTGTCGTATTTGTCGTTCCGGGAAGATTTACGACATTGGTTCGCGCATTAAAGTCGAGCAGGATCTCAACGGCTTCGACGTTCCCGCCGAAAGCGAGTCTGACAATCGGATAATCGCCGACACGCGTTCGCGCGTTCGGGTCTGCTCCGTGCAGAAGGACGCCCCGAAGTCCGCTTAAATCCGTCCATGCGAGCCAAACCAATTCGTCTCCGGTAACCTTTGACGCAGGCTTTTCCGTTTGCCGGGTGCTGACGGGCGTTTGTTGCGCGGGTGACGTTTTTTCGGAATTCGCTCGTGGTTCGACTCCGTCTCCTTCTGCGAAGGCGGGCGTTCCCGCGGCGAAGAGGTGCAGGGCGATTGCCGTCTGAAAGAATACGGAAACGAGCTTGTTCATGGGGCGTTTTTTTTTGAGGAGTGTTGAGCGAATAAATTTTTCGTGATGCTAAAAGTGAGGCGTCGGGCTTTCAACGCTCAACTTTCCCATCTCGCGGGATCGAGCGAAAAGAATCGGGAGAGCAAAGCGTAAACATCGGGATGCGCGTGTTCGGTTTCTGAAGGTTTTTCAAAAAAAGCTTCGACGGCGGTTGCGAAAAATTCGGCGGGATTCTCCGCCCCGTATTCGTCGATAACCGTTCCCGCGTCGCCGGAGCGAAGCCGGGTGAGTTCCCTCGCGGAAACATCCGACCAGCTACGGGCGTCCGCCGGGTCGAAAAACGGAGGATGCCCGCCGGCGATTCCGTCGTCGGAGTCCAGTTGGTGTGAGAATTCATGGATGACGACGTTTTGTCCGTTCCCGTGCAGGGCAATGTCTCGCGTGATGCGTTGCCACGAGAAAACGACGCTTCCGTGTGTCCACGATTCACCGTCTCGCGTGCCGCGTTCCCGCGAGACGAATCCGCCGTCGGTTTCATTTTCTTCTTCGGGAGAAGAGAAGGCGCTCGGGTAGATGAGGACGGAGTGAAGCGTCGTCCATGCGGGCCCGGGACGGTTTACGCAAAGCAGAGAGGCGAACCCTGCGACGGTTACCGCCATTTCGTCGGAGACTCGCTTTAATCCTCCGCATGCTTCAAAGTTTTTTTCGGATAAAAACTCTTTGACCCGGCGACGGAATTTTTCATGCAGTTCTTGCGGCAACTTTGTGTAGGCGGGAACGTTGCGGCGGAGAATACGTTCCCAACTCGCAGGAAAAGGTTTTTCAAAAAAACGTTTCCTTCGCCGCCGGCTTTTTAGCGAAAGCACGATGTAGCCGAGCGTAAAGAGAACGAGAATTGTCGTAAAAAGAAGCATTTCTTTTTCGGGTTATTGCCTTCGCTTCACCGCTTCATTCCGTTCAGCGTCCTGCAAATCGGGCATTTGTGTCCGTCGCAACCGCGTGCCGTGCAATGCTCGCGACCGTAGAAAATAATTTGCAGGTGGAGTTTATTCCACCTTTCCCGCGGGAACAGCTTCTTTAAGGCGTTTTCGGTATCGACGACATTTTTCCCGGAGGCAAGTTTCCAACGTGTCGCTAGTCGATGAATATGCGTGTCAACGGGAAACGCGGGAACGCCGAATGCCTGCGACATGACGACGGACGCCGTCTTGTGCCCGACGCCGTCGAGAGCTTCGAGTTCTTCGAAGCTTGCGGGAACGTGCCCTCCGTGCTTTTCGACGAGTGTCTTGGAGAGACTTACGATGGCTGCGGATTTTCTCGGGGAGAGACCGCAGGGGCGAATAATTGCCCCGATGCGTTCGCGCGGCAAAGCCGCCATTTTTTCCGGAGTGTCGGCGAGCGCAAAAAGTGTCGGCGTAATTTCGTTGACGCGTTTGTCCGTGCATTGCGCCGAAAGCAGGACCGCTATGAGCAAGGTGAACGGATCTTTGTGCCTGAGCGGAATCGGCGTTGCCGGATAGAGTTTTTCCAGCGTTTGCATCACGAATTCGGCGCGTTCTTTCTTGGTCATGATGTGAAACATTCTGCGGGAGCGTTGCGTTTGTGCAAATTGAAATTTAGGAAACAGGTTCGCTTTCGAAATCTGAATTTTCTTTCAACCGGTCGCCGATGCTCTATTATTGCGGCGTTTTCGTTTGCCGATAAATGTAAATGTCAGAATCCCGACAAGCCCCGAAAAATTCGGAAATTCTCACTGATGAGGATTTGCGCGCGTTGGCGCGTCGGCATGCGGGGCTGATGCGAAAATTTCTTGCTCGGCGGGAACGCGAGGCTGTTCGGAGGCAACAGGAGGAGGAAGTCTTTTCCCTGGCGCGTCGCATGGCGACGGAAATGCTTTATCGAAATGTCGCGTCTCCGGGCTCCGTGGGTCTCCGGTCCGCTTCTTTCGTGCGTGTTGAGGCTTCGAAGCGGAGTGCGGACGGGAACGCGGAAATCGTCGAGCGGGGCGCAGATGAATCGGAAGATGCGGCGAAGGCGCGAAAGGTTACCGTTGTTCGCCGTTTTGACGTTCCGCCCGAAGATTCTGAGGCGGTGAAGTTTTGGCGGCGAATCGGCGGCGGGAGTCTGACGTTTTCTTTGGTCTTTCACGCGCTCCTCATTTTTTTCGCGATTTTTTATGTGGTTTCGGCATATGTTGAGCCGCCGGAATCTCCGCCGGATTTTTTTGCGACGGGAAGCGGCGGCGGTCGCGGCGGAGAGCGACCGTCCTACGCCGATGTGCAATCCTCTCGCAGAAGAAGCGTGAAAATCAGCGCGGGAACGCAAAGTCGGAAAATTGTTTCTAAGGTTGCGAACGCAAAATTTGCATTACCGGAAATGCCGGAGATGTCTTCGATGAAGGCATTTTCGGGAAGCGCCCTTGCGCTCGGCGGTGCGCAAAATTTCGGCGGCGATTTGTCGAGCGGAAGCGGCGGCGGGCTCGGCGGCGGAATCGGCACGGGAACGGGAATCGGTATCGGGAATTCCCGGAATTTCGTCAGTAAATTTCAAACGACGCAAAAAATTCTCGGAACAAACGTTACGGCGGGGCGACTTGCGGTTTATATGGATTCGTCAGGGTCCATGACGGAAGTATTGCCGGTTGTGCGCGAAGAGATTTTGAAGAAGTTTCCCACGGCGGATGTGTTTGAGTTTATGGGTTGCGGAATGGGAAACATTGCCGGCATAACGCGCACGAAGGCGAATCAGGCGACATGGGAGCGCAAAAAGAAATCGTTGCTTGCGGCTTACGAGCGCGAAAAAAAACCTTCAGCGGCGCGCAAGGCAATGAAGGATTTGACTCGAAAAAACAAAAAGGCACGTAAAAACGGGACTTTCGGATTCGACGGCGGGAACGCATGGGCGGAAAATCTGAGTTCTTACGGGCGGGAGTTGCTTTCCGCATGGTCGGGAAACAACTACTATTCATGGCTTGCACTCGGGCAATGGCTCGAGATGGTTTTTGCGGAGGGCGGTTACGACTCCGTTATCGTTTTTGCCGATTTTCAGGATTATCGCGACGGTCAGCTTTCGGACGAAGCCGCATTGTTTGACCGGTGGTTAAAACTCGCACGGAACAACGGTCAGCGCGTTTACTTTTTTACGACGGAAATGCTTCCGCAAACCATTTTTCGGGCGCTTGCGGATTATACGGACGGAGATGTTTCGATTCCGAAGGATACGGCAAAGAATACGGAAACGGCGAGGGAAACGGAGTATTATTTGAGGAAGACCCGTCGAGGGCAGAACCGCCTGAGGACGGATTTGGCATCGCTTTCCGTGGCGGGGGAACTTTCGTCGGAACTTGATGAAAGTTACGAGAATTTATCTTTTGATGACGAAGAGCCGGAGACTGAGAGGCTTGAAGAAGACGACGATGTGTCGTGATGTCCCGCGCGAACGGGGTCCGCTAAATTTCTATTTGCGTGGAGCGTATGGAGCGCATTTAATGTCCGCTTTAAATTTTTATGGGCAGTATTCTTATTTACGGAGCTTTGACGGTCCTCGCTTTTGTGAGCGTGTTGGTCGTTCTTTTTGTTTTGATGCAGAAACCGAGTGCGAACGCTGGTATGGGATCCGCACTCGGCGGCGCGGCGTCCGAAAGCGTTTTCGGCGGTGAGGCGGCGGGGATTCTCTCCAAGGCGACCGTGATTTTCATTTCCGCGTTTTTTATTTTGTGCGCGGTGCTTTACTTTGCGTTTCTCGGCGCACGCGACAAGGGCGAAGGGCAGGGGTTGAAGCTTGAAGAACAGCTGGCTCCGTCTGCGGTGCCGGCGGCGGGCGAGGTCGCACCGGAAGCGGCGATTGTTCCCGTAGAGGTTCCGTCGCAACCTGTTTCTGAAGGCGTTCCCGCAAAATAGTTTCGCGTTCCCGCAATTCTTTTATTTTGAGATTCCATGAGCTGGGAAAATTTTAAGCGGAATTTTATCGCTTTTGACGGATTGAATTTCGCCGTCGATTTGAGCCGCGTCGGATTTCCGACAAATTACATTGCCGATGCCAAGCCGATGCTCGACAGGGCGTTTGACGCGATGGCGGAGCTTGAAAAGGGTTCAATCGCGAATCCCGATGAAAATCGCATGGTCGGACATTACTGGCTCCGAGCCCCGCAACTCGCTCCGACAGCGGAGCTTGCCGCGGAAATTGCAGGAACGATCGAAAAAATCGAAGCCTTCGCCGGGAAAATTCACGGCGGTGAAATTGTCGGTAGCGCGGGAACGTTCAAAAACCTGCTCTGTATCGGCATCGGCGGGAGCGCACTCGGTCCTCAGTTTGTCGCTTCGGCTCTCGGAATGCCGGGGCGAGACAAGATGAAGATTTTCTTCCTCGATAACACGGATGCGGACGGCTTTGATGCTGTGTTTGCCGAACTTGAAGGCAAACTCGGAGAAACGCTTTGTATTGTTACCTCCAAATCCGGAAGCACGCCGGAGCCGCGCAATGCGATGATCGAAACCGAAGCGCAATACAAGGCGGCAGGCTTGGATTTTGCAAAGCATGCCGTTGCCGTTACCGGAGTCGGTTCCCGGCTCGATAAAACGGCAGTTGCACAGGGCTTTATCGAACGGTTTCCCATGTGGGACTGGGTCGGCGGACGCACCAGTGAAATGGCGGCGGTCGGGCTTTTGCCTGCGGCCCTCCAGGGGTTGGATATTCGCGAAATGCTCGCAGGGGCGGCGGAAATGGACGCGCAAACGCGTTCCCGCGAAGCCTTCGAGAATCCGGCGGCATTGCTCGCGCTTGCGTGGTATTTCCTGACGGACGGTAAGGGCAGCAAAGACATGGTGATTCTGCCGTATAAAGACCGTCTTTTGCTCTTCGCACGCTATTTGCAACAGCTGATCATGGAGTCTTTGGGTAAGGAAAAAGACCTTGCCGGAAACGTTGTCAACCAGGGTATTTCCGTCTACGGAAATAAAGGTTCAACGGACCAGCATGCCTACATTCAGCAGTTGCGAGAAGGTGTTCCGAACTTTTTTGCGACCTTTATCGAAGTCTTGCGGGATCGCGGAGGTGAGAGCGTAGAAGTCGAGCCGGGCGTTTCCGCCGGGGATTATCTTGAAGGCTTTTTGCTCGGAACGCGCGAGGCACTTACGGAAAAAGGGCGCGCATCGATTACGCTGACGGTTGATGATGTTACGCCCCGGAGCGTCGGTGCTCTGATTGCGCTTTTTGAACGTGCCGTCGGGTTTTATGCTACTTTTGTCGGAATTAATGCTTATCACCAACCCGGTGTCGAAGCCGGAAAGAAAGCCGCTGCCGGGATTTTAAAACTTCAGGTGCAAATTGCGGAATTCCTGAAAGTAAACGCGCCGGAAAAATTCACGGCGGATGCCATCGCGCAGAAATTAGAGCTTGAAAACCGCACGGAACTCGTATTTAAAATTTGCCAACATTTGGCGTTGAGTCCGTCAAAGCACGTTCGGCGTCAGGTTGAAACCCCGTTTTGCAACTCCACTTTCAATTACAATAATTAACCCCGTTTACGATGAACAAGAAAGTTTCTCTCGTATTGCGCATTGTCGCTATCCTCGCTGCCGGAGCCGCTATTGCTCTTTTCTTTATGATTCAGGGCGAAATGGAAAACGCCTTTGTCAAAACCAAACCGCTGGATAATGTGCGCGGTGTTAAGACTGCTACGCTGAAGGATCGTGTCGAAAAAACCGATGCCGTAGCTCAGGAAGTTTTCGATTTGCGCGAAACGAAAGAACGCAACGAGAATCAAATTGCGTCTTTGAAGGCAACGATTGATCAGAAAAACGATGAAATCGACGGTCTCAAATCCGATCTTGATGCCAAGACGGAAGAAGCCAACCAGCTGACGCGCGACAAGGATGCGCTTTCGTCCGAAGTCAGCGACCTCAACGGGAAAGTCGGCGATCTCGAAAGCCAGCTCCGCTCCGAAAAGGAACGCGTTGCACAGCTGACGGAAGAAAAGAGCAATATGTATTCCAAGGAAGAGTACGACCAGAAGCTCGCGGAAATCGAAGAATTGCAGAAGACGAAAGTCGCCGCCGGTCAGCGTTATGCCCGTTTTCGCACGTGGGTGCTCCAGCGCGGTGAATCCGTTCCGACGGAATTTCCGGTGGATCTCTATGCGGAAGCCAAGGGCGGTGTCGTTGTCGAATTTGAAGCTCCTTATGTTTTGACCACGGTTGTCGCTCTTGACCACGTTCGCGGTCAGATCGTTATCGGTGTCGGCGATGAAAATCCGGCAATCACGGCGGGAACGAACGTGGTTCTCGAAGTCAACGGCGAACGCGTCGGGGAAGCGCGCGTAACGGATCCGCGCCCGAGCCGCTCGACGCTTGGCTTGCTCCCGGGGACTAATGTCCAGAAACTTGCGGAAGGAACCTATGTGAAGGTCATTCCGACGCTTGTGAAGAAGTCTCAATAATGCGAGGACTTACGAAGATTTTTCTGTTGACGGCATTTGCCGTAGTCGCGCTTGCCTCCTGCGTGGAGACGGCGCGGCCGACGGATTCCGGCTTATCCGGAACCGGCGGTCCCAAGGATTGGGAAACGGGAATGCCCGGTATGGGATCCGTTCTTCCGGAAAATCGTTAATCGTTCTTTAAAGAAACCGTTCCCCCATCGGATAGACTCCGCAGGGGAACGTTTTTTTTGAAGTAAAATTCACACTTTTTACTTTTTTTAATCATCCAAAATCATGACAAAAATAAAAGCTCTAAAGGCTCTGATTGCGCTTGCACTTGCCGTCGGGTGTCTTTTCTTGCCGTATGAATCTTTCGGCTTGGCATTGAATGCCGTCGAAATCCGCGTGATTGCGATTTTTGTGCTCGCGGCATTGTTCTGGATTCTCGAACCGTTCCCGATTTGGACGACATCGATGTTTGTCATCGTGCTGATGCTTCTGACGGTTTCCGATAAGGGGCTGATGCTCAGTTTCGGCGGGGACACGCTGTTTTCTTTCCAGGCGGATCCGGCAACCGGAGAAAAGTTCTCCAATCTCGTCAGTTCCAAGGGGCTTATGGCGACGTTCGCAGATCCGATTATCATGCTCTTCCTCGGCGGTTTCTTCCTTGCTTCCGCCGCGACGAAATACAAGCTCGATATGAACCTTGCGCGCTTCCTTCTGAAGCCGTTCGGGACGAATCCGAAGTTTGTTCTTCTCGGCTTGATGACGATTACTGCCGTTTTCTCGATGTTTATGTCGAATACGGCGACGGCGGCGATGATGCTTGCGATTCTTGCTCCCGTGCTTTCGATGTTTGACGAAAGCGACAAAGGGCGAGCGGCGTTTGCTCTTGCAATTCCGATCGCCGCCAATGTCGGCGGGATGGGAACGCCTATCGGAACTCCGCCGAACGCGATTGCGTTGAAGGCGCTTGCGGACTTGGATGCGTCGGTGTCGTTCGGCACATGGATGCTTTTCGGCGTTCCGTATGTTATTGTTTTGATTTTGCTTTCGTGGCTTTTGCTCCTGTGGCTGTTCCCGATTTCCAAGCCGAAAATGGAACTCAACGTCGGCGGCGAATTTTTGAAAACGCCGAAGGCAATCATCGTCTATGTTACGTTTGCTGTAACGGTGTTGCTTTGGGTGCTCGGTAAAGACATTGTCGGCATTGATTCCAATATCGTCGCAATGATTCCGATGGCGGTTTTCGCGCTTTCGCAGGTTATCACGAAAAAGGATTTGAACGACATGAGCTGGGACGTGCTCTGGCTTGTTGCCGGCGGCTTTGCGCTCGGTGTCGGGTTACAGAAAACGGGTTTGGCGGAACATCTGATCGGAGCGATTCCGTTTGCTTCGTGGCCGGCTCTCGGGTTGATGGTCGGTGCCGGTATCATTTGCCTTTTCATGGCAAACTTTATGTCGCACACGGCGACGGCCGCATTACTCGTTCCGATTATTGCGGCGGTTGCCGGAAGCCTCGGCGGGGCGCTTGACGGACTCGGCGGAGTTACCGCCTTGCTCGTTTCCGTTGCGTTTGCATCTTCGCTCGGCATGTCGCTTCCGATTTCCACTCCGCCGAATGCGCTCGCTCATGCGACGGGGCTTGTGGATACGAAAGGAATGGCGAAAACCGGTGTTGCCATCGGGGTTATCGGTATGGTGCTCGCCTATGCTATGATGATTCTGCTTGCACATCTCGGCGTGTTCGCTCCGGCGAAAACGAACGATGCCGCTTCCGCGCAGGAAACGACGGCTGTTGCCCCCGTGGCGACGGCTGCCGTTCCCGTCGCGAAATAACTCGCTCCCGGAGGAGGCGGATGTGTTCCCGCCTCCTCCGGGGCGGCTTTTCTCGGCTTCTTTTTTCTTCCCCGAAAAACTTCACTTTTCTCTCCCTTAATTGCTCCTCATGATTCAGAGCGCGGAATTTCACAAAAAGATTTCCCGGATTAACGCGGATTATTTCGCGTATCCGGAACGTATTTTTGCGCTTAAAAAGGGGGAAACGCTTGTCTGTGAGGGAGAGCCCTCCAAGCGGCTTTACTTATTGCTCAGCGGGAACGTTGTAGCTTACCGTCATCGGCGGGATGAGTCCGGGCTGAGAATTCCGGGAGCGCTTTATCAGGTTTTCAGAGCCGGTCCCGGTTCCTATATAGGCGTTCAAAGCTTCTTTTCGCGCCTTTTTATGAGTTCCTGCGAAATCGTGGCGGAGACCGATATTGAGGTCGCTTATATCGATGAAACCGTCGAAGCGGTGGAGCCGGAAAAATACGGGTCGCTGATCGAGCAGTTTGTACCGACGATGGTTCACGAGCTCGCATTGCGAAATTCCCGGGTGTTTGAACATGCTGCCGAAAAAGAGGCGGCGATTCACCGCATGCACCGTTCGGAAATGTCCGCTACGCTCGGGCAACTCGCCGCAGGGCTTGCGCACGAATTGAACAACGCCGTAGGCGTTCTCGCGCGAAAGACGGATTTTGTTTCCGTGTTTATTGAGGAGTTTCTTCGTGCGTTCGGTAAGCGCGAATCCGAGCTGTTTTGTCTCGGTCGGGATAATCAGGCGATTTATTCGAGTGAGGATTTGCGTTCCCGCGCCCGAGAATACGAGAGGCTTTTTAAGATTTCTCAGCCTGCGGCGAAGGTGCTCGCACGTATCGCTCCGGATGCGGATTCCGCAAAAAAACTCGAAAAAAAAATCCTTTCCGACATCGAAAATCTTGCACGTTTTTGGGAAATCGGTCGCGACATTCGGGATATGCAACTTGCGGCAAAGCATGCGGCGGGCATCGTGCGCTCCGTGAAAATCCTCGGCGGCGGGAATATTCGCCGCGAAGCGGGAATAAACATCCATGAATCCGTTTCCGAGGCGGTCGCTCTGCTCAAGCCGCAACTTCGTGGAAAGAATTTGGTAGCCGAGCTCGGAGATGCCGAAGCGTTCCCTCGGATTTTCGGTGACATGACGGAACTTGTTCAGGTTTGGGTCAATATCATCAAAAACGCCTGCGATGCGATGAACCTTGCGGGAACGCCTGATCCGACGGTGAGAATCACACTCTCGCATTCCCGTGACAATGTTTCCGTCGCCATCAACGACAACGGTCCCGGCGTTCCCGCGTCGCTGAAAGAGAAAATCTTCCAACCGGACTTTTCCACCAAAAAGAGCGGTCTTTCCTTCGGACTCGGCTTAGGGCTGGCAATCGTTCGCAGAATCGTAGATGATTACGGCGGAGTGATTCTGCTCGACAGCGTTCCCGGATCCACCACATTTACAATCACCTTACCCATCGATAAACCCCAATAATATAAATTATTCTATGGAAAAAATTACAATCCTCTGTGTTGACGACCAAGCCGAAGTGCTCGACTCCGTCGTGCGCGACCTGCGTCCGCTCCAAGGCTTTTTCCGTGTCGAAGAAGCCGGAAGCGCAGAAGAGGCTAAAAAAATTCTCGATGAGACCAGCCGTAACGGAGATTACATCGGTCTCGTGATTTCCGACCATGTCATGCCCGGGGAAACCGGTGTGGAGCTTCTCGGCGCGATTTTCCGTGACGATCGCTTTGCCGATACGAAGAAAATTCTTTTGACCGGGCAGGCAAATCACGCAGACACGATTCGTGCAATCAATGAGGCCCGTATCGACAATTATTTTGAAAAGCCGTGGAAGCCTGAAGACCTCGTCGCTACGGCTAAAAAACTCCTCACGCAGTTTATTCTGAAAAAAGGTATCGATTACAAAGACTATATGCCGGTGCTCGATCAGGCGACGCTTCTCGAAAGTTTGCGCGGAGCGTAATGAACGCGGAAGGATTTAGGCTTTCTTAAAGAAAAGAACGTTCCGGAAAGGGGCGTTCTTTTTTTTTTGAGGCTTCCCGCGTCAGATTTCCGGCATCTTGCGGGACAAATACAGTTTCTGAAGGCGCACGGCAGATTGTTGCGGAACAGGGCATCGGGTGTCGATTGTCCGAGGATGCCTCTTTGCCTTGTCGTTTCGGTTTTTTTCTTTCTCTCTGAGGGAGAAAGGTTTACAGTTTAGGCACTTATGGTTGATACTTTGTTCTACCTTTTTGCTACACTGACTTTGGTAAGTGCCTTGCTGGTGGTGGTGAACTGCAAGCCTGTAAACAGCGTGGTTGCGATGATTGTCACGATTGTAGGCGTTGCGGCGAACTTGTTTCTGTTGGATGCGCCGTTTTTGGCGACATTGCTGATAATGGTTTATGCGGGGGCGGTTATTGTCCTGTTTCTTTTTGTCATCATGCTGATGGATCCGGACGTTCCCGCACTGCAGCGGGGTTACGTCGGTTCTGCCCTCGGCGGCGTTGTTTTTTTTGCGCTCTGCGCAGCGGGAACGGTTTGGTTGTTCGGGTTCTCCGGTGCTGTTCCCGCGATTTCGGCTCCGACGGAAAATATGCCGGATGCGCTCGCTTATTCGAATGACGCGACGGCGTTCGGCTGGCCGTTGTTTACGAAATATGTCGTATTGGTGGAAGCCTCGGCGCTTTTGTTGCTCGCCGCGATGGTTGCCGTGTTTATGTTGCACTCCCGGCGTCGCGGGAACGCGGCGTGCGATGCGTGCTCTTGCGAAAATAAATAATTTTTTTTCGGGAAAGAAGAACCATGACTTTATCTCATTTTCTCATTCTTGCCGGATTGCTTTTCGGTGTCGGACTGACGGGGGCTGTGGTGCGCCGCAATATTCTCGTCGTTTATATGTCTTTGGAAATGATGCTGACGGCGTCGATGCTCGCGTTGGTTGCGTTTTCCAAATATTGCAACCTGATGGACGGAGCTGTCTTCTGCTTCTTCATTATTACCATTGCTGCGGCGGAAGTCGCCGTCGGATTAGCGTTAATCGTTTCGCTTTTCCGAAAGCGCAAAACGGTGGATTTGGACGATTTGCAGGCTCTGAAAAACTGAAATACCTTTTGACATGGATAACGAAACTTTGCTTCGCGTGATTTTGCTGACGCCGCTCATTGCGGCTGTCGTTTCCGCGTTTTTCTTCCGTCGTTCCCGCGTGATTGCTCCTGCGATTTCGGTGACGGCGGCGGGCGTAATTCTTTTTGCGTCTTTATCCCTCTTGCTCGGGCTTGATCCTACGAATCCTTCGGCGAGCGCAACGCTTCCCGGGTTTGCGCTCGGCGGTTTTACCGAGCTTGAGACCATCGGGCTTTCCGTTGATAAGAACGGCGCGGCGATGCTTTTTGTCGTGACGTTCGTCGCGTTCTGGATTCACGTCTTTTCCGTCGGTTATATGGATGATGACAAGGCGCGCGGACGTTTCTTCGCGGGATTGAGCGTTTTTATGTTTTCGATTCTCGGGATTATTCTCGCGAACAACCTTTTCATGACGTTTATTTTCTGGGAACTCGTCGGATTCAGTTCCTATATGCTGATTGCGCATTACTGGAATACGGACTATGCGGCGATGGCATCGAAAAAGGCGTTCATCGCCAATCGCGTCGGCGACCTCGGATTTCTCGTCGGGATCATCCTCTGCTATGCTCAATACGGCACGACTGATTTTGCGAGTTTGGAAGTGCTTATCCGTAATGAAGAAATGACGTTTACGTCAATCGGGCTTTTGTTGATGTGCGGTTTCCTCGGAAAATCCGCACAGTTCCCGTTGCATGTTTGGCTGACGGATGCGATGGCGGGACCGACACCGGTTTCTGCGCTCATTCACGCGGCGACGATGGTCGCGGCGGGTGTCTTTTTCATGGTGCGTATCTTTTTCCTGCTTACGCCGGAAGTGCTGACGACGATGCTTTGGCTTTGCGCCGGCATGGCTGCGCTCGGCGGGCTTTGCGCTCTCGGGCAGACGGATATTAAAAAATCCCTTGCGTATTCGACGCTTTCGCACCTCGGTTTTATGGGGGCGGCTATCGGGCTCGGATTGCCGGAAATCGCATTGCTTCACATGGCGATGCATGCCTTCTTTAAAGCGACGCTCTTCCTTTGCTCCGGTTCCGTTATTCATGCCTGCCACCATGAGCAGGATATGACGAAAATGGGAGGCTTACTGAAAAAAATGCCGATTACGGCTGCGGCATTTATTGTCGCCGGACTTTCGATTTGTGCGTTCCCGTGGATGGCGGGATGGTATTCCAAGGATATGATTTTGTCCGGCGCGTATCTTGCCGGGAACATTCCTGCTTTTGTCGCTCTCGTGATTGCCGCAATCGGCACAACGCTCTACACGGGGCGCATGTTCGCGATGGTATTTCTCGGAAAGGCTCACGGGCACGGAGCGGAACACGCGAAGGAATCTTCGGTTTGGATGACGCTTCCGCTCATCGTTTTGGGCGTAATCTTCTCGCTCGGTGCAGGGTGGTTCCTTGCGGGAACGAACGGTTTCTCCTGGCTCGGAGGCAAAATGAACGCGCTTTTTCCGACGGTTGCAACGGAAGCTTTTTCGCACGGCTATCATGACTTGCATGAAAAGCTCGTATCTGCAGGGCTGGTCGCTCCGATGTTTATTCTCGGAGTCGTGATTTTGGTTGTCGGGCTCGGTCTTGCGATCGTTTTCTACAGGACTTCTACGGGAGAGGACAAATTGCGGTCTCGTTCTCCTGCTCTTTACAAGGCATTGGAATACCGCTACATGGACACGTTCTACGCGTGGTATATCGAAAAGGTTCAGCAACGTTTCGCGATGCTGACGGCGTTGCTTGATATCGCGCTGATAAATATGTTGGCAATGCGCGGTGTGATAGCGGGCGTTCCCGCGATTCTCGGCTCCGTTTCGCGTCGGTTTATTCAAAACGGGAGCGGTGGCGTGACGGTATTTTGGATCGCATTCGGAGCGGTGGCGGTTGCCGCGGCATTGGTTTCCGGTGTGCTTTCGTAAAATTTTAAAGGAAGGTTTTCAAGATGAACTGTGGTTCCACTCTCTTGCAGGTTGCCGTTGCCGCGCCGCTCGTTGCCGCGTTGGTGATGGTTTTTTCGAAATGGCTTCCGTGCCTCGTGAAGAAGACGGTTGCGGGAATCGGGTTTGCCGTTCCCGTGGCGGCGGCACTCGCTCTTTTTTGCGTGTTTCCGTGCGCGGAAAAAATCGACGGCTATGCTTTTTATTCTTCGTGTGAATCAATCGGGCTTCCTTCGCTCGGCGTTTGGTTGCAATTCGGTTTGAACGGAATTTCGCTCCCGCTGTTTTTAATGGCGGCGGTTGTCGGTCTCGCCGCAGGTCTCCGGGCGGTTTCTACGAAGGGGGTCGAGCAATGCGGACTCTACTATGCGGTAACGCTCGTAATGCTCGGAGGTGTGCTCGGAGTGTTTTCTGCGATTGATGTTTTTTCGTTCTATATTTTCCACGAGTTCGCATTAATTCCCACATTTATCGCGATTCTGCTTTGGGGCGGATACGCCCGAAAGACAACGGCGATTACGATGGCAATATATCTGACACTCGGTGCGATGGTTTCGCTCGCGGGTCTGTTTGCCCTCTATTTTTCCGGAGCCGGAGCCGGGGAATACGGATTCAGTTTCCTCGGTCTTGCGCAAGCAGTCGCGAACGGTGTGGTTTTTGACGGAAACGTTTCCGTGATTTTCGCGTTGCTTCTTTTCGGGTTCGGCATTTTGGTGTCTTTGTTCCCGTTCCATTCTTGGGCGCCGGATACCTATTCGGCGGCTCCGACCCCGATTTCCATGCTTCATGCCGGAGTTTTGAAAAAATTCGGGCTTTACGGCTTGATTCAACTCGGGGCGCTTGCGCTTCCCCTCGGCCTGGTTGAATGGCAGAACTGGATTATTTGGCTCGCATTGGGAAATATTGTCCTCATCGGCTTAATCACGATGACGCAGAAGGATCTGAAACAGATGGTTTCATACAGTTCCGTGATGCACATGGGGCCGATTTTCCTCGGGATTGCGGCATTTTCGATTTCCGGAGGAGATACGGCAGGGCTCGGGGGCGCGGTCGTCCTGATGTTCGCCCACGGGCTTTCGGTTGCACTTCTGTTTCATCTCGGACAGGCGGTTTACGACCGCACGGGAACGTATGATATGACAAAAATGGGCGGACTGACGGCAAAAGCGCCCGTCCTTGCCGCGTTCTTTGTTGCCGCGACGATGGCAAGCATCGGCTTGCCGGGTTTTGCGAACTTTTGGGGAGAACTTACGATTTTCACTTCCCTTGCTGCGATTCAGCCGACATGGCTTCTCGGAGCGATTGTGCTTTCTATCGTTATTTCCGCAATTTACGGACTTCGTGCCGTCGCGAAGATTTTTTACGGCAGAAATACGGGGGCCGCACTTTCGGATGAGGCTTTTGAAAAAGTTCGAGACATCACGCTCGTTGAGCGTGTTCCCGCCATCGTCCTTTTCTTTGCGCTCACGGCGGTCGGTTTCGTGCCGTCGCTGATTACGAAGAACATTGATTCGACGCTGAAGACGGACTTTTCTTCGGCAGCGGCGGAAATTTATTCGAGTAGCGGTGCATCTTCAAATGCGGACGCGGACGCGATAATCCTTGAAGGTTCTATTCCGCTTGAGTCGGCGTGTGAAGAAGCCTGCGGCTCGTGCGGCGGGAACGCGGACTCCCTTGAGCTTGCGAAAAATATAACGGTTTACGTTAGCGGAGCCGTCGGGAAATCCGGGGACTTTGTTTTGAGCGGGGATGACGCGACGCTTCTCAAGGTTTTGGAACAGGCCGAGGCGGACGAGGACGCAACCTTTGTCGTCGTGCTTCGTTTGCGCGCACGTATTCCCGTTGATATTGAGGAGCTTCGCAACGGCGATGTTGCCGATATTCCGCTCGAAGACGGTGATAAAATTACGGTCGAATAACGCATTTTTTTTTCTGACAATACTTTCAGGGCTTTCCGACAATGGATTCTGTAATTGAGTTTTATAAGGCATGGCAGCCGAATCTGAATACGCTTTATGCTTGCCTGCCGGAAATTATTCTCGGCGTTCTCGCGTTGCTTGCGTTGACGTTTGATGTCGCGTGTAAAGGGTGCGCGGCAAAGCGTGCGGCACGCAGTTTTATCAGCGCGGCGCTGATAGCAATGTTTATATGTATGCTCGGCGGAGTGTTCCCGTCGCCGGCGGCGGGTGAAATTATGGCTCCCGCTCTCTTTTTCTCTTTCGGGAAATTTACGATTTGGACAACCCTGTTTATCGCGTGTGCATTTTTGTCGATTAATCTTTTGGCGACGATGCGTTCCCGCGCGGGCAATGAGGGTGTCTCCGGTTCTGCCTCGACGCATCTTATTTTAATCGCGACGGCGGCGGCATCGTTGCTGTTGAAGGCGACGAATTTCGTGGCATTCTTCGTTTTGCTCGAAACGTTTACGGTTTGTCTTTATGCACTCGTGGGCTCAAATCGCAACAGTGCTTATTCATTGGAAGCCGGCGTAAAATATCTGATTGCCGGAGGCGTTTCCGGCGGTCTGATGCTCTTCGGGATCGTGTTGCTCTACGGCGGGGCGGCGATGTCGGGCGTTCCCGTCCTGACGGGTGATCCGCTCAGCTACGGAACCGTTTGCGTGTTTTTGATGCAAAATCCTGACAGCCTGCTCGGGCTTGCCGGCGCGGGGCTCGTGTTGGCGGGCGTAATGTTTAAGCTCGGTGTGTTTCCGATGCAATTTTGGATTCCCGATGTTTATCAGGGAGCTCCGTCTCATGTGACGTTCTTTCTTGCGACTGTGTCCAAAGCGACGGGATTCTTTCTTGTTTTGCCGATGTTGGCTGTTTTTGCCCCGATCTGGGAAAAACTCCTTCCGGTATTGCTCGCATGCGCCTTGGTTTCTATGGTTTATGCGAATCTGACGGCGCTCGGGCAGCGCAATGTGAAACGACTGCTCGGATTATCCGGCGTTTCGCATGCCGCCTACCTGATGGTCGGCGTCCTTGCCGCGTGGGAAGTTATTTCGTCGGGCGATGCCGTGATGTCGGGGCTTTGCCTTTCTTTGGTGGTCGCCTACATCGTCGTTTACATTCTGACAATTTATCCGATTTTCGCTGTTATGGCGCGTATGCCGCAGTCGGATGACGCATTACAGAATTTTGACGATTATGAAGGTCTCTCTAAAAATAATTCACTGTTTGCGGGAACGTTGGCGTTTTCTTTGGGGTCGTTGGCGGGAATTCCTCCGACGGTCGGATTTATTGCCAAACTCGGTATTTTGTTTGTGCTTTTTCAAGCCGGATTTTACGGGTCGATTGCCGTAATGCTGGCATGTGTTGTCGTCAGCATCTATTACTACTTCGGCTGGTTCCGTGCGGCGTTTTCCGGCAGGGAACATCTTCCGGTAAAGGCGTATCTGCCCGTCGGCATTTACGGGCGTGTGGCATTGATCGCGCTTTCGGCGCTGATGGTTTTGGCTTCACTGTCGTATTGGGACATTCTCGGAGATCTTTGATTTTCGCGGGAACGCCGTAAAAAGTCCTCCGGAAGGAGGACTTTTTTGTGTCGTGGAATTTGCCGGGGATGTGTTTTGCGGGAGGCTCTTCGAGGTGTGCGGCTTCATCAGTTTTTCGATTTTTGTCGGCTTTTTGCATTGTCGCGGAAAGGTTTTGTCTGTTTAATTTCTTTCAAATTCGCGGGAATCCCCGTTCCTGCGGGCTCATTAATTTCCCCAACGATTTCTAAAATGCTTAAAAAATCCCGTTCGTATGCCTTGGCAACGGCAGCGCTTGCAGCTGTGTTTATTGCTCTCACACCGATGACGGCACCGTCGGCTTTCGCGCAGGCGGCACCTGCACAACCGAAAAAATCGGAGCTCGAACTTGAAGCGGAAGCCGCTTACAAGCTCGCTAACGAAAAGAAATATCCGGAAGCGATTGCGAAGTTTAAAGCGCTTAAAAACGGGAAGTGGAAAGATTGGCTCGAATCGAACGATATGATTTCGGCGATCGATTACCAGATTGCCGCGTGTCTTATTGCCCAGAAGAACTGGACGGCGGCGGAAGCGGAACTCAAAAGCTTTATCGAAAAATACCCGAAAGACCCTCAGTTGACGGACGTTCGCCTCTCGCTCGTGAATTGCTACATTCAGCAGGAGCGCTGGGAAGACGCGCGCGTTACCGTGGACGCGATATTGAAATGGCTTGAACGCAATCCGAATCCGGGGCTGGCGATTAAGGCAATGCTTGCCCGTGTCGATTTGCTTCAGCGCGAAGGTGCGGCTAAGGACAAGGCGGGAACGGAGCCGCCTCCGGAGGGCGTTGAAAGTTGGGAAAAATACGCGTTGGCAACGAGTGCGCAGAATCTTTACAACCTGACGAACAACAATATCAATTCTGCGGAGATGATTGAGGCTCGGCAGAAGCTCATCAATATTTACCGAAAATTAGGGCGCGTCGGAGAGGCAAAAGCCTTGAAGGAGAAGGTCGATGCATATATTTCCGGAAAGGGCGGCGCACTTGATCCCGCGAGCCTGATTCGCTCCAATATGCAGAATCTTGAAGTCGGGGACGATTATTTCAGTCAGGCTCAGGATATTGACGCGGAGATGGCAACGGACGAGGAGCTCGCCCGCCGAAAAGAACTTTTCCGTCAGGCTCTTCAAATTTACCAGGGCGTCATGCGTAAGGAGGCTTTGGTAAAGTGCTTCGGTCCTGCGCTCGAAATGTCTAAGGCCGCCGTTGAAAACGCAAAGAAGCAGGGGGGCGAAACGCCGGATGAAAAGGCGCAGGCTCGAATCGACAAAGCCGAAGAAGAACTTGCCCAAATTGAGGAATACAAGACCGCGTTCGACGAAAACAAGGATTTCGATGCATTAATTTCTTTCCGCATCGGAGCGAGTCTCATTTCTATCGATCGATTCTGGGAAGCGTATGTCGCTTTCGGCGATATTCTCCGGAATCACAAGGATTTTGAATTGCTCAGCACTTCTACGTATTACTACATCCTCACTTTGCGGGCAATGGGGCGCGACGATGAAGCTCAGGCGGAGTGTAAAAAGTTTATCGATACATTTAAGGACAACAAGGAAAAGGGGGACGAGCTCGGACGTGTTGCTCTTTTGCTCGGACAAATCTCTTATGATAAGGGCGACTACAAGGATGCGATAGCGCAACTTGAATGGGTTAAGGCTAATGTTTCGAAGCTCCCGCTTGATGTTAATTGCCAAATTGATTGGTTTATAATTGCGGCGAATTTCTCCCGTTGTCCGTGGGGAATTTTGAACGACGAGGAAAAGGAATACATCAAGGGAATGGGGAAGCCGGGCTACAAGCCGAAGCTTTCCGCCGAGTCGCAAAAGACGCTTGCCCTTATCGATGCATTTCTTGAAAAGTATCAGACGAATTCGGACTTTTCTCCGGTCGTTGAAGAAATGCTCTATCGTCGTGCATTACTCTTCTTCTATTCCACGATGTTGCCGGAAACAAAAGCCGCGTTTGAGGTTTACGTCGACAAATATCCTGAAGGGCAGTTTATTCCGGATGCCCGCTACCGCCTCGCCGTCGTTCAAAACGGCGTTCGCCCGGCACAGACGCAGGATGTAGTCAGCCGTTGCACAAACTGGATTAAGGACTACTTTGACGTCGATGATAAGACGGTGCTGAACTCCCTTGCCGTTCCGCAATTGCGCTCCGATGTTTCCGTTAATATCGCGGATTCCGTTGCCTATCAGTTGCCGGAAGTTTACACCCTGCTCGGGGATGCGAACAAATCTCTTGCGGAGGCTGTGAAGGGATCTGATATGCGTAAGGGGATCGGCAATAAGAAAATTGCCAAATTTACGCAGAGCGACCTTCGCAAGAAGCAGAAGTATATGGATGCGAGCGTCGATGCTTATATTCTCGCGGCAAAGACTGCGCGTTATAATCCGGATGCGTTGTATTTTTCCCTGACCGAACTCGACAAGCAGCTTCCGCAACTCGAAGGCGGATATGCCCGTTTGCTCGATCTTTACACAACGCTCTATAACTGGGATCCTTCTTCGCCGGAGGCTTTAGGTTATCTGTTTAAAAAGGTGGATTACACCGTGCGCAAAGCTCGTGCCGAGGCGCAGAAAATGCCTCAGCCGGAAAAACTCGCTCATATTGCCAAGGCTCAGGATGAAACCCGAAAGATCATGGCGGATGCGATCTTGAAAAATATTAACGATCCCCGTCAGGACGGCGTCGAAACCCTGATTGACGACCTTGCGTCCCGCTTTGCCGACAAAGTGAAGAAGCATCCTGCACCGAAGGAAGGCGAAATCCCGAAACCTCGGGACCCGGATGAGTATACGGCGGAAAAAGCCGTTTCCGATATGAAAGCACTGCTGATGCTTTCCGGGGATGCACAGCCGTCGCTCGTTGCCCGCGCCCGCGGGCTCTATGCGGAATCCGTCATTTACGACAATCTTGCGTTCCTCAATGCTCGCCGGAATCCGGTGGAAAGCAATCGGCTCGCTTCCAAACGCGACGATCTTTACCGGAGCTTGGCGAGTCAGCACAAACCGGACGAGCTCAGTCCGATGATTCTCTCGAAGGTCGGTTCTTATCTGCTTGATCGCGGGGACGTGAAAAAGGCGGAGGAGTTTTTCCAATACGTCTTGGATTTCTACAAGGGATCCGAATCCGCCGAATTCTCCTTTGAAGGGGAAGGGCGAATCCTTCTCGATCGTAAGGAATACAAGCGTGCCTACGAGATATTCAACGAGGCGATTGAAGGCAATGTCGCCTACATGCTTGAGCCGGATTTGCGTCTCGGGCGTGCCCAGGCACTCATCCTGATGTCGGACGATGATGCCTCCGCTCTTAATATCGCGGACCGCTTTGAGAACGCCACCGCAGAGCTCAACTATATCAAGAGTATCAAGGAATGGCGCGGACGTCCCACGGCGGCATCGCTCTACTATCTCGGGCAAATTAAGGAACTGAAAGCGAAGAAGGAAAAGGATCGCACAAAGCGGGAAGATTTGTATAAGTCCGCCGTCGGTGATTATCGCATTTGCTACCTCACATGGAAAAAGTATCCGGAATTTGCCGCAAAAGCGATGCTCCGAACCGGGATCGTATTTAAGGATTTCCTCCGGCGTCCGAGCGACGGCGTAAATCCGTCCGACACGGAAGCGGCAAAATTGCTCTTCCTGCAAATGACGGAGCCGACCAGCCGTTATAAAGATACGCCGGAAGGCAAAGAAGCCGCAAAGTTGCTTCAAACCATGTGAACATTCCCTCTAATTTATTCACGAAAATGAAAAAGAAATTTTTGCAGTTCCTTGCTCTTGCCGCTCTTACCTGTGTTCCCGCAACCGTCGCGTTCGCACAGGCGGCACCTGCCGCATCTTCCGTGGAAGATGTAATCAAGGCAAAGAATACCAAGAAGAAAAAACGCGTCGTCATCAAGTTCGGTTTTGAAAAACCGGTGCGACAAACGTGGGAAATTAACTATCCCGACAAGCTTCTTGCACCCGGCGCGAAAAAACCGAAGGCTCGACTTACGGCGGCGACACTGAAAGATTCACCTCGCGGTGTCATGGTCGTTAAGGAGAATATCGACCTCCAAACAGGAATGAGATTTACGGACGAGCTTCCCTTAAAGGATGTCATCGGAATCATTTGGGAAAATGAAACGCAGTTAAAGGATGCCCGAAATGAGCTTTCTCAGGGCAATCCCGCTGCCGCTCTTGCAATTGCCGAGCGCTTCCTCGCTTTCTTCAAGGACTTGAAGGCCATCCCGGGTTCGCTTTGGTTGGAGGCCGCCGTTATCAAGCTCGACGCGCTCGATCTTCAGCAGAATGACGCAATCATGGATTCGTTTATCCGTGAACTTCAGGATGCTCCGGGTTGGGAAAAGATCGAAGGATTACCGGAGCGTATTAAACTTGTCCGCTTGCGTCAGCAACTTCGTAAGGGCGAATTTCAACGCGTATTGCGCGACGCGACGGAAATGATGAAAACCACGGATTCTCCGGAAACGCACGCTCAGTTGACGATGCTCAAAGGGCGTGCGGAGTTTAATCTCGGAAAATACGAAGAAGCCCTTTACACATTCCTGCGCGTTCCCGTGTTTTACGGGAATCAGACGGAATACGTTCCCGCCTCCAAGCTCGAAGTCGCCCGTTGCTTTCTCAAGCTTGACGGACCGGATCGCAAGGCTCAAAACCTTCCCAAGCTTGCGGAATCGTATATCATGGAAGTCGTAACCGACTACCCTATGACTCCGGAGGCGAAAGAGGCTCTTGCGCTCTTGCCGAAGGATAAACAGGCGGAACTTGCGGCACGAGACTCCCTTGCCGAAGATCAGAAACGAGCACTTGTCGCCGCATCCATTAGCTCCTCTAATGCGGATTCCTCCGGCAACGGGGTCGGAGACGGCAGTGAAGATCTCATTGTCGAGGACGAGATCGAAATTGACGATTCCGATGAAGAATAAATTCGCATAACACCTTATTTTCCTTTTAAATCAATCCAACATTAATCCCCTCAAACAATACCTCTATTTAAATTGCTATGAATATGAAATTGCGCAAACTCCTCCCGCTGTTCGTTATCGGAGCAGCTCTCGTCCCGACGTTCCTGTTCGCACAGGAAGCCGTTGAACCCGTTGCAGAATCGGCGGCGGAAGCCGTCTCGGAAGACAGCTTTCTCGATACGCTCAAGCAGGGCGGTTGGGTTATGTGGCCGCTTCTTTTCTGTTCTATCGCCCTTGTTTGGCTTACGGTGGACGGCTATATGCGTTCAATGATCAAGCGTATGTTCCCGCCGGCGCATATCGAACAGATCCGCTCCCTCTTCCAGAGCGGGGATTATCGCGGCGCTTACGAATTTTGCAAAGCCAACCCGTCAACACTCTCCGATGTCGTGCGCATGGGGGTTGTCTTCCTTCCCGACGGAAAAACAATGACGGAAGAAGCTATTTTCTCTGAAATTTCCCGTATTAAGGCCGGCTTTGATGCGCGTATTTCCTATCTTTCCGTTATCGGGGTGTGCGCTCCGATGGTCGGTCTTCTCGGGACGGTTACGGGGATGAAAGGGGCGTTCGGTGCTCTCGGTAAAGAAGGCGTCGGCGGCGGCGGAGCCGGTGAACTCGCCGGGCACATCGGGGAAGTTCTCGTCGCTACTGCCTCCGGTCTGGCAGTTTCCATTCCGGCGTTCTTCTTCTTCTATCTGCTCCGCAATCGCATTACGACGGTGCTTCATGACCTTCAGGAAGTCGTTACCGGGCTCTTCCGTAAGATGCCTTATGAAAAGTTTGAAGGGTATCAGATCGGCGACGAAGAAATCTATGCCGCGATGCCGAATTGGGTCGCTGCGGAGGAAGGCGAAGAAGTTCCTGCGGAAGAACAACAGGCTTAATGGCGCGTTCCCGCGCTTCACGTTAACATTTATCTGAAAAGGATTGACCTATGGCCAGTAGCGGTGGCGGAAACGGCGAGCCGGAATTTCAGATTGCACCTATGCTCGACGTGCTTTTCGTCTTGCTCATATTTTTCATGAGCATTTCGACGTCGCAGATGTTGAAGATCGACACCAGCATCACATTGCCTGTCGCATCTAACGGTGCGGAACCCGACCCTAAGACAAAAGCAAAAGCCGTGCTCATCAACGTCAGTTGGGATAAGACACTGGGGCAGCCCATCGTTAAGCTCGACGACACGCTGATTGACATTACGGAGCAGGGACGCGATAAGGCTGTTGAGGCTATTATCGCCCGTGCGACCAATCCGTATACAAAAGAAATTGACCCCGAGGTTCGCTTCCTTATTCGCGCGGACCGGCAAATTCCGGCGAAGTATATCAGCCAGGTTCTGATGCTTGCGGCGGATGCGGGGATGGACAATATCGCCTTTACGGGCATGAGTAAGGACGACTGATTATGAAAAGAGTTCCACCGGAAGAGCCGGCAAATCTCGGCTTTCAAATCGCGCCGATGCTCGACGTCGTCTTCGTTATTCTCCTTTACTTCATGGTTTTGGCGGGGACGGCGAAGGTCGAGTATGAAATTAAAACGACGCTCCCGGGTTCGGCAGAGGTTTCTACTGCCGTTTCCGATGAGTTGCCGCCCGACGAAGTCGTCATCGGAATTTCCGCCGAGGGGGAAGTTTCGCTCAATGACGACCCGATCGGTCAGCCCGGCGACGTTAAGATGAATGATCTTTACGTGGAAATGCGGAATCTTGCGGATGCCGCGTTGCAATCGCAGACAAAAATTATCGTTACCGTCGCGGCGGAAGAGACAGTAGTTTACGATCGCATCATGAACGTGCTCGACGTTCTCGCGAAAGCAAAAATTTCCAACGTTACGTTCAGTACAACAGAGGGTGAGTAGCTCTTTTTATTTAAGGCTCTCAAAAAGATAGCGGCGGGAACGTCGCTGTCTTTTTTTTTCGCCTCTTATTCAATGGCGGAAAATTTCCCTTTAAAGAAATATCCTGCAGGACTATCTTTTTCACACTTATGACTAACTATTATTTCTTTCGCCGAGGCGGAGCCGTTCAGCTTCGCATCGAGTCTCCCGAAGACCTCGCCGCCGTTGTCGAGCTTGATCCGAAGCTTTGGGTCGCATTAAGTATGCCTGTGGCGGGACAAACTTTTGACGCGCGAACGCTTGCGTTACTTGATTCCGATGGCGACGGACGGATTCGCGTCCGGGAAATTCTCGCCGCCGTTAAATTCGTCCGAGAAAATTTTTCGAATTTCGAGGCTTTTTTTGCCGGAAAAGATTCGTTTCTCCTAAGCGCATTGATACCGAATTCCCCCGTTTCGGGAACGGCAAAAACCGTGCTTTCCCGACTCGGGAAACCCGAGGCGGATTGTCTTTCTCTCGCCGATGTTGAAGCCGCGGAGAAGGCGTTCGACGCGCAAGTGTTTAACGGCGACGGCGTTCTTGTGCCCGCTTGCGCCGGAGAGGATGCGGCGACGGAAAAATTCCTTAGTGATGCCGTCTCGGCGACAGGCGGGAGTCCCGATGCATCGGGGAAACCCGGAGTAACGGCTTCTCAGATCACCGACTTTCTCAAAAATGTCGAAAAAGTTTTGGCGTGGCGCAACGAAGCGGAACAAAATGCAGAAAAGATATTCCCGCTTGGCGATAAGACGGAAGAGGCCTACTCGGCTTTTGAGAGAATACGCACGAAGGTGGAGGACTTCTTTGCTCGCACGCGGCTGGTAAGCTTCGATCCGTCTGCCGAAGCTAAGCTGAACCCAAGTGATTCCGACTTCGCCGCGCTTGCCTCCGAAAAAGAGATTTCGCTTTCCGCCTCGGAGTGCTTCCCGCTTGCCCGAATTGTCGCGACCGAAGGTGAGCCTGCGTTCCCGCTCGCTTCCGGGGTAAATCCCGCGTGGGTTTCCGCGCTTTCTGATTTCGCTGAAAAAACACTGCGCCCCGTTCTCGGAAAATTCGGAGGAACGAATTCGGATGATGTCCCGGGTATTGTTTCTGCGTCTCTTTGGGAAAAGATTTCGTCCGTTTTTGAGCCTTATGCCGCATGGCTTTCGGCAAAGCCTTCCGGCGGAGCGGATGCGTTCCCGTCAGACCGGTTGCGTGAAATCCTTTCCGGGAGTTTTGACGAAAAGACCGCGCTGCTTTTTGCAAAAGACGAGGGGGAAAAACCTTTACGTATTGCTCTTTCGGATACCGAAAAACTCTGTCGATATACGAGAGACCTCGCCGTGATCCTGCGTAACTTTGTTTCATTCGCAGAGTTTTATAAGCGTGATGCGGATAAGACGGCGTTCCTTGCGGGAAAGCTTTATATGGATCGCCGCACCTGTTCCATGTGCGTGCAAGTGGACAATGCGGCTTCCCATTCGGCGCTTGCCGCCAAATCGAACTGTTGCCTCGCGTATTGTGATTGCACGCGAAAAAACGGGAGTGAAAAAATGTCCGTCGTTGCGATGTTCGGCGACGGCGATGCACTCTCGCTTTATGTCGGTCGAAACGGTGTTTTCTATGACAAGCAGGGGAATGATTGGGATGCGAAAATCGTAAAAATTATCGAAAATCCGATTTCGATTCGCCAAGCCTTTTGGTCGCCTTATCGCAAGGTCGCAAAATTCGTCGAGACGCAAATCGAAAATTTTGCTGCCGCACGGGAAAAGAAGGTGGACGGAGATTTGAGCGCGAGTGCGGGAACGGCATTGAGCAAGGCGGCAACCGGCGCGGGATCTGCTGATGCGCTTTCGCCTAAGCCTGCATTTGACGTCGCGAAATTCGCGGGGATTTTTGCCGCAATAGGATTGGCGATAGGAGCCGTCGGTGCCGCATTGTCCGTGGCTCTCAGCGGGTTCTTGTCGTTGGCTCCGTGGCAAATGATTCTTGTTATCCTTGCGATAATTCTGATGGTTTCTGCTCCGTCCATGCTGTCTGCGGCGATGAAGTTGCGCCGCCGTTCTCTCGGGCCCATCCTTGAGGCAAACGGGTGGGCGATTAACGGGAACGTGAAAATAAATATTCCGCTCGGGAAAGCTTTTACCGAAATGCCCAAGAAACCGAAGGGGTCGCGAATCTTCGGGGCGGATCCTTTTGCCCGGAAGGCGTTCCCGCGGAAAACGCTTTTCGCCGTCCTCGCGTTGGCGGCACTTGCCGTCGTCGGCGGTATTCACTATTTCTGCTCGGAGGGCAACGAAGGCTGTGAGCCCGATGGTCCGGGCACAGGAGCGTCCGTTCCCGCAGAAGCTTCCGCCCCTTGTTCGGTTTCTGAAAATTAAGAAAAACTTGTTCGCCCGGAACGGAATCGCAACGACACCGCGATTCCGTTCCGTCGTTTAAGCGGAATCGGCGCTTTCCGCTCCGGACGGGTGTATTTTCGGTTTGCGTCTTACGTGTCGTTTGAGACAATTTTCGTCGTAGCCCGGACGGGAACACTTTCTTCCGGGTATGTTTGTTTCGTTAAGATTATTTGATATTACCCCAAAATAAAATGAGAGCTTCGCTTATTGCCAAACAGTTTTCCGTTGCCGGACATCTTGTCTCGGTTGAGCCTTTCGGGAGCGGGAACGTCAACGATACTTATCGCGTTATTTTCAGAACTACTTTTTCGGAAGAACGTTTCATTCTTCAGCGCGTGCGTCGGGCCGTTTTTCCGAATCCGGAAAATATTATGCGCAATATGCGTATTGTGACGGATGTCTGCCACCGAAAACTTGAAGAGGTCAATATGTCGTCCGACCGTATTTGGCAGCTGCCGAAGATTATTCAAACACGGGACGGACAAGATTTCTACTACGACGGGGACGGTGATTTGTGGCGGGCGATTTCGAATATCGCGTCCGCCGTTTCTTACGAAAAAGTGCAGTCGCCCGATCATGCCTATGAATCCGGGATGGTGCTCGGTCATTTTCAGAAACTTATCAGCGATATTCCCTGTGAACAACTTTCCTACGCGATTGAAGGCTTTCATATTACGCCGATTTACCTTGCTCAAATGGATGAAGCGTTGAAAACGCCGCTTGCACAGGAGTTGCTTGATCATTCCCGTGAGGCGAAGTATTGCCTGAAATTTATCGAATCCCGCCGCGCGTTTTGCTCGGTTTTCGAAAACGCAAAAAGATCCGGAAAACTTCACTTGCGTCCCACTCACGGAGATCCGAAGGTGGGGAATATTCTTATCGACGAAAAGACGGGGAAAGGAACTTGTATCGTTGACTTGGATACGATTCAGCCCGGTCTCGTTCATGCCGACATCGGGGACGCTGTTCGTTCTTGCTGTAATCCCGCAGGGGAAGATGCCATTGATTTGCATTCCGTCTTCTTTGATACGGAGTTGTTTACGGCGATCTATCGGGGGTATATGACGTATGCAAACGACTTTTTTACGGAAGAAGATCATGCGTTTATGTATGATGCCGTCCGTATTCTTCCGCTTGAACTCGGAATTCGTTTCTTCGCAGACTACCTTGCGGGGGATGTTTACTTCAAGACGCGTTACAAGGAGCACAATCTTAAGCGAGCCTTGGTCCAACTCAAACTGGCGGAAAGTGTTGAGGCTCGGGAAGGACGAATCCGGGCGATTCTCGGATGATGTTTCCGTTGCGTTTTTTTTTTTCGGAGAAGATTCGGGCGTGATGGAGGTGTCGGATAGCACATTTTTTTTGGCGGGTGCGACCGTTCCCGGGAGTCGTTCCGTTCAAATTGTGTTGACGTCACTTTTTTTCGTCCTGATGGCCGTTGCGTCATGGCGGGGGTATTGGCGCGGGCCCGTGCGTCAGTTAGCCCCGTTATGCTCGTTTGTCGTTGCCGCCGCTACCGCGTATCTTTTCGGTGCGGGATTCGGGCACGCGTGGTTGGGGCTTCTTGGCGTTCCGTGGATTTTACGCGGAATTTGCGGAGTCGCTCTGCTTTGCCTCTTCGTGTGGCTCCCGGTTTTCAGCTATTTTTGGTATAAGGGGAAGGGGCAGGTCTCTGAAAAAACCGGAGATCCGGAGTATCCGGTGCTGGGTGCCGTTGTGGGGTGCTGGACGGGTATTTTTTGGAGCGTGCTTATTTCCCTTTGCCTTGTTACGGCGGGAGCGGTCGGTGAAACTTTTTTGGCAATCCGGCCCGGTGCCGAGAAGTCTCTGACGGGGCGTGTTTTGTACGGCGCGGCGGTTGCCAAGAATTCGATGGCAATTTATCCCGGACTGAAATTTCTTGAAACGTGGAGCCCTCTGCCCGAATCCGTTTTCAGAATTGTTCGCAAGGCGGTGGAGGTTTTGGGGTCCCGTCAGGCGCAGCACCGGCTTTTGGAAATGCCGGAAATCCGTTCTTTGGTGACGGATCCTGCCGTTTATCCCGTTTTGAGTGATCCGGAAATTCAAATGATGATTAAGCGTAAGGATGTGGATGCCTTGCTTTCGGATTTCCGGGTGCAACGCATGATTTACGATGAGGCGTTTCAGAAGCGCTTGGCGTCACTGGAGCTTGAGCCGCTGTTGGATTACGCACTAATCGGAAGTGTCGGGCACTAAAATCGTGAACGACGCAACTCGTTTTTCCCTCTTGACGAGGTCGGTTCAAAAGACCATAGTTGGCGATTCATTTTCAAAGTTTAACAATCTTTAAAAGTCATGGGACAACCGAAACGCAAACAGTCCAAACGCCGCAGCGCTCTTCGCCGCGGGGCAAATCAATTTAAGGCTCCGATTCTCGCTAAGGATTCGGACGGCTCCGTTATTCGCCCTCACCGCGTTAACCCGGCGACGGGAACGTATCGCGGCCGAAAGGTCGTTGAGGTCGATCTTTAATCAAAACCTTCCGCTTCGGCGGAAAAGGTTTGTCTTCGGGTCCCTTACGGTGTAGCCTTCCGGCTCAGATGGAAACCGTAACACAGACATACCGCATTGCAGTAGATTGCATGGGCGGAGATAAGGGGCCCGGAGAAGTGGTCCAAGCCGTATCGCTCGCGCTCAAGAAATTGGGGGCGGGCGATAAGCTGTTTCTGGTGGGGCAGGAAGAAGTTCTTCGTCCGCTTTTGTGTTCCGCAGGAATTACCGGGGATTCCCGGATTGAGGTCCGCCACGCACCGGATGTTATCGAAATGGAGGACAAGCCGATGCAGGCGATGAAATCGAAGAAGCATTCTTCGATGATTGTCGCGTTGGAGATGCTGAAGGCGGGCGAGGTCGATGCCGTAGTATCCACGGGAAACACCAAGGTTCTGGTCGGGGCGGGGACGCTGAAGGTGCGCCTTATGCCCGGAGTGCAGCGTCCCGCGTTATCTGCTATCTTTCCGCGTAAAACCGGCTACTCCATTGTCGTTGA
The DNA here is from genome assembly GCA_964590115.1 of uncultured Enterobacteriaceae bacterium. Classification (GTDB taxonomy): domain Bacteria; phylum Verrucomicrobiota; class Verrucomicrobiia; order Opitutales; family UBA953; genus Spyradosoma. The sequence goes on from CAZPYE010000003.1 coordinate 40,986, forward strand.
CGTGGGCGCGAATCCCGAAACGACTTCGGAGCAGCTGATTCACAACTCAATCCTCGGAGCACTTTACTCAATCTCCATTCTCGGGACGGAAAAGCCGAAGGTCGGACTGCTGACGGTCGGGACGGAAGAAGGTAAGGGTGGCGAGCGTATCAATCGGGCGAATGCTTATCTGAAAGCGCTTAACGAAAGATTCGATTGGTTTGAGTATGTCGGGCCGGTGGAAGGTTTTGATGTGTTCCAAGGGGATGCGGATGTTATTGTAACGGACGGATTTACCGGAAACATTTTGCTCAAGACCGTTGAGGGTTTGGTCTATATGCTGAAAGACCTTATCGGGGACAAGGTGAAGCGCAACCCGATTTACATTGCCGCCGGGCTCGTTTTGTTACCGTTGTTGAAGTCGTTGAAGCAGCAGGTGCGTCCGGAACGTTTCGGCGGGGCTCCTCTGCTCGGTCTGAACGGGCTGGTATTCAAAGCCCACGGTTCAAGCAACAGGCACGGAACGTCTGCCGCGATTTTGATGGCACGCAACGCCTGCTCAAAGAACATAAACCAAAAGGCGTCCGAGTTGCTCTCCGCCGCAAACGACGTCATAGCCGAAGTTCAGGAGAGCTTGTAGGAGCGTTTTTTCTTTTCAAAAAAAACGAACCCAACGGGGCGGGACGATTGTGTCCGCCCTGTTTTTTCATCGGTTGAATTCTCAAAACGAAGCCGCTATATTCGATAGCCATGCCGGATTTGGGGTTTAGCCAATTTCAGAAGATTTCGCAGGAGCAGGTGCTTTCTCCTCAGGTGCTCCATGCGCTGAAAATTTTACAGGTTCCGGCAATGGAGCTCGCTCGAGAAATCTCGGATGAAATGTCAAAAAATCCTCTTTTGGAGGAGATTCCGGGAACGGAACATTCCGGGGAGGCGTTGCCGACCGAGGGCGACGAAGCCCGCACCGATGACGGATTTTTCGAAGAGGATACCGGAAGCGATGCATTGAAAATACCCTCGGAAAAAGAGTCGGATGACTTCTCCGAAGAGGAAAGGTGGGACTACGAAAACGGCTCGGCGTATTCCGGCACAACGGGAACGTGGTCTCGGGAGGACGAAGAGCGGCGGACTCATTTGTTCGATTCACTTGTCGAAAGGGTGTCTTTGCCTCGGATTTTGGAATCGCAAATCGCACTTTGTGATGAAGAGGACGTCTCTCCGGAATTACTTAAAGTCATCGCTCAGAATATTGACGAAAAGGGGTTTCTGGATGTTTCCGTCGAGGCGTTGGCGGAAGCGCAGTGCGTTCCCGCGGAGGACGTGGCGCGTGCTTTGCGCGTTTTTCAGACCTTTGACCCCCCGGGTGTGGGCGCCCGGGATTTACGCGAAGCTTTTTTGATTCAGTTGCGTCGCCTCGGGCGGGAAAATGCTCTTGCCTATCGAATTCTTGATGCGGATTACGAGTTGTTTCTCGCCCGTAAATTTCCCGCAATAGCACGGCGTCACGGCGTTCCCGCAGAGGATGTTCGTGCTGCGATTTCCGAGATATCCAAGCTTAAACGCGTTCCCGCCGAGGAGTTTTCTGCTGACGAGAACCGGGAGATTTCGCCGGATATGACGATTTATTTCGACCGGGAAAAGTCACTCTGGCGCGTGCGCATGGAGAATGCGTATGTTCCGAAATTGCGTATTTCCGGTTTTTACAAGACGCTGATTGCACAAGGGAAAATTTCGGGAAAGGATCGCGCCTATTTTACCGAAAAAATGCGTTCCGGACGTTTTTTGATAAACGCGATTGAGCAACGACAGCGAACTATCGAGCAAATCGGAGTCTGTATCGTCAACGCTCAGCGCGAGTTTTTGGAACGCGGACCTGCATATTTGCGTCCGTTGACGATGGCTACGGTCGCACAGGAGATCGGTGTGCACGAAACAACGGTTTCCCGTGCCGTTTCAAATAAGTATGTCGAAACGCCGCACGGAGTTTTCGAGCTGAGAAGTTTTTTTAATGCCGGGTTGGAAACGGACGGAGGCGAAGAACTGGCGAATGCCGGCGTTCGTGAGGTTTTGAGGGAAATTCTTGATGCCGAATCTCCGAAAAAACCACTTAGCGATCAGAGGCTCGTCGCGGAGCTCGCCGCCCGCGGCATCAAAATCGCCCGGCGCACGATTACAAAATACCGGGCGATAATGAACATCCCGCCCGCACACCTGCGAAAAAAATTTTAGCGGGACTTTCGTCTCGCTAAAATCGGGGCGGGCGTGAATGGCTCAATCAATGTGGATTTTCCGATCGAGCATCGCGGGAAGCCAGATCTCCCCGTCTTCAATGATGAAATCCGCCGGTCCGTTTGCGGGGATACGCGTCGCATTTTCGACTTCGTGCGTGCGCAGATTCAGTTTCTTTATGGTGCCGGCGTTCCCGTTTGCCGCCCAGTCTGAGAAGTAGAGATAATCGGTTTCGTCGTCGAAAAGATCTTCCTCGTCGCGAACGAGGATGCCGTCGTAAAGACCGGGAACATCATAAATGACCGTAACGGGAAGCGGCCCGTTGCCGCCGCGAAGCGCAATCGCTTTAATTTTTCCGGCGGGACGACCGTCGGCGTCTGCGGCAAATTCGGCAACGTAGAGGATGCCGTCGTCAATGTCCAAACCGTTCGGCGCATTTAGAGGCGTTGCGGTAATCAGTTCTTCGTAAGCTCCGTCGCGCAGGTTGATACGGAAGATTTTGTTGATGTCCGTGGCAGAAGCATAGAGAAAGCCGTCGTCTTCGACGAGGTCGTTCAGATATTTTGTTCCTTCTTTAGACAAATCAATCACGCGGGTAACGACTCCGAGTCGCGGGTTGATTCCGACTACGCGATCCACATCGGCTACGTAGAGCACATCATCTTCGATTGTCGCTCCCTTGGGGGCATCGAGCGTAATACCCGGGAACGCATTTTCGGAGAGGATTTTCCCTCTTGAGTTGAGTGTAACGACGAACCCGTCTCCGTCCTTTTCGGTCGGATTCATGCTGTTGCCGATGCAGGTAACGTAGAAAATATCATCGTCTTCGGCAACGCTTTCCGGGTGCCCGTTCAGCGGGATTTCCTTGGCGATACAGGCAGGCAGAAGCCCGATTGACAAAATGACGGCAATGCCGTTTAGCAGAATACTTTTTATCTTCATGTGCGTTTTTGTTTTCATTCCGAAAATGTAATAATTTTAAAAAAGCGTCGATATAAAAAGAGCGACGCCGAAACGAAACTCTTCGGAAAATTCTCTTGCCGTTTTTTTGAAAAAGAATTTTGATAGCCCCAATGTCTTGGCGGCGTTCCCGCAGAGACCTCATCTTTTTTTAACACCACATAACATCAAACAATGGCTATTAAAGTTGGTATCAATGGTTTCGGCCGTATCGGACGTCTCGTCTTCCGCGCCGGTCTGAACAATCCTGAAATCGAATTCGTCGGCATTAACGACCCGTTCATGACGCCGGATTACATGGCTTACATGCTTCGCTACGATACGATGCACGGCCAGTACAAGGGAGAAATCTCCTACACGGACGATTCCATCATCGTTGACGGCAAGGAAATCAAGTTCTTTGCGAAAATGAACCCGGAAGAAATTCCGTGGGGCGAAGTCGGCGCCGAATACGTTGTCGAATCCACGGGCGTCTTCACGGAAACAGCGAAGGCTGAAGCCCACATTAAGGCGGGCGCCAAGAAGGTTGTTATCTCCGCTCCGTCGAAGGACGCTCCGATGTTCGTTTGCGGCGTCAATCTCGACAAGTACACGTCCGACATGAAGGTCGTTTCCAACGCTTCCTGCACGACGAACTGCCTCGCTCCGATCGCTAAGGTTCTCAATGACAACTGGGGCATCACCGACGGTCTCATGACGACGGTTCACTCCACGACGGCTACGCAGAAAACGGTTGACGGTCCGTCCAAGAAGGATTGGCGCGGCGGTCGCGCCGCTTCCGGCAACATCATCCCGTCCTCCACGGGCGCGGCTAAGGCTGTCGGTAAGGTTCTTCCGGAACTCAACGGCAAGCTCACCGGTATGTCCATGCGCGTTCCGACTCTCGACGTTTCCGTTGTCGACCTCACGGTCAATCTCGCGAAACCGGCGAAGTATGACGAAATCTGCGCGGCGATGAAGGCTGCTTCCGAAGGCGAACTCAAGGGCATCCTCGGCTACACCGAAGACGCGGTCGTTTCCTCCGACTTCCTCGGCGATCCCCGCACGTCCATCTTCGACAAGGGCGCCGGTATCGCTCTCACGGATACGTTCGTTAAGGTCGTCTCCTGGTATGACAACGAATGGGGCTATTCCAATAAGGTCCTCATGCTCATCCAGCACATGGCGAAGGTTGACGGCGGTTGCTGCTGCTGCAAATAAGTTGCATCTCCGTTAAAGAAAAAGGCGTTCCCGTTTTAGGGGGCGCCTTTTTCTTTTTGTTTCGTCCGGCTTATGAATTTCAATTTTGCGTTCCCGCAGAAAAATCTTTTCACTATTCCGCATCTATGAGCATAGTAAATTCTTCCATTTACGCGGGTGCGTGGACGGCACTTGTTACGCCGATGAAGAACGGCGAGGTCAATTACGACGATTTGAAAAAATTGGTGGAATATCAGGTTGCGGGCGGAATCGACGGAATTCTCTCCGTCGGAACTTCCGGGGAATCGCCGACGCTGACGCACGAAGAGCACCTCGAAGTGATTGCGAAAACGATTGAATTTGCGGCAGGACGCGTTCCCGTCATCGCGGGAACGGGTGCGAATTCTACGCACGAGGCGGTGCTGCTCACGCGTGAGGCGGAAAAACTCGGCGCGCAGGCTTTTCTCCATGTTGCACCGTATTACAACAAGCCGAATCAGGAAGGTGTTTACCGCCACTATGCGGAAATCGCAAGCGCGACGGAGAAACCGATTATGCTCTATTCCATTCCCGGGCGTTGCGGTATTGAAATCTCCGTCGAAACCGTCGTGCGTTTGCGTAAAGCGTTCCCGAACATTGTCGGCATAAAGGAAGCCGGAGGTTCCTGCGACAAGGTTTCCACGCTTGTTCGGGCACTTGACCCCGATTTTGTCGTTACCAGCGGAGACGATTCTCTTACGCTTCCTTTTATCTCCCTCGGTGCAAAGGGCGTGATTTCCGTCGCTTCCAACTGGCTTCCGGCTCAGGTGACGGAAATGGTTTCGAAAATGCGTGCGGGCGATCTCGCCGGTGCGCAATCGCTTCACAACGCGATGGCGGATCTTTTCAAAAAATTCTTTATCGAACCGAATCCCGTTCCCGCAAAATTCGCTTTGGCGCGCGCCGGAGTTATCGAATCTCCGGAAGTGCGTTTGCCGCTCGTCGAAATGGCGGAGGAAAATCGGAGTATCGTCGCTGCCGCGATGGATGCATTTTTGAAAAAATAAAACGCATCATTTGCATCCCGAATAAAAAGCGTTCCCGCGAATCCGTCTCTTGGCATCGCGGGAACGCTTTTTCTTGCGATAAATCGCAGTGAAGATTTAGCGGGAAATCAGCTTTTCTACGGCAAGTTGAGCGAGGGCAAGGCCGAATGCTCCCGTAACGAATGCCGCCGTTCCCGGGCGCGGTTTCCCGCCTGCCGGAGAAAGCATTTGCGGGAACGCCGACTCGTCAAGTTCTTCCGGGGGGCTCGAATTTTCCCGGGAAAAAACGACGGGAACGCCCGTCTTCTCTCCGGAATTTCCTTTCGGAAAACCGTAACGGGAACGCAGTTCTCTGCGGACGAATTTCAAAAGCGCGTCTCCCTGCACGTCCGCAAGATCTCCGCATTCGACGCGCTTGCCGTCGAGTTTTCCCGCACAACCTCCCGAGGAAACAACGGGCGTTCCCGCCGCGACGCAGGCGGCAATTAGCGCCGCCTTGTTCATCGCGCCGTCGATGGCATCCGCAACAATGTCAAAGCGCCCCTTGCTCTCTGCGAAAAACGCCGCCGCACTTTCCCGCGTAATAAACATTTTCTTTACGGAAACCGAACACTTCGGGTTAATGGCGCGAACGCGCTCCGCGAGAACTTCCGCTTTCGCACGCCCGTAATTTCCGTCGAGCGCGTGGAGTTGGCGATTGGTATTGGTCGCGCAAACATCGTCCATATCGACGAGTGTTAAATCGCAAATTCCGCTTCGCGCGAACGCTTCGCATGCCCACGATCCGACGCCGCCGAGCCCGATTAAACACACGCGGGAACGCACGAGCTTTTCAAACGCCTCGCGACCGTAGAGCCTCGCAACGCCCGCGAATCTGGAACGAAAATCTTCGGAAATCATTTCCCGTGATACTACATGTTCGGACAGCCTAAACAAATCGAAATTTAATAAAGATTTTTCTCAAAACGAGCTTGACCGGCGCGTTTTTTTTTTTGCGAAAATCCTGCCGAGAATTGGGTCAGGTTGTCGGAATCAGAATCCGGCGGTCCCGATTTTTAGCTTCAACGTTTAAACAAAATTATTATATGAAAAAATACATTACAGCCGCGGCTCTCCTCGCCGCAGGAGCTGCATTCGCTAATGCGGAAACGATTACAACGACTTTCTCGAACGCAGGAGGGGCTGACGACATCAGCAATGTCGTGCTTGATGTTTCCGGGATAGAAGGTATTTCGGGAACGGTTAAATCGCTTGTAACAATTGACAACGCAACGGATCTTGGATTAACCACGGCGGGAGATCAGACGTTCTTTTCTCCTAACACGAATGTCGGCACTGCCGACGGGTGGATTGCAACGTTTTCTTATACATTCACAGGGACGACACTGAAGGTCGAATCCGTAACATTGGACGTTGGGATTTTCACTGATAAAAACGGCTGGCAAGGCACCTCTACTAATCGTGATTTTGTTTTCACTGTTGCGCTGAATGAAAATACGGATTCGTCCGGAAATTGGACCGTCAAAGGGAACAAGACGGCTAATCCCGAAAACGGAGCAATTACTTTGACATTTAGCGATGCGATTACGATTACGGATTCCGCAACACTTGTTGTAACCGTAGATAAGGGCACTACAAACCCAGGTTGCTTCCTTGGTTTGCACGATGTTAAATTCAACGTCATCCCCGAGCCGTCGGCATTCGGGATGCTTGCGGGCTTGGGCGCATTGGCGCTCGTGGCATCGCGTCGTCGCCGTAAATAATTTTGATGTATTGATTCATACGTTATGGTTAGCGTTCCCGCGGGCAACTCGCGGGAACGTTTTTTTTCGCCGCTTTTTCGCAGGAGGAGATGAAAAATGGCTTGCTTGCGGGAAATCTTAATGTTTACCTTTTTGGTAGTAATTCTTAGCGAAGCGGTTGTTATTCTTCTCTATGCGATTGCTTTCACGCCTTTAATCCTTAACCGGAAAAAGCTCCATGAAATCGACGAAGCACTCTTTCCTGTTTTTAACCTGCGTTTTTGCGACGGGCGCCGCGACTTCTTTTGCCGCGGCGGAAACGGCGATTCCGGCAACATTTTACGATACCGGAAATTGGTACGGGTATCGGAGCAATGCTAATGTCTCGTTCTCCTCCGGGGAGGATTCGATAACATTTTCAGGAATTGACAGCTCGTCCTATCTCTGGGCGTATTTCGAACCGGTAACGCTTTCGGTTGGGCAGAAGCTTTCTTTTTTCGGCACGTTTACGTTCGGAAAGCTCGCGTCGGACGGTGTTTTTTCCGTCGGATTTTTTGATAGCGGACAGTGCTCGAAGTCCGAAATGATAACGCACAGCTATCAGTCCGGAACGGAAGTTTCTTCCATGTCGAACTACACTTACGGGAAAAATGCCGTTTCCACTGCAACCGGAGGAATGACCGGGGTTTCCGCCAATGCTCGGGCTGCGTATCTGCGGACAAATTCCGCGTCTTCCACAGCCTTTCTCTCGACCGCTTCGGGGGCGCAACAAAAGACGTTTGAGTTTGAGGATTCGTTTCCCGGGCCGGATTCTAACGCAGCCTACGATGTCGGGATGGAGATTTTAAAAACATCTTCAGGCTTGGATTTTTCCGTTCGTTTCGGCGGCGGGAACGCGCAGTTGATTTCCTTTGAAACGGATATTTCGACCTTTGATGTTCTGGGTATTCGCGTTCCCGTGGCATCCGGCGAAAGCATTACGTTTTCTGCCGCTACCGTAACTGTTCCGGAGCCGTCGTTTTGGGGTGTCCTGTCCGTATTCCTTTTGATTGCGCCATCCGTGTGCCTTCGGCGCGTTCAAAGACACAAGAAATACTGAGGCGTGTCTGCTTATCCAAACCCGTTCCCGCGGCTTTTTGCTACGGGAACGGGCTCTTTTATAAAACGCGCACCCGAGGACGGGAACGCGTTTTTTTTTTCTTGCGGCGAAGCAGTCGCTTAGAATGTCGGTGCGGAAATGTGAACGTCTCCGGCGTTAATCGTGACGTTTTCGCCGGCGGCCCATATTTCATCGTTCACGAGGAACTTAAACGAAATCGGTTCCGCGTCGGTTTCAGCCGTCCACGTCCATTCCGTGCCGTTGTTGCAAAGCATCGGAACGCCCTGTTCCCAGCTCAGTCCGGCACCTTCTCCGCGGATGTAGAGCATGTTTCCCCATCCGACATCGACATTGGCGACGATGCGCGTAACCTTTTTGGCAACTTTCTTTGCGGTCGTCCCCGTTGCTTTCTTCACCGCTTTCTTGGTCGTCGTAGCGGCAGGCGCCTTCGCGGCGGCTTTCGTTGCGACCTTCTTCGTAGCGGCAGATGCGGTTTTCTTTTCTGCCGTTGCGATTTTCTTTTTCGCGCAGCATTTGGGTGCTGCGGTCTTTGTTGTCTTTTTCATATATTAAGTAACTTAACTTCCAATTAAGAGGTGAGACATTATAGAAAGCCGCTTTCTGCGGTCAACAGTAATTGTCAAGGTCTTTTTTTGAACAAAAAAAAGCGTTCGCGCGGGAACGCAAAAATCTATGGAATGTTCCGCAATTTTTTATGACAGAATCATCTTCCGAAAACAGCATTGCCATTTCCGACTACGTTTTGCGCATCGCGCAGGAAAACAATTTTGCCGTTACGCGCGTGATGGCGGTTGCCAAGTTGCTCGCCGAAGGCGCGACCGTGCCGTTTATTGCCCGCTACCGCAAGGAAGCCACCGGGGAAATGGACGAAGTTCAAATCGCGACGATTCGCGACCGCCTCGAACAGCTTCGCGAGCTCGACGCCCGCCGTGCGTCGATTCTCAAATCGCTTGAAGACAATAAGCACCTCTCGCCCGAACTGAAAGCCGCCGTCGAAAAAGCCAAAACCGCGACGGAGCTCGAAGACATTTACGCTCCTTACAAACCGAAACGCCGCACGCGCGCGACGATTGCGCGGGAACGCGGGCTGGAGCCGCTCGCCGATTTCATTTTTGAAAATCAAAACGCCGATTCCGCCGCCGAAGCCGAAAAATTCGTTGCGCCGGACAAAGACGTTCCCGACGTTGCCGCCGCTCTCGCGGGAGCGCGCGACATTCTCGCCGAGCGTATTTCCGACGACAAAACGGCGCGCGCATCCTGCCGCGAAATTTACGAAAAATCCGCCGAACTGTCCTCCGAAGTCATCAAGGGCAAGGAAACCGAAGGTGCGAAATTTAAAGATTATTTCGAGTGGAGCGAGCCGCTTGCGTCCGCGCCGTCGCACCGCGTTTTGGCGATTCGCCGCGGCGAAAAGGAAGGCTTTCTGTTTTTCCGCATTACGGTGAACGAAGACGAGGCGTTTTCGCGTTTGGACAAAATTTTTGTCGGCGGGAACGGCGCCTGCGGGAACGAAGTGCGCACGGCTTCGCACGATTCGTGGAAGCGGCTTCTCGGTCCGTCGCTCGAAACCGAGGCTCGCCTGAAATCCAAGGAACGCGCCGACGAGGAGGCGATTCGCGTTTTTGCGGCGAATGTTTCCGAGCTTTTGATGGCACCGGCACTCGGGCAAAAAAGCGTGCTCGCGCTCGACCCGGGTTTTCGCACGGGTTGCAAACTCGTCGTGCTCGACGCGCAGGGAAAACTGCTTCACCACGAAGTGATTTACCCGACAGCGGGCTCGTCCGCGCAATACGCCGATGCGGAAAACCGGATACGTCTTCTTTGTCATCAATTTAAAATTCAGGCGATTGCCGTCGGGAACGGAACGGCTTCCCGCGAAACGGAAACGTTTGTGCGCGGATGCGGCGTTCCCGCGTCGATTCCGGTCGTCGTCGTCAACGAAAGCGGTGCGTCGATTTATTCGGCGAGCGAGGTCGCTCGCGAAGAATTTCCGAACGAGGACGTTACCGTTCGCGGCGCGGTTTCCATCGGACGCCTCCTCATGGACCCGCTGTCGGAACTCGTAAAAATCGACCCGA
>CAZPYE010000004.1:0-50617 GCA_964590115.1 uncultured Enterobacteriaceae bacterium
GCGGGGAGTTTGTATTTTTCCCAGACCTTGTAACCGGAGGGGAGCGGATCTTCCGCCGACGGGCGCGCATTCACGCCGGCAAAAATATAGCGCTTTTGCTGAATTTTCACACGGCGGAGAAAATCCTCGTAGCTTCTGTTTTCGCGATTGCCCCACGCGTTTTCGCTCATCGCGCTCAAACGCGGGAAGTAGTGAAACTCGAGCACCTGTTCGTTCGGCGTTTTTTCTCCCCAGAAACAAGCCTGCACGCCGAGCACGTGTTTTTGTTCCTTTTCTGTGAGCCCTTTCGGGACCGGGTCAAAATCCCACGCCTGTTTCATCGGCATCACGCCGCCCTGCGAAAGCACGAAAGGTTTGTCTTCCTTGCTGTACGCCCAGTTGTAATAGCAGCGCGGGCGCGTGGCGACGATGAGGTCGTGCCCGGCGCGCGGCGCGATTTTCGGGTCGGTGTATTCCCGCCAGTGCATCACGGTGCAACCTTCGGGAATGCCGCCTTCGACGATTTCGTCCCAACCGATGACTTTTTTCCCTTTCGATTCGAGAAATTTCTGAATGCGGGAAAGCGTGTAGCTCTGCAACCGTTCCTCGGCGGAATGCCCGTTTTCGGCAAACAGATTCTCGTCCTTAATCCGTTTTTGGCAATCAGCGCATTTTTCCCACGCGCCCTTCGGACATTCGTCGCCGCCGATGTGGACGTATTCGCCGGGGAAAAGCTCAAGTACTTCCTCGAAAATTTCCGTCAGGAACGTGAACGTCTTTTCTTTGCCGGGACAATAAACTTTCCCGAAGACGCCGCCGCCGAGCGGCAAACCTCCGGGCGGTCGCCCGTCGCAGGAAAACTCCGAATACGCGAGCAACGCCGCCGAAGAGTGTCCGGGAACTTCAATTTCGGGCACAATCGTTACAAAGCGTTCCTGCGCGTATTTAACGATTTCGCGAATGTCTTTTTGCGAGTAAAAACCGCCGTATTTCCCGTCCTTGTTCCAGTGCGGCGAGTCCTCTTTGACAAATTCCGGATTTTCGCGAATGAGCAAATTTGCGCGCCACGCGCCGACTTCGGTAAGCCGCGGATATTTTTTGATTTCGATACGCCAACCCTGATCTTCCGTCAGGTGCCAATGGAAACGATTCAATTTGTGCCACGAAATCGTGTCGATAAAGCGCATTATCGCTTCTTTGGAAAAGAAATGCCGTGCGCAGTCGACGTTTGCCCCGCGCCACGCAAAACGCGGTTCGTCCGTAATTTTTGCGCACGGGAGGCTCCAAGAAATTTTTTCCTTCACGGGAACGCGGGAATAAATCTCGGGAGGCATCATCTGGCGCACGGTCTGCAAGGCATAGAAAAGCCCTGCGGGCGTTTTTGCGACGACGCTGATGCGCGAAGTCGAAATATCAAGAAGGTAGCCTTCATCGCCGATTTTTAAATTTTTCTTTAATTCCAAGCGAACCGTGGTCTTCCCTACGCCCTTCTCCGCCGTTTTCAGCTTCATCCCCGTCGCCGTTGCCATTTCTTTGGAAAAATACTGCGCCACGCGCTTGGCATCTTTTCCGACGTAAACGATCAGCGTTTCCGGATAAAAAACGAATTTTCCGCGCTTGGCGACGTAGCTTTCCGGCTTGGGGATTATCGTATGTTCGGGCGTTTCCTCGTGCCCTCGCGACTTCGCCTCGGGTTTCGCAGAAAGCGTTCCCGAAAAGAAGGAAAAAAACAGAACGAGAATGAAAAAAGATTTAAAGCCGGGCACGTTAAAAAAAATCCGTTTACGCATTGCGGGTGATTATGAAGTTTTTCGGGAATGCGTCAACCCGTCCCTCCGTTCAGTTTTTTTCTTGCACGGGAACGCGTTCCTCTTACAATTTTCCGCATTGCTCGTCCGGCGTCGATTCGATGTTTTAAAGCAAAGCAAGAAGATTTCGGATTCCTTTCGGTCGGCAGAAAATCCCCCTTATTTTTTTCATCAACAAAACCCTCTAAACATACCAAATCTCGATACAATTATGGCATCCCCTAAAGTTATCTGTGTTATCATGGGCGGCGGTCGCGGCACCCGTCTTTATCCGCTTACGGCGGCTCGTTGCAAGCCGGCGGTTCCTCTTGCGGGCAAATATCGTCTTATCGACATTCCTATCAGCAACTGCCTCAATTCCGGATTCAACAACATCTACATCCTCACGCAGTTCAACACCGCGTCGCTCCACCACCACATCCAGCGCACCTACAAGCTCGACGTTTTCGGGCGCGGTTGCGTAGATATTCTCGCGGCGGAACAGAGCATGGAAAGCGAAGCCTGGTATCAGGGAACTGCCGACGCCGTGCGACACAACCTCCAACACTTCGCGATGAAGGACGAAGACCTCGTTCTCATCCTCTCCGGCGACCAGCTCTTCCGCATGGATTTCCGCCCGATGATTCGCCAGCACCTCGAGCAAAATGCTGCCGTCACCATCGCCGCAAAAGCCATGCCGAAAACGGAAGTTACCGGACTCGGAGTTATGCGCGTTACGGAAGACAGCGAAATTTCCGAATTTGTCGAAAAGCCGAAAGACCCGAAGGTTATTGACTCCCTCGTCATCGGCGGCAAACTCCGCGCCAATCTTTCGGATAAAACCGACACGGAATACTGCCTCGCCTCGATGGGCATTTACGTATTCAGCGCAAAATTTATCAAGGAATGCCTTGCCAACGACATGAAAGACTTCGGCAAAGAAGTCATCCCGGGACTCCTCGGCAACCACAAACTCGTCGCTCACGTTTTTGATAACTACTGGGAAGACATCGGAACCGTTCGCGCGTTCTGGGAAACCAATCTTGCGCTCACCGATCCGGTTCCGCCGTTTGACTTCTTCGACGAGCACGATCCGATTTACACCCACGACCGACTGCTTCCCGCAGCGAAAGTAAACTCTTGCGTTTTCGATCGCGTCATCTGCGCCGAAGGTGCGATTCTCTCCAACGCCAAACTGAAACGCTGCGTCATCGGGATTCGTTCCGTCGTCAACAACGCAAAGCTCAAAAACGTCGTCATGATGGGGGCGGACTTTTACGAAACCATCGAAGAGATTGTCGCAAACAAGGAAGCCGGTCAGATTTCCATCGGAGTCGGAGAAAACTGCATCATCGAAGACACCATTATCGACAAGAACGCACGTATCGGCGAAGGTTGCAAACTTTCCCCGCACGGCATCGAAGACGGCTGGGAAAATGACGGCATTTGCGTCCGCGACGGCGTGCTTATCGTCAAAAAAGATGCTGTCGTTCCCGCGGGCACCGTTCTCGGTACAATCACCTGCGATTGTGCCTGCGACGCGAAAAAATAACGCAAAAGCTCCAGCCCTTTGGACACGAAAAGTCCGAACGACGACCTCCGCCCCCGCGAGCGCCTTGAGCGCCGCGGGGCGCGTTGTCTCTGCGACGACGAGCTTCTCGCCGTTTTGCTCGATACCGACGGGAACGCGAAAATCTCCCCGGAAGAAGCCGCACGAAAAGTTCTGGAAACGGCGGCGGGCTCGTTTTTCCAGCTTTCCCGCTGGGAAATTTCGGATTTTCGAGCCGTCGGGCTTCCTTGGCGCAGAGCCTGCAATCTCGCCGTCGCGTTCGAAATCGGACGACGCATCGAAGAGCGAACGGAATTTTCCGCCCCCTTGGCGACCTCGAAAGACGTTTTTGAGTTTTTTGAGAGAAAAGCCCTCCCGCTCGACCGCGAAAAATGCTGGGTTCTCTGCACCGACGCAAAAAACAGAGTTATTCGCCTTGACGAAATTACGACGGGAACGGCAAGCGCTTCGGCATTCCACCCGCGCGACTTTCTCCGTCCTGCCGTTCGCGCCAATGCTTCCGGCATCGTTCTCGTGCACAATCACCCCAGCGGAGATTCTTCACCATCGCCAAGCGACATCCGAATAACGAAAACGCTCTCCGAAGCATGTAAGATTTTCGAGATTAGGCTACTCGATCACGTCATTATCGGGCGCCGCAATATACCGCCGCATACCTGCGGGTATTTTTCCTTTTCCGACTCGGGAATGCTCTGATTCGGATGCGGGAATCGGAATTCCCGCCGAATTCGCACCGATAAATCAAAGCCACTCTTTCCGGGCCGCGCAACGCAAGTTGAAATTCAACGCTCTTTTACCGGTCGGTTCGATTTTGATGAATCCGCCGGCCGCTTTTACGAGGGCCATTCCCGCCGCAACGTCCCAAAGGTTGGTGCCTTTCTCGCTGTAAACATCAGCACGACCAACGGCGACATAGGCGACAGCCAACGCCGCAGTTCCTATCATGCGAATTTTCTTAAACATCCCGACTTCGGCGATAAACGGCGCAAGCGCTTCCGGCGACTTATCGGCAAGCGCGGGAAAACCCGTCATCAGGCATGCCTGAGAAATCTCCGTCGCCCATTCGGGAACGAGTTTTTTTCCGTTGAGAAAAACACCATCGCCCACCAAACCGGAAAACATTTCATCCGCATTAAAATTGTAAATAACACCGAGCACCGGAACGTTCCCGCGCATCAGTCCGATACTGACGCAGGTCAGAGGTTGCCCGCGTTGGTAATTGAACGTTCCGTCAAGAGGATCAACCACCCAATAAAGCTTGTCCGAAGAATCATACAGTGCGGGATCGCCGCCGAGTTCTTCTCCGATAACGGGCAAGCCCGTCGCCTCCAAGCGTTCCCGAATGAGTTTCTCGGAATCCGCGTCTGCGGCAAGTTTAACATCCGTTTCCGAGTTCAGCGACACGCTGCGGTTTCCGCCCGCACGCAAAATCGCGCCGGTGGCACGTGCCGCATTCTCCGCGATTTCCAAGAGGTTTTTCAAATCTTCCATCGGTCGTAATCCTACCGCTTTCAAGCCCTTATGAAAACAGAAATCCTCCGATAAAATCCGCGCAACGCGATACCTCTCTTTCTGCATGCAAATAGAAAAAATACCCCCAAAAAAAATCCGAAAAGTCATTTCGAATGCGGAAATTTTTCTTGTCCGAAGAAGCCGCAAAACATACGATTCAAATAGTCATTTTCTACTTTTGCATATGAATATCATTATCACCTACGGAACCGAGACCGGAAACTCGGAATATCTGGCGAACGACGCCGGAAGCAAACTGTCCGCCCTCGGACACCAAACGGAAGTCCAAAACATGGACGATGTTTCGGTTGATCAAATCAAAGCCTCCGACGTTGCACTGATTGTAACCAGCACCTGGGGAGACGGAGAGCCGCCCTCCAACGCCGCGAATCTTTACGCGAGCTTGGAAGCCTCCTCCGAAGACCTTTCCTCCGTGCGCTTTGCCGTGTTCGCACTCGGCGACGAAAATTTCGATCAGTTCTGCAAGGCGGGAAAAGACTTTGATGCGTTTCTCGAACGCCTCGGGGCTCAGCGCCTCCTGCCCGTAACGACCTCGAACGGCGACCACGACGACACGTTCCCGGGCTGGGTTGATTCCGTCGCGGAAAAACTCTAAACCGAAGTATTTTCCGAATACACGAAAGCGTTCCCGAAAAATTTTCGCGGGAACGCTTTTTATATGCTCCGACAAAGCTAACGCCGATTTTACGAGCGCAGGTCGGAGATTAAATCCCGGCGGGAATCTTCCCGAATAAGAAAAAATCAATCCGCCGTTCCCGCGCAGGACTCGAAGATTGCCTCATACGTTGCCACGCCTTTTTCCAGCATCCCGATGTCCGCATTCTCGTTCGGTGCATGAATACGGGAATCCGCAGTGAAAAATCCGATCATAAGCGAATCCATTCCCGTAATGCGCCGAAAATCTTCAATAATCCCGATGGAACCGCCCTCACGCGTATAAATCGGCGCGTTCCCGAATTTTTCCGTGATGATTTTTTCAGCAGCCTCAAATGCGCGCGCCAATGCCGGATTCATCTCCGGAGGCGTGTTCGGACGATTCGGAGGGCAAACGAAATACGCGGGATTTCCCTGCATCGGAGTAAGTGTTACCCGCACTCCCGCCGGCATGCGCGACAGAATCGCCGTCGAAACTTTCTCGCGAATATCCGCGGGATCCTGTCCGGGAACGAGGCGGCAAGTAATTTTCGCAAAAGCCTTTGCCGGAATAATCGTTTTCGAACCGGTTCCCTGATACCCGCCTCCGACGCCGTTAAATTCCAGCGTCGGCATAAAACGAGCGCACTCGAGCGGGCTGTATCCGGGCACACCATACAAAGCTTCCACATCGAGAAACTTCCTGTATTCTTCTTCGCTCTGCGGAAACCGGGAAAACTCCTCGCGCTCCCACGATGCCGGCTCGCGCACACCGTCATAGAAACCGGGAACGTTCACCGTTCCGTCCGCATTGTGCAACGAAGCGCAAACCTCCATCAGAGCCTGAAGCGGATTCACCACCGCACCGCCGTGAAGTCCGCTATGCAAATCGCTGTTCGGTCCCTCAACGTTGACTTCAAGTCCCATCATCCCGCGCAAACCGATAGTGATTGCGATTTCACTTTCGCTCGGGCTTGACGTGTCGGAAAGCAACACGAAATCCCCCTCGGAGAATTCCCCGGCGTGAGCATCCAAAAATTCGCGAAAATGCGTGCTCCCGATTTCTTCTTCCCCCTCAAACACAAACGTTACGCGCAGGGGCAAGTCAGGACGCCGCGCCAAAAGGTTCGCCAAGGCGACGACCGAAACGGCATGCGGACCTTTATTGTCCGCCGTCCCGCGACCGAATATCTTCCCGTTGCGCACCGTCGCCTCAAACGGCGGCGTTTCCCAAAGCTCAACCGGATCCGCAGGCTGCACATCGTAATGACCGTAAACGACAATGTGCGGCAAATTCTTTTTCCCGGCATTAAAACGCCCGACGACAACCGGGTTCCCGCGCGTCGGCACGATTTCCGGCTTCGCGCCGGCCTTTTCCAATAGTTTTGCAATAAATTCGTAACTTCCCTTAACACCTTCCGCGAAAGCGGGGTCGGCGGAAACGCTCGGATATCTGACGTATTCTTTAACGACTTCGACAATGTTCATACGCGCATAAATCTACGCCGCGTTCCCGCCCGCCCGCAAATTGAAATTTAGAAGCGGTAAAAGGCATCTTAACGGGAACTCCCGCGTTCCCGTCATCTTAAAAAAACAATTGGCTTTTCCCGAAGAAAACGGCAAGAATTCCGCTTAAATTATTTATTTCTTCCGAAAAACAAATGCTTTCCGTTCGAATTATTCCCTGCCTCGATGTCAAAGACGGTCGCGTCGTCAAAGGCGTTCAATTTGAGTCACTGCGCGATGCCGGAGATCCCGTTGACTGCGCGCGCGCATACGAAAAACAAGGCGCGGACGAACTCGTTTTTCTCGACATTACGGCTTCCTCCGACGGACGCAACATCATGCGGGACGTGGTCGAGCGCACCGCCGATCAGGTTTTCATGCCGCTCACCGTGGGAGGCGGGCTTCGCACGGTTGAAGATATCCGCGCCATGCTCAATGCGGGAGCAGATAAGGTTTCTCTAAATTCCGCCGCCATTTCCGACCCGAACCTTGTCCTTGAATCGGCAAAACGCTTCGGGAACCAATGCATTGTCGTCGCGATTGACGCCCGCCGTAATGCGGGAACAGATACATGGCAGGTTTATTCGCACGGCGGTCGCACTCCGTGCGGCATTGACGTTATCGGATGGGCGAAGAAAGTCGTCTCGCTCGGAGCCGGAGAAATTTTGCTCACGAGTATGGACTGCGACGGTGTAAAAACGGGCTACGACTTGGAGCTGACGCGCCGCGTGAGCGAATCCGTCGGCGTTCCCGTAATCGCCTCCGGAGGCGCCGGAAATTTGCAGCACATGGCGGATGCCGTAAAAATCGGCAAGGCGAGCGCAGTGCTCGCCGCCTCTATTTTCCATTTCGGAACTTACTCGATTCGCGAGGCAAAAGAAGCTCTGAGAGATGCCGGACTGCCGGTTCGCCTTTGATATTTTTTTTGAAAAAAATCTCGCGCGGGAACGCGTCAACAGGCAGTATTTCCCGAATTCATCTGTTGCCGGAATGGCGGAATGGTAGACGCTGCGGACTTAAAATCCGTTGTCTTCGGGCGTGCGGGTTCGAGTCCCGCTTTCGGCACCAGATGTTTTTTTTTTATTTAAGGAGGATTGCCTCAACGATAGTAAAAGGTGAGGCGGGATTTTTCGCTGTTTTTTCCCACGAAAGCCACCATATCCGCACGCCACGGGTCAAAGGGAGAACGCGAGCTCACGGCATCAAGGCAGGCATAAGTCGCCGGTTCGGAGGCGTTTGAGAATACGACGTGCACGTCGTCCACCGTCCCGTCGGAGTTCAGAGTGTATTCAACAATTACCGTGGCCGGAGTCTGCACGATAGAGCTCCGGTGCACCGCAATATACCACGCCGCCTGAATAGCTTCGAGCATGCGTTGCGTATAATCTCCGAATTCACTGTATTTTGCGTCGAGGGCGCAGGTGCCGATTTCGTTCACGGCAGTATTGCTGCGCATCGTAACGGATTTGAGTCCGGGCGAAGGAAGAATTTGCGGGCGAGGTGCCGGTGCCGGAAGTGTCGACTCGTTTTCTCCTTTTTTTTCGGGAGTCTCTCCCGAAGAAAGCGTTCCCGCAGACAGGGCGGGAACGTCTGTTCCCTGTTTCTTTTCGGACTCCCCGTCGTTTTCCGATGTAGCGAGGCTCGGTCCGGGCGGATTCCGGTCGGCAACAGAGATTCGTTGCTCCGGGGGTAAAAGTTCCCGAGGAACCGCGACATCGGAAACCGCCCGGGAATCTTCGAGCTCCCCGTCAACGGTCGGCAAACGTTCCCGGGAGTCGGGGTCGGGCAACTCCTGCGCCGCCCGCTGATCCGCGGCGGAAAAATGGTCTTCGGTTTTAGGTGTCGCAGAAGGCGCCTCCGGATTTACGGGCACGAACTTCGCTTTTTTCCTGAATTCCTCGGGCAAAAGCTCTTCCGGAATCTTTTCCGCAACCTCTTTCGGCAAAACTTTAACGGGTTCCGCAGGAACGATACTACGCGAAAGTAACGCCAGCGTTTTCGGTGCCGCCTCGTAAACGAGGGCATGAATTATAAGCGTTAATGCCGCCGCGACGCAGAAACGCCGCCACGAGAACGCGCGATAAACGACAGACGAAAGCGCCTGCCATTTTCCGGAAATAATCTGCCGTTCCCGATACATTGCGCCCGAGCGATACTCACGGAGCCGCAAAAACGCGGCCGATTGAAATGTTCCGTTTTTCTTTCATGTTTTTCACAAAGAAAAAATCATGAAATACGGACAATATCAAACACCGTGTCTTGCGGCTCCGTGAGATTTTTCTGCGGCGGAATCCGGAAAAAGTTTATTTATCTTCCTTTTTCCCCGATTTGAAAATGCCAAGGACGGCATCGGCAGCATCGGAAACGGCGTCTATTGCCGCCTCCGTCGTTGCTTTGGCGGCATCGCCCGTAAGTGCCGCCGCATCGGAAACGACGGAGACCGTCGCGTCGGCAGCAGCTTTTGCGGCATCTCCGGTTGCGCCGACGACATCGGAGACAGCCTCCGCCGCCGCGCCGGTCATATCGCCCAAGGCTGATTTCCGGAAGAAATCAATAATGCTCATAAAGTTTCCCGCAACCTTCGTTCCGAACGCCAACGGCGTCAAATCTTCGTCCATTCCGATCCCCCGGCTAAAATCGGCGGACATCGGCGGGAACACGATCGGCATTCCGCGCAGATACGCGGCTACGCGCACGTTTTCGATAACAAAATAACGGGCGCCGACAAAAATTTCCTCCTCGGACTCTTCCTTCTTCGGCTCGGCAGGCTTTTCCGCAACGGGTTCGTCTTCGGGCTTAGAATCGCCCGAAATATTTTTCAAAATCACGTCAACATTTGCCGCGCCGGAGAGCAACTGTTCGTAAACGGCGGACGGATTCCGGATTTCCAGTCGATCAAGCACCTTCTTTTGCGAAAGCAGAGAAAGCATATCCACGTCAACATCGACGAGATCGACGGAAAAAACATCGTGCTCAAACGTTCCCGCAGAGGAATCGATCGGCTTTCCGACGAGAATTTTTTCAAAACGCACATGACCCGTGAGCGGATAGATTTTTGCCGCCTCGACGGAGCATTTGTCCACACCGAGAAAAGACGCTCCGAAAGTATTGATTCCGAATTTGACAATCGGCCCCAAAAAAAACGCGACAACGATCAGGACGGCGGCAAGCACGATGCACACCGCGACAAGAATGCGCCTAAGGATGCGGCATTTCTTCTTCGGCGGAGCATCCGAGACAACAGGTTCAGTCGCGGGAACGTCCTTTTCTTCATGTTTTTTATCTTCGTTTTCCATAATCTAATAAGCGTTTCGGAGGATTTAATTTTAGAGAGATTTTTAAATACAAAAAAATCCGCAGATTTGAAGATTTCGAGATTATCGTTCGTAAAATCTAAAAATCCGCGGATTTTTTAACGGGCGAAAATCCGCCCCGCCTTTAAATCAGCGGGTAGCCCGTGAACGGCGAGGGTTCGCCCTTGTTGCGACGACGGACGGATTCCAGATATTCGTCGCGGAATTTCGCAATCCCGCCCTGCACCGGCCAGGCTTCGCCTTCGCCGTGCGCGCAAATCGTGCGCCCGCAAATATTGTCGGCAACATCTTTGAGCGTATCGAGGTCTTCTTCGGTGCCGTTCCCGTCGCAAATGCGTTTCGTGATGCGCGACATCCAAATCGAGCCTTCGCGACAAGGCGTGCACTGCCCGCAGGATTCGTGTTTGTAAAACGCGTTCAAATTCGCGAGTGCCTGAATCATTTCGACGGAATCGTCAAAAACAATCATCCCGCCCGTCCCGATGGAGGAACCGCACGCCATGAGGCTTGCCGCATCGAGCGGCACGTCTTCCAAATAAACTTCCTTCTCGTTCCCGTCAGCGTCTTTGATTTTGTATTTTTCGTCAAAGCGAAGCGGCTTCATCGACGAACCGCCCGGAATAATCGCCTTGAATTTGCGCCCCGGAAGCGGACCGCCGCACATGTCGTTGAGCAATTCGCCGACCGTAACCGTGCCCGATGCAATTTCAAAAATACCCGGCTTTGCGACCAAGCCGGAAACGTTCATAATGCGCGTTCCCGCGTCGCTCTTTACGCCGATAGCCGCGTATTTTTCGCCGCCCATTTCGACCGCGTTCAAGCATTGGCAAACGGTTTCGACGTTGTTGACGACCGTCGGGCAATTGTAAAGACCGAGCACCACCGGGAAGTAAGGCGGTTTAATGCGCGGCTGACCGCGTTTGCCTTCGAGCGCTTCGAGTAGTCCGGTTTCTTCCCCGCAAACATACGCTCCCGCGCCGCGATGCACGACGATTTCGAGCGAAAATCCGCTACCGAGAATGTTGTCGCCGACCAGATTTTTCGCGCGCGCTTCTTCGATGGCTTTTTCCAAAATCTGCGCGCCGTGGATGAATTCCCCGCGGATAAAGATAAACGCCTGCTTCGACTGCGTCGCGTAAGAGCAAAGCACGATGCCTTCGATGAGCTGATGCGGATCGTAGTAAATTACCCAACGGTCTTTGTGCGTGCCGGGTTCGGATTCGTCCGCATTGACGACGAAGTAAATCGGTTTGCCGGATTTGCGGTCGAGAAATTTCCACTTCATACCCGCCGGAAAGCCTGCGCCGCCGCGCCCCTTGATTCCCGCTTTTTCGACTTCGGAGCAAAGCGCCGCGGGATCGCCCGCCTTCATCGCTTTTTTCAGCGTTTCGTAGCCGCCGGCGGCGATATACGAATCAATATCCGGTTTAAAATTCGGATTTTTAACACGCTTGTAAACGATGAGCGTTTCCTTTTCGTGGAGGGGAAGATTTTCTTTCATGCTCTAAAAAATTTTGCGGTTAAACGTTCTGTTTCCGGTTCGGGCTTATCCGAGCCATTCCGTGCGATCGCCGAACGTCGGCACTTTTTTACCGTAGTCGGGATCCGTCAGCGAGGCGCGAATCTTTTCCGCGAGCGCGGGGACGCTTTCCGGCGTTACTTTTTCATAAAGCAAATGATCGACCTGAACCACCGGTCCCGTGCCGCAACACGCGAGGCATTCGACAAATTCCAACGACACGTTCCCGTCCGCGCTCGTTTCGCCGCGCTTGCAACCGAATTCGGCTTCGAGCGCTTCCATCGTTTTGTAGCTGCCGCGAAGCGCACAGGAAAGCGTGCGGCAAACCTTGACGTGGCGTTTCCCGACGGGCGTCAGGCGGAACATCGGATAAAACGTAACCACCTCGTAAACGTTGATCGGTTCGATTTCGAGCTTTGCCGCGATCCATTTCATTGCCGCGTCGGTAACATAGCCGAGTTCTTCCTGCGCAATGTGCAAAAGCGGAAGCGTAGCACTACGTTTTTGAGGATATTTCGCGACGATTTTGTCCGCTTTCACAAGCGTTTCCGGCTTCAAGCCCGTTGCCGCCGCAAGCGCTTCACAATTCGCACTCTCCGAACCGATGTTAGTCTTCATAGGAAAAAGTTCTTATAAAAAAAATCTTGGTTAAAATAAATTCCGCAGTTTTTGGAAGTTTATCACGAAATTTCCGTAATTCGCACGCTAAAATTTTATGGAATTTCCGACGGGAAAAAGATTTCATAACGAAACTCCATGAAACCTTGTTGCAACTTTTTCTTCCGCTCCCGATTGCTCTCCCTCACGGGAACGCTCGCCCTTCCCTTTTTCGCCGTTCCCGCCGCAAATGCGATGGTAGCTTCGGTCAACGGAACAGAAACGCACAACACGGACTATTCCACCGCCACCACCGATATTTCCGAAATCTGGAATCGCACGGTTTGGATTGCAGATAACGGAGGCTCGAAAGGAGGAACAGCGACCTACCTCGGACGCGCCGACGACGGTTCGCACCTCATTCTAACGGCAAATCATGTCGGCATGAATGCGATGACCATTACGGCGAAAGACGGAACAACCTACAGCCTTTCCGCGGACAAAGATTGGCGAATCGGCACCGCTGATCTCAAAATTTATTCCGTATTCGTAGATGACGAAACCTCCGAGTTTTTGGATTCCCTCGGAAATATTGATATTTACACGGGAACGCCGACGACCTCGACCACCCTCTACGCTGTGGGAACCGGAAAATCGAGTCCAATCGGTTCAAGCTACACCACGGGAACGCGCGAAAAACAGTGGGCGAAATTCAAGAGAAACAATATTTCCGTTGAAAACGAGGACGGAACTGTTTCGACGGTGAATACCTATCCCATAACGACATCCGGCGGAACCACCAGTTGCTACGCGGAAGTTTTCTCAAACACGGAAACAAGTTTTCAAGCCACGCAATACGATTCGGGAAGCGGCGTTTTCGTTTACCAAAACGGGGAATGGTTACTTGTCGGAACGTTACTCGCTGTCGCAGGGGATACGAAATCCGCAACTGCTATTAATTATTCCGGAACAGAAAATTCTGTTTGCGCCACCTACTTCGCCGACCTTTCCCGATACGCCGATCAAATTAACGCGATCATGGCAATTCCGGAACCGTCGGCGTTCGGTCTTCTCGCGGGAACGTGCGCGTTGGCGGTTGCCGCCTCCCGGCGTTCCCGCAAAAAATAAAGAGCCCTACACCGCCGGGAAAATATCCGAAGCGGGAACGAACTTCGGTTACCGAAAATCTCCAAAAGTCAAGCTCCGTATGTTAAAAAAAATTTTAACTTATCGGAGCTTGATTTTTATCGCAGATTGTATTGACTCTTCCGGCGAGCGGCATGAAGCACCAGCCTCTCTTATTCAATTCAACTTAACACAATCCATGTATTCACACCTTAGAATCACACTCACTGTAACCGCGGCGTCCGTCGCACTCTTTCTCTTCTCCGGATGCTCTTCGGACTCGCGAAACGCATGGTCGCCGTCAGGCGCCCGGTCGGATATGCGACAACACCTCACGGTTCAATGCCGACAGGCGAGAGCCGAACTGCCCGAAATGAGGAGAAAATACGCATTCCGTTCCATATCGTTTTTAGAGCTGTCCGATTTTGAAATTCGGCTTTACACGTCGGAACTCCGTCTCCTTCGCATGAATCCGGAAAAGTGCGACCGCGAAGAAGAGCGAGCCCTCGTCCGCACGATTGCCGGAAAATACCGCACCGTCCTCAGCTTCGTCGGTAAGCCGAGCGTTCCCGCGGAAGAACGAAACGCCTGGAGTCTCCGCGCCATGGATTTCTTCGCCAAAGAACCCGACGCCCACGATTCGGGAAAAATCTGACCGCGTTCCCGTGCGGCATTTGCCTTAAGCCCCTTCCGCCGGCGGGAACGTTCGCGTTGCGGGATTTCCGCCGGCGGTTATTTCCCGCACGCGAGCAGGCGGCAAAATTCTGTGTGGACAATTTTTTTGAAAAAACAGACACTCCTTGCCGCTTTTACATTTACTTATGATTCACAAAATGAAAACCCTCGTCCCCGTGCTTGCGGCATTTGCCGTTGCACCGTTTGTTTCCGCAGAAGACGACACCGCGCTGCCTTCGACAACCTTGGCGAACGCCGTCGAACAATCCTCGAAAAAAGTCGAAATTACGCCCGAACAGCGTCAGCTTTTCCTGAAAGGACTCGGCTGGCTCGTCGGTCAGCAGAGCGGCTTGGTTCAGGAGTTGCGCATTTCCAAAGAAGATGCCGCCGCCGTCGCCGAAGGCTTCCGCCTTGCCCTTACGGGCGAAGGGCAGGACATTCCCGCGCAGGTAATGGCGAACAACGATGCTTATTCGGCGTTTATCGACGAATTGCAGGCGAATGCCATGGCGCAACTCGAAGCCGAAATGAAAGCGGCGGCAGACGAAAATAAGAAAATCGGAGCGGAATTCGCAAAAAAAGCTCAAGCCGAAGACGACGGCTACAAAACACTCCCGTCCGGCGTTTTGATGAAAACGGTAAAAGCGGGCAATGCCGAAAAAAAGCCGACGATCGACGACACCGTTTCCGTGCGCTACACGGGAACGCTTGTTGACGGCACGGTTTTCGACAGCTCGACGAAAGATGCAAACGGCATTCCCGTCCGGTTTGTCGCAGGCGAAGGCGAAACGGTCGAACTCCCGCTCGGACAGCTGATTAAGGCTTGGTCGGAAGCGATTCCTCTGCTCGGCATCGGCGGGCAATGCACGCTTATCGTTCCCGCAGACCAGGCATACGGCGATCGCTCCGTCGGAATCATCCCGCCCGGCGCCACGCTCATTTTTGATATCGAACTCGACGGAATCGTCGATCCGAACGAGGACGGCGACAATGCCGCCGAAGAAATCGATATCGCCGAAATCGAAGACTGAGGTTCTCCCGGAAAGTTGATTTATCGGAGGTCCTTGCCCCGAAGCGTTCCCGCCGGATTTTTCGCGGGAACGCTTTTTATTTTTACCGGGCTTCCCGAAGGGGCCGGCTTATTCCGTTGCCAAACGCATTTTTTTTCTGTTTAATGTCCTTTCCTTTAACAAAATCTGACTACAACAGAGAAAATCAAAGCAGAATAACAACAAAAAATAACGATGGCAAAGACGACATCTTCCACCAAAAAGGCAGCCAAGGCGGCAGTACAGTCCGTCTCCGACAAAACCGGACAGGAAGCCGTTTCCGCGTTCAAACAGTGGATTCTTTATCACATGCGTTGCACGCTCGCTCGCGACACGAACACCGCGACGAGTCATGATTGGCTTACAGCCGTCAGCTGTGCGATCCGCGACCTTTTACACCACCGCTTCATCACGACGCAGGAAACCCACGTCACGAAAAAAGCACGCCGTTGCTACTACCTTTCGATTGAATACCTGATGGGTCGCCTCCTCCGCAACAATCTTGCCAATGCGGAATTGCTCGATGTCGCGGAAGCGGCAATCCGCGAGCTCGGACTCGACCCGGAAACCATTTTCGCGGAAGAAAAGGATATGGGGCTCGGGAACGGCGGTCTCGGTCGCCTCGCCGCCTGCTTCCTCGACTCTCTCGCCACGCTCGACCTGCCGAGCGTCGGTTACGGGATACATTACGAATTCGGACTTTTCCGCCAGACCTTCGTCAACGGGTATCAGGTGGAAACGGCGGACAACTGGCTCATCGCCGGCAATCCGTGGCACATCCGCCGCGCCTCGCGCCGCCTCGAAGTTCCGGTTTACGGGAACGTCGAGCTCTCCTACGACGAAAACGGGAACTTCCGTCCGCGCTGGGTAAACACGCAGACGCTCGTCGCCGTGCCGTGGGATATTCCGATTGTCGGCTACAAAGCGAAAACCATTAACTTCCTTCGTCTCTGGGAAGCGAAAGCCACGCGCGATTTCGATTTCCACAAGTTCAACGAAGGAGCCTACATCGAAGCCATCCACGAAAAAGCGAGCAGCGAAACCATTTCCAAGGTGCTTTATCCGAATGACAAAGCCGCCGTCGGTCGCCAGCTCCGCCTCGTGCAACAGATTTTCTTCGTTTCCGCCTCGTTGCAGGACATCATCCGCCGCCACAAAGCCGAAAACGGCTCGCTCGACACGCTCCCGGAAAAAGCGGCGATTCAGCTCAACGACACGCACCCGACGCTCGCAATTCCGGAACTGATGCGCCTCCTCCTCGACGTTGAAGGCTACTCCTGGGATAAGGCTTGGGAAATCGTCACGAAGGTCTTCGCCTACACGAATCACACGCTGCTTCCCGAAGCCCTCGAAAAATGGAGCGTGCCGCTGTTCGAAAAAGTCCTTCCGCGCCACCTGCAGATTATTTACGAAATCAATCGCCGCTTCCTCATGGAAGTCGAAAAGAAATGGCCGGGAGACGAATCGAAGAAGCGCGAGCTTTCCGTCATCGAAGAAGGTTGCCCGAAACAGGTGCGCATGGCGACGCTTGCCGTCATTACCAGCCATTCCACCAACGGCGTTGCGGCACTCCACACGGAACTGCTCAAACAAACGCTCTTCCACGACCTTTACGAGCTCTATCCGGCGCGTTTCAACAACAAAACCAACGGCATCACGCCGCGCCGCTGGCTTCGCGCCTGCAACACCGGCCTTGCCAAGCTCATCGATTCCAAAATCGGCGGGGACTGGACGGCAGATCTCGACCAGCTCAAGAAGCTCGAAAAATATGCCGACGACAAAGCGTTCCGCAAGACCTACATGGACATCAAGCGCGAGAATAAAGTCGAACTCGCCCGCATCATCAAAAGCCTCTGCGGAATCGAAGTTTCGCCGGACGCGCTCTTCGATGTTCAGATTAAGCGCTTGCACGAATACAAACGTCAGCACCTGAACCTGTTGCACATCCTGACGCTTTATCACCGCATTCTGAACAACCCGTCGCTCGACATCACGCCGCGCGTGTTCATCTTCGGCGCCAAGGCGGCTCCGGGCTACGAACTTGCCAAACACATCATTCACGCGATTAACGCCGTTGCGAACAAAATCAACAACGACCCGCGCGTGGAAGGCAAACTCAAGGTCGCCTTTATTCCGGATTACCGCGTCTCCCTCGCGGAAAAAATCATCCCCGCGGCGGATCTCTCCGAACAGATTTCCACCGCCGGCAAGGAAGCCTCCGGCACGGGCAATATGAAGCTCGCTCTCAACGGCGCTCTTACCATCGGCACGCTTGACGGTGCGAACGTCGAAATCAGGGAAGAAGTCGGCGACGACAACATCTTCATCTTCGGGCTCACCGTGGACGAAGTCAAAGCCCTGCGTTCCCGCGGCTACAATCCCTGGGAATACTACAATCGCGACGAAGAGCTCAAGGCTGTTCTCGGCTGGCTCACCAGCGATTACTTCACGCCGGAAGCGCCGGGTTCGCTCGCACCCGTCGTTCGCAGTCTCCTCGAAGGCGGCGACCCGTTCCTCGTGCTCGCGGACTACCGTGCTTACGTGGAATGCCACGAACGCGTGGACAAAGCGTTCCGCGACAAGGATGCGTGGGCGAAGTCCGCGATTCTCAATACGGCTCGCGTCGGAAAATTCTCCTCCGACCGCACGATTTCCGAATACGCCAAGGATATCTGGAATCTGCCCGCACTTCCCGTCAAGCACGGCGAAATGCACTGGCGCATCATCGCGGAATAATTTGTTTTCCGTGCTTTCAAAAAAAAGAGCGTTCCCGCGGGAACGCTCTTTTTTTTGTCTCGTTATACGAAAGGAGGATACCCCGAGGCACGGAAGCGCAAGCTCAATTCTCTGTTGCGAAATTCGTCCTAAAATCGCATAATCCGCACCATGACTATCCTATCCGTCCTCGCTATTCTGTTCGCCTCATGGATTGTTTCCGGAATCTACTTTAAAAATCATTCGAAGTTTCGTTACGAAGCCACTTGGTTTTACGCATTTTTCCGTCCGTTCTGTATCGTCGTCTGCGCCCTGCTCTACCGGAGACGCACTTTCGGAGAGGGAAATATTCCCGCGACGGGCGGCTGTATCATTATTTCCAACCACGTCTCCTATGCCGATGTCGTCTGCATGGGTCTCGCCTGCCCCCGCCCGTTGCGCTACGTTTCCTGGTCCGGGCTGCAAAAAAACTTTTTGCTTCGCATGCTTATGCGAGCAATGCACACCATTCCGATTTCTCCGGAAAACGCCAAGGACGGTATGAAGGCGGCAGTCGAAGCCGCAAAGGCGGGCGAAGTCGTCTGCATCTTCCCCGAAGGGTGCATGACGCGCAACGGCAGTATGCAACCGTTCATGGGCGGCTTCCAACTCGTCGCCAGAAAAGCGGACGTTCCCGTCATTCCCGCTTACATCGACGGACTCTGGTATTCCGCCTTCAGCTATCGCCGTCAGAAGTTTTTCTGGAAGAAACCCCGTCTTTCCCGCCTCCCCGTTTCCGTCATTTTCGGTGCGCCGTTCAAGATGGGCAAGAAAGACGGGGAAAAGACCTACCGGCAAATGCGCTCAATGGTGCTTGAGCTCGGCGTAAAACTTTTTTCTGCCCGCGAAGAGCTGAACAAACACCTCGCAAGCGAACTGACCGATGCCTGTGCGCGCAAACCGTTCCGCACCGCAATTATCGACCGCTCCCTCGGCCGGCGGAAAATGTCCCGCGGGATTCTCTTTGCCGCATCGATGTGCCTTGCACACAGCTTTAAGGCAAAGCTCAAAGAACATCGTATCGGGCTCGTGCTTCCTCCGGGGCTTGCCGGCATGGTCGCCAATTACGCCTGCACGCTTGCCGGAAAAATTCCCGTCAATCTGAATTTCACGCTCGGTCGCGCCCAGCTCGAATCCTGCCTCAAAAAGGCGGAAATCCAAACGGTGATCACCGTCGGCGCGATGAAAAAACAGCTCAACGACCGCTTCCCGGATTTCCCGTGGCCGGAAAATCAAATCGACATTTTGGACGAAATAAAAGCACTCCCGAAGCTGAAACTTCTCGGCATCTTCGCCATGACCGTCCTGCTTCCCTCCGCCGTGCTGAAAAAAATCTTTGATATTCCGACCGAAGGCGGGAACAGAGAAGCCACAATCCTCTTTACCAGCGGAAGTTCCGGCATGCCCAAAGCCGCCGTCATCTCCCACAAAAACATTCTTGCCAACTGCGCACAAATCGACGACTACGACGTGCTTCCTCCCGCGACGCGCCTCCTCGGAAATCTTCCCATCTTCCACAGCTTCGGATATACGATTCAGCTTTGGTATGCGCCCACTCGGGACGACGTCCTCGCCGTTTCCACGCCCTCGCCCTTGGATTTCGCCAAAAATCTTCAGGTTATCCGCGAAGAGCGTTGCACCGTGCTCCTGAGCACGCCGACCTTCCTTCGAAACTACCTTAAAAAAGCACCGCCGGAATATTTGGCAACCGTCCGGCTCGTTGTCGCCGGCGCCGAAAAAACGCCCTCCGGATTTGCCGAAGCCTGGGAAGAAAAATTCTGCCTTGCGCCGACCCGATACCTCGAAGGCTACGGTATGACGGAGGCCTCGCCCGTTGTCGCCGTCAACAAACCCGACGTTGCCGAAAAATCGACCGGCACCATCCATCGCGGAATGAAACGCGGCTCCGTCGGCGTTCTCTTCCCCGGCATGAACGCCAAGGTCTGCCACACCGAAACCGGAGAAATCCTGCCCTACGACCGAAGCGGAATGCTTTATCTGAAGGGACCGAATATTTTTGAAGGCTATCTCGACGAAACGGGAACGCCCGTTCCCGTAACCGACGCCGAAGGCTGGTACGAAAGCGGAGACATCGTCGAAATGGACAAATACGGCTTCATTTCCATCAAGGGACGCCTCTCGCGCTTCTCTAAGATCGGCGGAGAAATGGTGCCGCACGGAAGCGTTGAAGAAGCGATTCAGGAAATCCTCAATCTAACGGGCGAAACGCTTCAGCTCGCCGTTGCCGGGCGCCCCGACGAGATGAAGGGAGAAGCACTCGTTCTCGTAACGACGATTGAAGACCTCGATTTACAGGCTCTCGGACGCAAGCTTTCCGACGCGGGCTTCCCCAATCTGTGGATTCCGCGCGAAGTCAAAGTCATTCCGGAAATTCCCGTTCTCGGGACAGGGAAACTCGACATCAAAGCTCTTTCCGACATCGCCAAAAGCTGAGCAAAGAGCTTTCGCCGGAATAAATTTCCGCAATAAAAAACCTCGGAGCGTTTCTGCTCCGAGGTTTTTTTTTCAGCCGTCGAAAACGGCGACTTACCAGGCGAACGATTCGCCGGCGGCGACGGATTTCGTAAATTCGACGAGCAATTGCACGCATTGTTCAACCACGGCGATATCAACGACTTCGCCCGGCGTGTGCATATAGCGAAGCGGCACCGAAATCAACCCGGCGGCAACGCCTCCGTTTGCCATTTGAATGACGCGGGCATCCGTTCCCGTCGGACGGGATTCGGCTTCAAGCTGATACGGAATCCCGAGTTTTTCCGCCGCCGCGACAAGCTTGTCGAACACAATCGGATTAATATTCGGTCCGCGGCAAATAACGGGACCGCCGGAAAGCGTAACCCGCCCGAATTTACGGTTGTCCGCATCGGGATGGTCGGTAGCGTGCGTAACGTCGACGGCAATTCCCACCGTCGGGTTCAGCCCCTGAGCGGCAGTCTGTGCGCCGCGCGTCCCGATTTCCTCCTGCGTTGTTGCGACGGCATCCACGCGAACGGCAAGTTTCTTTTCCTTCGCGAGGCGGCGCGCCGCTTCCATTGCGATGTAGCAACCGGCGCGGTCGTCGAAGGCGCGTGCAACGGCAACGGACCCGTTCAGAATTTCCACGGTTTCGTCGTAAACGGCGGGATCGCCGATGGCGACGCGCTTTAACGCGTCTTCGCGGGAAGTCGCGCCGATATCAATCCACATTTCGTGAACTTCGGGCACTTTCGTGCGTTCGGCAGGGCTCATCAGGTGCACCGCGCGTTTTCCGGTAACGCCGAGAACAATGCCGTTCTTCGTCATAATCAGAACGCGGCGCCCGCTCGGAATAATCAGATCGTGCCCGCCGAGCAGGTTAAAGTAAAGAAAGCCTTTATCGTCAACATACGAAATCTGAAGCCCGAGTTCGTCGATATGCCCGGCGAACATAACGGAGGTCTTTGCCTTCGGATTCAGCGTTGCGAAACGATTGCCGAGCACGTCCTTACGGTAGTCGTCGGCAACGGTTTTCATATACTTATCGCAAACCGCCTGAGCCTCGAACTCGTGCCCGGTCGGTGCCTTTGCTTCGAGCAATTCCCGCAAAAATGCGGGAATCTCAAACGCCTTCTCGCTCTTGGAGGAGGAAACTTTTTTTGCCATGTGTTTTGAAAGAAAATATTATTGAACGGGAACGGCTTCGGACACGGGGGCCGCGACGGGAACGTCCTCGACAACGGGATTTTGAAGCACATCGACAACCGTTTCTTCGACGACGGTTTCCGGCTCCGCGACCTCTTCGGCAACGGGCTCGACCTTCGATTTCGTCAGTTCAAAAAACGTAACCGCCTTCATCGGGACGCGGGCACCGAATTCAAAATCGGCATAATCCGCATCTTCGACATCCCCGGAAATCACGCGCTTCGAACGCCCGATCTCGTTTCGATTTTGGTCAAACGCACGCAAAATCACGGGCGATTTGAAAAATTTGGAATACGAAACATAAAGCACCGCCTTCGGTGTCTTCCCGGCATCAATGCTGACGCGTTCGACGTTCACGCCGTCTTCGCGCAAAGCGTCGAAATAAATAACCGGCGCCGCCGTGCTTCCGACGGAAACGACGCCCGTCTTTTCCCACGGTTTGAAAACCGCAAGTGCCGCACCTCCGGCGATGAGCGCGAGCAAACCGATAACAGCAAGAATATTCTTAATCATGATGCGAGCCATTTTTGCCCGAATCGCCGCGAAAGGCAAGGAAAACGAATGTCGAAGCCAAAAGGAGGCACCGGGCGGCGCGAACGCGCATCACTTTTTCGGGTCAAAGGCATCGCGAAGCCCGTCCCCGAAAAGGTTGAGTGCGAAAAGCGTTCCCGCGAAAAAGATTCCCGGAAACAGCAACAGCCACGGATAATCCTGCATGACATCCGCACCTTCCTTAATCATCAGCCCCCAGGAAGTCATCGGCGGTTTTACGCCGAGCCCGAGAAAACTGATAAACGCCTCCATCAGCATAACGCCGGGAACGGTCAGCGTGGCGTAAACGATTACGGTGCCCGACAGATTGGGCAAAAGATGCCGCAACATGATTTTTCGCGTCGATTGCCCCATGCAAACGGCGGCTTCGACAAATGCCTGCGTGCGCAACTCCCGGGTCTGATTGCGCACGATTCGCGCCATCGTCAGCCATGAAATCGCCCCTATTGCGACATATATAAGCCACATTTCCTGACCGAAAAGCACCGTAAGCAAAATCACGAAAAGCGTAAACGGAAGCGCGTAAAGAATGTCCACAAAGCGCATCATCAGGCTGTCCCGCATCCCGCCGAGCCAGCCCGAAACCATTCCGAAAATAACTCCGACGGCGCAGGAAACGGCAGTTGCGACAAGTCCGACTTTCAGCGAAACCTGCCCTCCGTAAAGCAGGCGGGAAAAGACATCCCGTCCCAGCGTATCCGTTCCGAGCCAGTGTTCCCGCGACGGTCCCGCAACCCCCAATTCTAAATCCTGTGCCTCAAACGGATACGGTGCCAACCAATCCGCCGCCCCGCAAACGGCGAGCATCAGCAAAACGAAGCCGCCCGCACACACCGCCGCGCGGTTTTCGCAAAAACGCTCGAACGAACGCCGCCACGGAGACACCGCCGCATTGCCGGAAGACGCATTTGCCGTTTTTAAATTTTTCTCCACGAAAAAAAAAGCCCTTCCTTTAATCGTATTTCATCCGGGGATTGAGTTTTACGAGAACAATCTCGGCGATCAAATTCAACGCGACCAAAACCGCCGCATAAAACAGCACCGTTCCGACAATCATCGTAAAATCCCGATTAAACGCCGCCTTCACGAAAAACTGCCCCAAGCCGGGAACATTAAACATCGACTCCACGACAAAAGAGCCGGAAACAAGTCCGGCAGCCGTCGGCCCGATATAGGTTACCACGGGCAAAAGCGCGTTGCGCAAACCGTGGACGAAATAAATGCGGGCGGGCGAAAGTCCTTTTGCCTTCGCCGTTTTCATATAATCCTGCGAACGCACTTCCAACATGGCACCGCGCATCAGCCGCGCCACGGGAGCCGCATAAGCAAGCCCCAGCGTTGCCGCCGGCAAAACAAAATCCGCCGGCGAATTCCATCCCGACGCATTAAACCACCCCAACCATGTCGAAAAAACCAAAACAAGGAGCGGCCCGACGACAAAGGTCGGCAAACAGATTCCGACGGTCGCCAGCCCCGTCGGCAGACGATCCGTCCAGGAATTCGGTTTCACCGAAGCAACGGCGCCGAGCGGAATTCCGACGGCAAGCGCAAAAACGAGCGCCCCCGCACCGAGCGCAAGCGACGTCGGAATGCGATCCGCAATCAGCTCGTCAACATCCCAGCCGTGATATTTGTAAGACGGACCGAGATTTCCCTGCGCAAGATTTTTCAAAAACTGCACGTATTGTTCGCCCAAAGATTTATCCAAACCGTAATGCGCCGCCATTTGAGCCTTCACGACGGGCGGAAGCGCACGCTCCTCGTCAAACGGACCGCCGGGCGCGAAGCGGGCGAGAAAAAACGCCAGCGTCGCCACCGCAAAAAGCACGGGAACGGCTTCCGACAAACGTTTTAGAACGAAACGAAACACGCCGAAAAATCCTGATTACGAGAAAAATCTTTCCGTTGAAAACGCAAACGCCGCGACGGCTGTCGCGGACGTTCTCACCGGGAATTCGCGCTACTAATTGCGGCGTTCCCGCGCCTGCTTTTCCAAGCGTTCCCGCAATTCCTCCGTGGAAACCGGACGCGTATCGATATTTTCCGGGGAATCCGCAATCCCGCGCGCCCGATTGTAGGCGGCAATTTCGGAATCGCGGTAATTCGGATTGTTGCGCATACGCTCGGCACGGGCATTTTCAAGTTCCGTAATGCGCTTATCCGCAATATCGTCCGGTTTTTCCGAAGAGGAATAGCCGTAAAGCATCAGATACGAAAGCGGATTGCAGGCGGAAACGAAAAGCGCCGCAAGCATCGCCGAAACCGGAAGAAAAAACTTTTTCATCATTGCGGTTATTTTCGCGGGAACGTCATACCCCCGCAATCGTTTTTTTTTTCTCTTTGCGGGAGGAAAGCCGCTTCCGTAAAATGCCCTTTTTCCCATGAAAAAAACCTTCTCCTCAGCGTTGAAAAAAACATTCTTCTGCGGCGCATTTCTTGCCGGATTCGCGGCGGCATCGCCCGCCGGACAAGCGGAAAGCGTTCCCGCCGAAACGGAGTCCTCTTCGCGCGCTTCCTTCTCCGTCCTCGACGAAAACGATTACTGGGGGAGATGGTCGGACAAATATTACACGAACCACACGCGCCTCGCGCTGACGCTTGAATCCGACGACCGCGGCAACATTCCGTTTTTCTCGCTCGGGCAGGAAATGTATACCCCGAAAGACCGCAGCGCTCCGATTCCGGATCCCAAAGACCACCCCTACGCCGGCTACCTCTACGTCTCTTTCGGAAGCGCGTTCAACGACAACGACCGCACCGCTCTTTCGCAGGAAATTCAAATCGGCGCGACCGGCGAATGGTCGCTTGCCGACAGAACGCAAAAAGAATACCACCGCCTCGTCAACGAAATGCGCCCCGCCGGCTGGGAAACGCAGATTCACAAACGCGTCGTCGGACAGGCTATCGGAGACCTGCAGCACCGCATCATGCTCGACGGCGAATGCGGGAACGGAGCTTTCGCCTCGGACATGATCGTCCGCGGCTTCGGCTCGCTCGGCAATCTGCGTTGCATCTTCTCCGCGGGAACGCAATTCCGCGCCGGCTGGAATTTGCCGAAAGATTTCGGCGTTCAAAGTATGCGGCAAGGCACCTCCGTCACCTTTGACCCGAAAGTCGAACGCTCCTTTTACGGATTCTTCGACGTGCAGGCGGACGCCGTTTTCATGGACAAAACCCTCACCGGAAACAACGACCGCGACGCCGACATTTACGCCTATCCGCTCGCCGCGCAGTTCTCGCTCGGCATCTGCGCAATCTGCGACCGCTGGATGATTACCCTCTACCAATCCTTCCGCACAAAGGATTTTTCCTCTCAGGATAATCCCTTCTCCGCCTACGGCGGCGTCAGATGCTCGTTTTTCTTTTAGAAAATGCCTCAAAACATTCATGACCTCCTCCGATCCCGCGCAGTCCGAAACGGCGGGAAAATGAGTTTTCGGGATTTTTCCGAAATCGCCCTTTTCGCTCCCCGGTTCGGCTATTACAGAAAAACGCGGGAACGCGTCGGACGCGGCGAAGGAACGGACTTTTATACGGCGGCAAGCCTCGGCGACATTTTCGGAAAACTCATCTGCCGCGCCGCTCAAAACCTTCTCGGCACCGCCGAAAATCTTCGCGATTACACTCTCGTGGAAATAGGCGCCGAACCGGGGCAGACACACTTTGAATCCCGCCGTGACTTTTTTAGGGAAATCCGCACGATACGCGTCGGCGAAAATTTCGAAATCCCGGAAAAAGCCGTCGTCGTCGCCAATGAATTACTCGATGCCCAGCCCTTTCACCGCCTCGTCTCCCGCGCGGGAACATGGCTCGAAATCGGCGTGGAGGAATCACCGGAAACACCCGGAATCTGGCGGGAATGCCTGCTCGACGACCTTTCCTCCCCCGCACTGAAAAACTTTGCGGAAAATACCGCCGTTCCCTCAGACGACGGCTGGCATCTCGATATTTCCCTCGACGCGGAAACACTGCTGCAAAAAATCCTCGGCGGCAACTGGAGCGGCGTTGCAATTTTCCCCGATTACGGAAAAACCCTCGCCGACTGCCTCGACACCTTCCCCGAAGGCACCGCCCGCGCCTACTATCGGCACTCGCAAAACAATTCGCTCACTCACGCCCCCGGAGAACAGGACCTGACCTGCCACGTCCTTTGGGATCGCTTGCACGCCGTCGCCGAATCCTGCGGTTTTCACGCCGAAAAGCCCCTGCGTCAGGAAAGCTTTTTTATGAAATATGCCCGAAGCGAAATCGAAGAAATTCTGACGGGAACGGCACCGGACGCCGCACGGGAACGCGCAAAACTCATTGAGCTGATTCATCCGTCAAAAATGGGGCACGCATTCCAAGTCCTCGCCGGCATTCGCCGTGCCGGGGCATAAACGTTCTTTTATCCGGAAAAGCCGGGAACGCTTCTCTTGCCGCGCCTTAATCTCATTGCGCCGCGACCAAACAAAAGCGTTCCCGCGAGTAGCTCACGGGAACGCCTATCTTCATCTAATCTATATATCTACTATTCGGCGACAGACCTCTGTGTGTTCTGCCCCTAAATTTCCGTTATCCGTTTTTGCGACGGCGGCGGGCGACGGCAATTACAATTGCGCCCGCGCCCGCAAGCATTCCGAACGCCGAAGGCTCCGGAATCGGGGAATACGCTTTCGTCGCATCAAACGCGATATTTGAAATCTCCGCATAAGCGCTGGTGGACGAAAACGCATTTCCGAAGAGAATCGAATTCCTGTCGCTGTTGTTTGCGGAATCGTAGGCATCGCTCTTCAATGCTTCACCGATCAGCATATCGCCCAACCAAACGTAAAATCCGTCTTCAATTCCCTGATCGGTGTTTCCTTCAATCCACGTCATGCGCAAAGTTGAGAAATCTTCCGTAAAAAGGTCGCTCTTGTCGTGATTCCGATACAGCACCGTCGTGCCCCACAAAACCGCATTTTCCTCTACGTAAAGGAGACCTACGACTTCGCCGTTCCCGCACCAGATACTCAGGCGGTTGGAATTGTCCTCCGTGTCTTTCATGCGGAACGAAACATCCAAAGTAAACTCATGTTTCCCGGATTCGGGCGAATAGTCATACTTTATGTAGGACTCTGTTTTGTTCG
The DNA here is from genome assembly GCA_964590115.1 of uncultured Enterobacteriaceae bacterium. Classification (GTDB taxonomy): domain Bacteria; phylum Verrucomicrobiota; class Verrucomicrobiia; order Opitutales; family UBA953; genus Spyradosoma. The sequence goes on from CAZPYE010000004.1 coordinate 27,386, forward strand.
CGCTGATTTCAATATTTCCGTCGCTGTTGAGCGTCCAATTCTCCGAACCTTTCCCGATAGTCATTGTTCCGACAGAAGCACCGCCGGTATTCACGCTCACGGAAACACCGGAATCCCCCGACTTAGAAAAGCTCGTCTGAAAATTCAAAGCACCCGAGTCAACGCGCGTCTTCCCGACCGTCCGTTGCTCCAAGCCGAGCACGCGGGCAATATTGCCGGCAACGATAAGCGCACCCTGCGCATTCGGGTGAAGGCTATCGCTTGTATGCACGCCGCTCGTCGGGTCAAAGCCGGCGGAAATATCATGATAAGTAACATTCGTTCCCCACTCGCCGTTTTCAACCTGAGCCTTAATCGTCGTATTGTATTCGGCAATTCTTTCGGCGGGAGTCACAGAAGGGACATTGCCCCAGGACGCTTGTGCAGAAGGCAAAAGCCCGAAGACATAAATGTTTACATCCGAATTAACGCTCTTATAAAGGCCGAGAATCTCTTTTGATCTGCTTGCGACGTCGTCAATGGAGACAGCGAAAGACAAGTCGTTTACGCCGAGCAGGTAGGTTACCGTATCCGGGGTGCCTTCCGGGTAATAGTCGGAGTTCTTCAGCCAGTCGCTAACCGTCCCGCTTCCGGAATTTGCAGAACGCCCCACGGGTCCGGTCAAATAATCCGATGTCCGCCAACCGTAATGCCCTTCGCTACGATTATTAAAAGTTTCGCCGCGGTAGCCCGTTGTTTCCCCGGTTTCGGAGCCGTTGTTAAAAATGGTCATGGAACCGACGGGATTCCATTCCGCGCCGTTATCCACAAAAATCTTCCACAACGGGTAGCGGTAGGACAACTGATTGGCGCTTCCGCTCCCCTGCGTGATGGAATCGCCGACAAAGGCGATGCTTCCGAGATCGACGGAAGAAAGAGCCGCGACGGGGGCGCAGGTCAGTGCAGAGCACAGGAAGAAAAATGACGGGCTGAATTTTTTCATGATTTTTTTGCCGATAGCGGCGAAATAAAGAATAGAACTGAATTTTTTTAAGCGTTCCCGCGAAAGTTTTATCTCTCGCGGGAACGCCGCATAACCATAACTTTCTACACAGAGGGCGTTTCCCGAATTCCGGGAAACGCCTTACCACTTAGCGGGAACGGCGACGACGTGCGGCAACAAGTGCCAACGCGCCCATCCCTGCAATCAAACCAAAAGCCGACGGCTCCGGAATCGCACTCGTGGAATACTGAATCAGGTCGTCCTGCGTAGCAATTGCGCCGACCGTGTATCCGGCAGCCAAAAGCGTGAAGGATTCGGCGTCATCATTCGAGACGGCGGGAGTAACGGTCGGACTTTCGCTGCCAATACCGCCGAAAGCCAATGTCGTCCAGGTATTACTGGTGCCAAAATAAAAACCGGAGCTCGCTCCTGTTACAGTTTTAGCGGCAGAGGAGAAGTCCCCGTCCACATAAACATCAAGAGTAGCAGCATTGCCGTCGGTTCGATTGAAAACAAAAGTCAAGTTGCTTTCCGCCGAAACATCTGCAAGGGAAATCGTCACATCGCTGTTATTGAAATTCTTAAAAACGATATTTCCGGCGCTAATCGAGACGGATGACAAATTCTTATAGGACTTGTCGTTCACGGAAAAGAGCGTGTAGCTTAGTTCGCTGGAAATCGACGTTGCATCAATCGTGAAGATAACGCTTTCGCCGACTTCGCTGGACCAAGTCAAGCCGGAAGAGCTCACGTTCCAAGTTGCGACGGAGGATCCGCTCACTTCGGACGGAGTCTTATCCCAAACGACAACGTCGGCACTTGCGAGGCTTGTGCCTGCGGCAAGAAGGGTCAATGTTGTAAGGATATTTTTCATATGATTTTAATTTTTATTATTGTTGTTGTGTGTGTTGGTATCCGACGCTAACAAAACCGTTTTGGTAGCTTTTAAATCGGAATGGTGCGAGAGTCTGCGAAACCGCGAAAAAAAAAACAAGCCTAATTTTTACCTGTTTGGTAGTTTTTTTTTACCTTTGATTTCTTTGCGTTAAAAAAAAAGAAATCCCTTCTTTTCGGTTAAAAAATCCGCACGGTTTTGCGGATTCCGGGTCGGGAAGAAGAAGAGGGACAAAACGATATATTTGTAATTACTACAATTTTATTGAATTACGGAAATGCGTTCGCTACTGTGAGAAAACTATGAGCGTAATAAAACGAACGGGAAACATTGAGGCCTACGACGGCAAAAAGATTACCAATGCGATAGCAAAAGCCTTTGCCGGCACGGGCAAGCCGGCTACGAGCGAGATACTGAACGGGCTTTTGGCGGCAGTTGAAAAAAAGCTGGAAAACGAAACGCCGAAGACGGTCGAAAGGATTCAGGACTTGGTCGAACAAAGCCTCATGGAGGCGGGTTTCTTTGAAGAAGGGAAGCGTTACATTCTGTTCCGGCAGAAGCGCAACGAATTCCGTGTCGCCCGCAATGAGCTCTGCGAAATGATTATCTGCGCGGATGCGGAACAGCGCGAGCGGCTGAGCGGTGTTTTCGCGGCGATTCAGAAAACGTTTTCCGAAGATGTGTATTCGCTCGGTGTGCTGAAAGCCAAGCTGACGTCTTTCCTCAAGGAAAGCATGACGCGGGAAGAACAATGGTCAACGCTGGTTCGCGCCGCCTCCGAGCTGGCGAGCCCGGAAGGCCCGAAGTGGGAATTCATCGCGGCGCGCCTGCTCAATTTCTCGTTCCGGGAAAAACTTGCCGAAAGACTCGCCGAGCTCAACATCGGAAACTTTTTTGAAAAAATCGAATATCTGACGGCGGACGGGCTTTACGGCGACTACATTTTGCGCGCCTACTCGAAGGCGGAAATCCTTGAGGCGGAGACGTTCATCGTTCCCGAGCGGGATCATCTTTTCACGTTCTCCGGGCTGGACCTGCTGCTCAAACGCTACGTTATCCGCACGCGAAAGCACGTTCCCGCGGAAACGCCGCAGGAAATGTTTCTCGGGATTGCGCTACACCTTGCGATGAAGGAGCGCGAAAACCGGATGGCGTGGGTAAAGCGCTTTTACGATATGCTTTCACGCATGGAGGTAACGATGGCGACGCCGACACTTGCCAATGCCAGAAAGCCCTACCACCAACTCTCGTCCTGCTTTATCGATACCGTGCCCGACAGCCTCGACGGGATTTACCGCTCGCTCGACAACTTTGCGAAAGTTTCAAAATTCGGCGGCGGGATGGGGATGTATTTCGGAAAAGTGCGCTCCATCGGCTCGTCGATTCGCGGATTTGAGGGCGTAGCCGGAGGAGTTATTCGCTGGATTCGCCTCGTCAACGACACCGCCGTTGCCGTGGACCAGCTCGGAGTGCGCACGGGCGCGGTTGCCGTTTATCTCGATGTCTGGCACAAGGATTTGCTCGAATTTCTCGCGCTTCGCACCAATAACGGTGACGAACGCATGAAGGCGCACGACGTGTTCCCGGGAATCTGCTACCCGGACCTCTTTTGGCGAATGGTAAAGGAAAACCTCAATCAGGACTGGTATCTGATGTGTCCGCACGACATTTATACCGTCAAAGGCTACCGCCTCGAAGACTACTGGGGCGAGGAATGGGAAAAGCGCTACCGCGATTGCGTGCATGACAGCCGTATTTCCAAGCGAGCCGTTTCGCTCAAGGATATTGTCCGGCTGATTTTAAAATCCGCCGTTGAAACGGGAACGCCCTTTGCGTTCAACCGGGATCTTGTCAACCGCGCCAACCCGAACCCGCATTCCGGAATCATCTACTGCTCGAATCTTTGCACGGAAATTGCGCAAAACATGAGCGCGATGAGCCATATTTCCACGGAGATTACGACGGAAGGCGGGGAGAAGGTTGTCGTCACGAAAACGAAGCCGGGAGACTTTGTCGTCTGCAACCTCGCGTCGCTCTGTCTGGGGAATCTTCCTCTTGAAGACAAAGAATACCTTTCCGGGGTGGTGAAAACGGTGATTCGTGCGCTGGATAACGTTATCGACCTGAACTTTTTCCCCCTGCCTTACGCGGAGCTCACGAGTCTGGGCTATCGCCCGATCGGGCTCGGTGCCAGCGGCTGGCATCACGCGCTGGCGAAGCGCAAAATCCGCTGGGAAAGCCGGGAGCATCTGGATTTTGCGGACGAAGTTTTCGAGACGATTAACTACGCGGCAATCGATGCGTCCTGCGGGAACGCGAAGGAAAAGGGAGCTTACGGATTTTTTGAAGGTTCGGACTGGCAAACGGGAACGTTCTTCGAAAAGCGAAACTACAACTCCGAACGCTGGCGCGAATTAGCGCAACGCGTGCGCGAAACCGGAATGCGCAACGGCTATCTGCTCGCCGTCGCGCCCACGAGTTCGACGAGTATCATCGCGGGAACGACGCCGGGCATCGACCCGGTGATGAAGCGTTGGTTCCTTGAAGAGAAAAAAGGCTATATGCTCACGAGAACGGCGCCGGAGCTCTCGCCCGAGACCTGGTGGTTTTATCAGAATGCGCACCAGATTGACCAAAGCTGGTCCGTGCGAGCCTGCGGCATACGCCAACGCCACGTGGATCAGGCGCAGAGCATGAATTTGTATATCACGAACGAATACTCGATGCGCAAGGTTCTCGACCTCTATCTTCTCGCCTGGGAATGCGGCGTGAAGACGATTTACTACGTGCGCAGCAAGTCCCTCGAAGTCGAAGAATGCGAAAGTTGCTCCGCATAATTTTTTTGAACAGAAAGAATAACCCCGAACAGAAAATAAAATGAAAAAACTTACGAAAAGCCCGTTATTTAATCCGGACGGAGATACGGATGTGCGCCTGCGCCGCATGGTCGGCGGGAACACCACGAATCTGAACGATTTCAACAACATGAAATATCCGTGGGTCTCGGCATGGTATCGGCAGGCGATGAACAACTTCTGGATTCCGGAAGAAATCAATCTCGCCCAAGACACCAAGGATTACCCGAAACTCGAACAGGCGGAGAGAGCCGCCTACGACAAGATTCTTTCCTTCCTTGTATTTCTTGACTCGATACAAACGGTAAATCTTCCCAATGTTGCGGAATACATCACCGCCAACGAAGTCAACCTTTGCCTGAACATCCAAACTTTTCAGGAATGCGTTCACTCGCAAAGTTATTCGTATATGCTGGACACCATCTGCTCGCCCGAACAGCGCAACGACATTCTTTACCAGTGGAAAACGGACGAGCACCTTCTCCGCCGCAACTCCTTCATCGGGAACACCTATAATGCGTTCCAAGTGGACAAGGACTTTTTCAGCTTCGTCAAAGTGCTTATTGCGAACTACATCCTTGAAGGCATCTACTTCTACTCGGGATTCATGTTCTTCTACAACCTCGCAAGAAACGGGAAAATGCCGGGTTCCGCGCAGGAAATCCGCTACATCAACCGCGACGAAAACACGCACCTGTGGCTTTTCCGCAACATTATTTCGGAGCTCAAAAAAGAGGAGCCCGAAATGTTTACGCCGGAGCGGGTTGAAGCCTACGCGGAAATGATGCGCGAGGGCGTCTCACAGGAAATTGCGTGGGGACAATACGTTATCGGAAACAATATCCGCGGGCTGACGCCGAAGATGATTTCCGACTATATTCTCTATTTGGGAAATCTGCGCTGGACGAGCCTCGGATTTGAACCGCTTTTCCCCGGGCACGAAAAGGAACCGGAAGATATGACTTGGGTTTCGTCCTACTCCAACGCAAATATGGTAAAGACCGACTTCTTCGAGGCGCGTTCCACCGCCTACGCAAAGAGCACGGCACTCGAAGACGATTTGTAAGAGGCACGGAATCGGGAACGAAAAATCGGGAACGAGGGCTCATTCATTGTCCCTCGTTCTTCCGTTCCCGCCCTGTAAAAACCTACGCGGGAACGCCGAGAGCCGTTCCCGTTTTGGCGTAGGTTTCGAGTCCCGTCGCGGAATTTTTGACAATATCTTCCGCGAGAAGGATTTTCCCCGGCTCGAAAAGCGTTGCGACAAACGAGCCGCCGAAGCGGAAGTAGCCGAGCTCGTCGCCCTTTTCATAAAATTTTCCGGGAGTAAACGTCGTGCGAATCGTCCCGACGTTCGTCGCGCCGATGAGGATTTGGGTTACCTTGCCGAAAACCGGCGAATCGATTTCGATAATTTCGCGCTTGTTTTCCCAGAGATACGCGAGGCGGCGGGAAAGCGCGATCGGATTCACGGAGAAAAGTGCGCCGTTGACGAGGCGGGGAGCGGACGGCGTTCCCGCAACCGGGAAGTGGAAGCGGTGGTAATCCGTGGGGCAAAGGCGGGAACACAGAATCGCGCCGCCGTGGTAGCGCTGCGCCAATGCCTCGTCGCCGAGGAGTTTCTTCAGGTCGAAAGCCTGCCCTTTGGCGTAAATCGTCATCGCACCCGCGTCGGCGCACGGGAACGCGAGATGGCGCCCGTCGGCGGGAAGCACGGCGGCGGAATCTGCAAGCGGGCGTGCGTCGGGCTTGAGTTTTCGGGAGAAAAAGTCGTTGAACGAGGCATAGGTCTCCGGAGCGTCGGCAAATTCCGAGACGTCCAAGCCGTATTTTTCGATAAACGGCGCAACTTTTGCGCGGGAACGCGGACGCGACATCAGCCAACCGTAAATTTTTGAGAAAAACGCCCGGCGAATCAGCACGGAAAGCGCGACCTTTCCGAGCAGGGTTTCATAAACCCAGCGCAACGCGCCTTCGCCGTAAATGGCTTCGGCTTCCGTTTTTCCCGTTTCGCGATTAAAAAATTCGACTTTCATTCTGCATATTTAGAGGTTAAAAAATTTTCTTAGCGCCGTTTTCACTTCGGCAAAAGTTTCTTCGGGTAACCGCCCGTAAAGAAAACCGACAAACCTTTTATCAAAACTCCCGATTCCTTGCAAATTAACGGCGGATTCCTTCGGAAGGAATTTCGGTTTCCCGATATAAACTTCTCCTTCCGCGTTCCGGATTTGCGAAGTCAGAGGAGCAACGACCGCAAGCGCCCGCGCGGAATCATCATTCGGATAATACAAGACGAGCGCCGGACGCACTTTCCCGACGATTCCGGAATCAATCATCCGAATTTCTCCGGGAACGGGTTTAGTATTCGCCCAACGCATCGTTCCAGTGATTTATTTGCTCTTCCGCCGCCATCATCGCACCGCCGTGCAATTCCTCCTCATATCCGATTGAGAACGGAAGCGTTCCCCTTTTCACGGTTTGAGCGACAAAAATGTTTATCGCCTCCGAAGGCTTTATTCCAAGCGATTCCCAAATGCGTTTTGCCTGTTCGAGACGAACGGAATTAACCCTTGCGCGCAGCAACGTTGTCCCTGTTTTCTCCATATGCTCGAATATGCTCAATTCGGCTCCCCGCAGCAAGTTTCGTTTTTTTTCTTTGAAGGTTTTGTTTCTCGAAAACAGAAAAAATCGTTTCCCGGGAACGCTTCCCGCGATAGACTGAGAAACATTATGAAGAAAATCGGAATTTTGAACGGCGTAAATCTGAACCGCCTCGGACTGCGGGAACCCGAAATTTACGGGAAGACAACGCTCGACGACCTCGAACACAATTTGCAGGAAACGGCGAAAACGCTCGGCGTGGAAATCGAATGTTTTCAGAGCAACCACGAAGGCGCCCTCGTCGATAAAATTTGCGAATGGGCGGATCGCGGCTTCTCCGGAATCGTGTTCAATCCCGGCGCGTTCACGCACACGAGCATCGCCCTGCGCGACAGCATTGCCGGATGCGCCGTTCCGACCATCGAAGTCCACATTTCCAATGTTTACTCCCGGGAAGAATTCCGCCACACCTCGCTGATTGCGCCGGTCTGCTCCGGGCAAATCGCCGGACTCGGGCTCGCCGGCTACGACCTCGCGCTGTTCTGGCACGCCAACGTCAACGGTGCCCTTCTCGTTACGCAATAACGGGAAAAAAAAATCGCATCGAAGTCCGTTTTCTTTTCATAAAAAAACACACAATGTCTGAGCCGGAAATTTTCACCGTTCCCGAAGAATGCGGCGGTATGCGCGCCGACAAGGCACTCGCGGAAATGTTTCCCGACATGAGCCGTTCCCGCCTTCAGAAAATCATCGACGCAGGAAGCGTCGTTCTCGACGGGAAACCGCTCGCGCGGAAAACCGCCGTTCCCGCCGGAGCGCAACTGAAAATCGCGTTCCCGCCGGAGCCGACGACACAGCTCGTCCCCGCTGATATTCCGCTCGAAATTCTCTTTGAGGACGAACACATCGTCGTCGTCAACAAAACGCCCGGCATCGTCACGCATCCCGGTGCGGGAACGGGAGACGACACGCTCGTTCACGCCCTGCTTCACCACACCGGAGGCAAGCTCGCTCTCGCCGGAGGCGAAGCGCGCCCGGGCGTCGTTCACCGCTTGGACAAAGAAACCTCCGGCATAATCCTCTTTGCAAAAACGGATGCCGCCTACTACGCACTGATCGAAAAATTTTCCGAACGCGAACTCGACAAACAATACGTCGCGCTCACGGACGGTGCCCCGGATTTACTCGCCGGCGTCATTCGCGAACCGATCGACCGACACCCGACAAACCGCACGAAAATGTGCGTGCGCGAAAACGGAAAGCCGGCGAGAACGGACTGGTTTGTCGAAGAACGCTTCGGCGATCGCGCCGCCCTCGTGCGTTGCATTTTGCACACCGGGCGCACGCACCAAATCCGCGTTCATCTCGCCCATCTCGGGCACCCGATTCTCGGCGACAAAACCTACGGGCGTGTCCAACATCGCCACGAAGGATGGCCGATGCCGCGCGTTATGCTTCACGCGGAACGGCTGAATCTCGAACACCCGATTACGGGAGAACCGCTCAATTTGCACGCGCCCCTTCCGCCGGATTTTTACAACCTCGCCGAATACTTGCGGGAACGCTACGGCTCCCGGAAAATCCGTCGGGAGAATTGAGAAGGAATAGTCGGGAATCAGGAATGAGAAATTAGAAACGAGGAAAAAAAACTAACTCCTAATTCCTAACTCCTAATTAAAGCCGAAGGCTTCCCTTACATCGTTCCCGCCTGTGCGGCGGCATTGATTTTTGCGATGAGCGAAGTCGTGGAAAAACCGGGAAGGAACGGCAGAAAACGAATTTCCGTTCCCGCGTCGAGCAAAGCGGCGCGTTCGTCGGGATTGAGCGTTTCGAGCGTATAATCGCCGGCTTTTGCATAAACGTCCGGCGCAAGCGCACGAATTTCGGCATCGAGGCGCGGCGTATGGAAAAAGAAAATTCCCTTAATAAATTCGAGTGCGCCCAGCGTGAATGCGCGTTCGTAATCGCCCTGCACGGGACGCGTCGGTCCTTTCAGCGCACGCACGCTTTCCGCGCCGTTTAATCCGATCCAAAGTTCGTCTCCGAGCTTTGCCGCTTCGCGCAAATAATAGACGTGCCCGCAATGAAGCAAATCGAAGCAACCGTTGGTCAGTACCAGTTTTTTATCCTGCGCTTTCAGCTCGGCGCGGCGGGCAACCGCAGCCTCAATCGACGAAAAAAGTTTGGGGTTATTTTCTAAGGGAGAACTCATGGCGAAACTATTACCGATTCCCTGCCCGCTGTTAAGTTTTTAATTTTCGACGGAGGCTTACACCAGCGTTCCCGCGAGGGTCGTAACGGTGGCGGAGTCGATGCGGACGCGCACGATTTCGCCGAGGAGCGAAGCGTCGCCCTTGAAAACGATTTTGCGGTCGCCGTCGTTGCGTCCCTGAAAAATGTTTTCGCCGCGTTTGGCAGGAGCTTCGACCAAAACGTCCTGAATCGTTCCGACGAGCGATTCGTTGCGTGCGAGCGAGTGTTTTTCCAAAACGGCGAGCAATTCCTTGTTGCGAGCGTCTTTGATTTCTTCGGAAATCGGGTCGCCGAGCACTTCCGCCGGCGTTCCCGCGCGCACGCTGTAACGAAAGATAAACGCCATGTCGAATTTGACTTCTTCAAAAAGCGAGCGCGTGAGTTGAAAATCCTCTTCGGTTTCGCCGGGGAAACCGACGATGACATCCGTCGAAAGGTAAATGCCCGGACGGGCGGTGCGCAAGGCGTTGACGAGCTCGATAAAGCGTTCCCGCGAATACGGGCGTCGCATCGCCTTCAGAATTTTGTCCGAGCCGCTCTGCGCGGGAAGGTGAATATAGCTGCAAAGTTTCGGCAGGCGGCGATACGCATCGACCAAATCTTCACGGAAGCCGACCGGGTGCGGCGATGTGAAGCGGATGCGCTCCAAGCCTTCGATTGCGTGCAGGCGTTCAAGCAGTTGAACAAACGGCGATTTTCCGTCAATCGTCGGAAATTCGCGAATCCCGTAGCGGTTCACGATTTGCCCGAGCAACATCACTTCGCGCGTTCCCGCCGCGACGAGTTCCTCGACTTCCGCCGCGATTTCCTCAATCGGGCGTGCGCGTTCGTGTCCGCGCGTTTTCGGCACGATGCAATACGCGCAACGCATATCGCAACCCTGCATAATCGAGACGAATGCGGAAATTTTGCGTCCCGGCGTATGCATTTTAATTGCATTTTGAGAGCCGGATTCTTCCTCCAAGTCCACAATGGACGAAGGTTTCGGACCGAGCCCGCGCATCGTCGCAAGCAGTTTGTCCAAATGCTCGGGAACGCGATGGAATTTTTGCGTTCCGACAATCAAATCCAAATCGGGAAGCCGGTCGAGCAACGAACGTCCGCGATTCTGCGCCATACAGCCCATGATGCCGACGATGCGTTTTTTTCCGTCGGAGGGAACGCCGTTTTCCGTTTCCTTCGCGCGTTTTTTCCGGCTCGGCAAAAGGCGATACGCCTTGCCGATGGCTTTTTGTTCCGCCTGATCGCGCACGCTGCAGGTGTTCAGCAAGATGATATCCGCGTCAAACTCGTTATCGACAATGGAATAACCGCGTCCGCGAAGCATTTCCGCAACAGCTTCGCTGTCGCGTTCGTTCATCTGGCACCCGTAGGTTTTGATGTAAACTCTGTTCATGAAAGCGGTCATTTTCTCGAAAACGTCCGGCGAGCGCGACAAATAATTTTCGGAATCACGAAAACGCTCACTGCGCCTCATCGGAAATCCGGGAATTCCGGTCGGAGAAACGCAATTTCCCCGCATAAAAAAGCGTTCCCGCGCGGGAATAATCCGGCGGGAACGCTTGTGAACGAAGTTGCGTCTTTTTTACCAGGTGAAAACGACTTTCGCGTAATAGGTCGTGTCGAGATGGTCGTCGGCGGTGGTTTCCGCACGGTATTCGTTTTTCATTCCGATGCGAATGTCCATATTGTCGATTCCGTCCACCTTAAAATCGAGGTAGGTTTCGTGCGTGGCGACGTAATCGCCGAAGAAATCCTCGAATGCCGGAGTGTAGGAAATATCCGTTACGATTTTTCCCCAGCTCCACGCGTAATCGTGGTGAAGCCCGAAGTCCATACCGAGCGCAGACGTATCGTCGGGATTATCCCAGCTGCCGTCGTGCATATAATCCTTGTAGGTTTCGTAGCGGTAGGAAAGACCGGCGCGGAAGGAGAAGTGCCAATCGGCTTCGTCGATAAATTTGTATCCCAGCCCTGCGGCGGAAGTCGAAAGGAAGCGAATATTTTTCACGCGGTCAAATCCGAGATCTTCGCGTGCATACCAGAACGTCGCCGCGGAAATGGAATGCTCGTAATCCAAGCCGCAATGGAGATCGTCGGCGGATTTCGACCAGTCGCGCTCGCCCGTTGTTTCCTTGGTTTTGCCGTAGTTGTAATTGGCATAAAACTTCAAGGTATCGTCGGAAGTCGTGCGAACGGCCTCGGCGGAAACTCCGGCAGTCAGGCTTTCCGTGTTTCCGGTCTTTCCGAGAAGCGAGGCGCCGAGCGAGTATGCCCACTTGCCGGCGAGCAGTTTTTCTTCGGGGGAAAGTTCGCCGTCCTTCCAGGACATTTGGAGTTGGGAAATTTCGAGGTCCGCCGCGAGGCTTCCTCCGTCGATTTTCACGCGCCCGTCTTCGGCGGGAACGATTTTCCCGCGCACTGTGTTTTTGTCGGGCGTGCGCACGAAGAGCGGATTTTCCGTCGAAATCGAAACGACTTCGCTCTGAGAAACGCTTGCCGTTCCCGCGCTGCCGGTCGCCACGGATATTACGCCGCCGTCGATGCTTTCAATTTTTCCGACATAAACGGAGCCGTCCTTACATTTGACGACATCCGCAAACGCGGTTACGGAAATCAACGCCGCCGAAGCGAGGAAGAGGATTTTTTGAGTATTCATAATAGTTATATTTTTGTTGAGGTTAAAAATTTTACGGAAGAAAACCGGAGGAAATTTAATGAATAACGAACAATGAATAGTGAATAATTCAGTGCGTAGATTTTTGCCTCCGGCAAAAATTTTGAACACTGCGTTATTCATTATTAACTATTCACTATTCATTAAAAAACATTCATCTTTCAACTCGAAGCACTTCTCCCGTTTTTTAAAATTTTTTGGAATCCTTGAGCGTTACCGTGCGGTTGAAAACGGGAGCGCCGGGTTTGGAATCCGGGTCGGCACAGAAATAGCCGATGCGTTCAAACTGGAAACGCGCTCCCGCGGGAACGTCCAAAAGCGAGGGCTCGACGAGTGCGGTGGCGACGGTCAGCGAGTTCGGATTCAGGTTGTCGCGCCAATCGCCGCATTCGGGAACATTTGCCGGCTCTTCCGTGTTGAAAAGGCGGTCGTAGAGGCGCACTTCGACGGGCTTGGCGTGCGCCGCCGAAACCCAGTGAATCGTCGCCTTGATTTTACGTCCGTCGGGCGTGTTCCCGCCGCGCGTTTCCGGATCGTAGGTGCAATGAATGACGGTAACGTTCCCGCCCGCGTCCTTTTCGCAGGAAACGCATTTGACGACGTAGGCCCAGCGCAAACGCACCTCGCGACCCGGCGTAAGGCGGAAGAATTTTTTCGGCGCGTCTTCCATAAAATCCTCCCGTTCGATGAAAATTTCGCGGGAGAACGGCACGATGCGCGTTCCCGCCGCTTCGTCCTCGGGATTGTTCACGGCGGTGAGTTCTTCGAATTGGGTTTCCGGATAGTTGTCGATGACGACTTTGACCGGATTCATCACCGCCATCGCGCGCGGTGACGTTTTGTTCAAATCGGCGCGCACGGTGTGTTCGAGCAAGGCGACGTCCGTGAGCGAATTGTATTTCGTCACGCCGATAATTTCGCAGAAATTGCGGATGGATTCCGGCGTGTAGCCGCGACGGCGCAGACCGCAAACCGTGGGCATGCGCGGGTCGTCCCAGCCGTTGACGAGATTTTCCTGAACGAGTTCGAGCAGGCGGCGCTTGCTCATCATCGTGTAAGTCAGATTCAGGCGGGCGAATTCGTATTGATGCGGCTTAGACGGCGTGTTCAGCGTGTTGATCACCCAATCGTAAAACGGGCGGTGCACTTCAAATTCGAGCGTGCAAATCGAGTGCGTTACGCCTTCAATCGCGTCTTCGAGAGGATGCGCGAAGTCATACATCGGATAAACGCACCATTTGTCTCCCGTGTTGTGGTGGGCGACTTTGCGCACGCGGTAAATCACGGGATCGCGCATGTGCATGTTCGGCGAAAACATATCGACTTTCGCGCGCAGCGTCGCCGCGCCTTCGTCGTATTCGCCGCGCGTCATTTTGGCGAATTCTTCGAGATTTTCTTCGACGGAGCGGTTGCGCCACGGGGAGGCTTTTCCCGGCTTGTCGGGAACGCCGCGGTAATCTTTCCATTCCTCGGCGGAAAGGTGGCAGACGTAGGCTTTGCCGAGCTTGATCAGTTGAATCGCGTAATCGTAAATTTTGTCGAAATAGTCCGAGGCGTGGAAATAGTTTTCGCCCCAATCAAAGCCGAGCCAGCGCACGTCTTCCTGAATGGATTCGACGTATTCGACGTCTTCGCGCGTCGGATTCGTGTCGTCCATGCGCAAATGACATTTCCCGCCGTATTCTTTCGCCATGCCGAAATCGAGGCAAATCGCCTTCGCGTGCCCGATATGCAGGTAGCCGTTCGGCTCCGGCGGAAAGCGCGTAACGATGCTTTTGACCGTTCCCGCCGCGAGGTCGCTGTCGATAATCTGACGAATAAAATGGCGGTTGACCGCCGGCGTTTCAGGAGAAATGGTTTCTTCGCTCATAGCATGAAAAGGCAGAGAGAATAATCACGTTCCCGCAGGAAATAAAGCAATTTAGCGAAATATCACGGCAAAGCGGTTTCGCGGCTCGGTGAAAATCCGCTTAAATTTCAATTTGCGGGAACGCACGGGAACGCATAGCTTTTTCGGTGACATGCAAATCACGGACTTAAATTGCTCAAAAGACATCGGTGCGAACTGCCTCCTCGCGGAAATCGGCCCGTTCCGGATTCTTTTCGATTGCGGTCTTCACCCGAAAAAATCCGGTCGCGATGCCTTACCGCAACTCAATCTCGTGCGTGATTTGTCGATAGATTTCGTCATTCTCTCGCACTGCCATTTGGACCACATCGGCGCCCTGCCCGTGCTGTTGCGGGAACACCCGCAGACACGCGTGCTCTGCTCTCCGGCAAGCCGCATCATTGCGACGCGGATTCTTCGCAACTGCATCGGCGTAATGTTGCGTCAGCGCGACGAAAAGCGCATCAACGAGTATCCGCTTTACACTTACAGCGAGCTCGATCGCGTGGAAGCGTCCCTGACGGCATTGCCCGTCGGCGTATCGAAAACATTTCACGAAAACGACGACGAAATCACGTTCACGCTTTATCCGGCAGGCCACGTCGCCGGAGCCGTCGGGTGCATGGTCGAATATCGTCATCGAAAAATTTTCTTCACGGGCGACGTTTGTTTCCACGACCAGGAAACGGTCGAAGGCGCCGATTTTCCCGAAGAAAAAATCGATACGCTGATTTTGGAAACAACGCGCGGAGCGACGGAAGCGGAGGAGGCGACACGCGACGAAGAAGTCGAACGCCTCGTCAGCGACGTCGCGGGAACGCTCTCCGGCGGCGGAAGCGTTCTCGTTCCCGCGTTCGCCTTCGGACGCATGCAGGAGTTGGTTCACATTTTTAACCGCGCCAAAAACGACGGACGGATTCCCAAAGACGTTCCCGTATTTTGCACCGGGCTGGGGTTGGACCTCGCGGACTATTTCGATACGATGTCGAAAAAAACCGGAGACGTGAAATTCCACCGAACGCTCATGAAAGACCTCGGCGTTCAGGCGCTCCGCACTTGGGAAGAACCCGGGACGGACGTTCCCGTGCAGGGAATTTACCTCCTGTCGAGCGGAATGCTCGTCGAACACACGCCGGCATGGCACATCGCCGCCAATATGCTCGGACACGCGCACAATCTCGTCGCCTTCGTCGGCTACTGCGATCCCGACACGCCGGGCGGACGCCTTCTTACCCGCACGAACATCGACGAGTTGCGTTTTGCCGATTTGAATTTTATCGCCCGCGTTTTGGCGACGGTTTCGAAATACGATCTCAGCGGACACACCACGCGGGAACGCATGATGGAGTTTGTTTACAGCGTGGAACCGCGCGTCGCAGTGCTTACGCACGGCGATCCCGAAGCCCGTGAATGGTTTGAAGAAGAATTTGCAATCGAACTGCCGAAAACCAAAACCGTAAACCTCGAACCCGGCGTTCCCGAAGAAATTTAATGATAAAAAGAATTAGGAGTGAGGAATTAGAAATTAGAAAGGATGCTTCGTTTCTCATTCCTCATTTCTAATTTCTCATTCCTGATTAAAGCCTAAGGCTTTCTAATTCCTCAGAAAATGCTTTGCCCTTTCCAAAAGATTTTTCCGTCCGAACTCGTTCGCGACGACCGCTACTTCATGTCGCACGCGTTCAATCAGGCGATTGAGGCGTGGAAAGAAGACGAGGTGCCCGTCGGGGCGGTCATCGTCCGAAACGAGGAAATTATTGCCGCCGCGCATAATCGCACCGTTACGACAAAGGACCCGACGGCGCACGCGGAAATTCTTGCCATTACGCAGGCGGCGAACGCAATCGGCGACTGGCGGCTCAACGACTGCACGCTCTACGTCACCAAAGAGCCCTGCCCGATGTGCTCGGGCGCAAGTATTATGGCGCGGCTCGGGCGTGTCGTTTTTGCGTGGGGCGACCCGAAGATGGGTTGCCTCGGCGGTGCCTTTCCCGTGCATGAGCTTCCGAAGCTGAATCACCGCATCAATGTTTCGTCCGGTGTCATGGAAGACGAATGCCGCGCCGTCCTCCAAACTTATTTTAAGCTCAAACGGGAAAATCCCGAGGAGTAAGTTTTGACATTCGTCTCGAAGTTCGTAGAATTCCCTTACTGATTTCAAAGAGAGAAAACCCGCTACGACAACATCCCTCCTCAATTATGAAAAAATATCTTTCCGCACGCAAAGCCTTCACTTTGATCGAAACCCTGTTTGCCGCCGTTCTCATCGGCGTCGTCGTTGCCGTTGCCGTTTGGATTTTCCCCCAATATCAGGCATCTTCGGCACTCGCCGAGGCGCTTAACGACGGGGCGCGCATCGGGAACGCCGCACAGGCGCATTTCGCGGAAACGCTGGAACGCTCGGTCGTCGTTCGATATAACCCGACAACCGGTGCCGTTACCGGGCCGGATACGTTCCGCCTTCAAGACGGCAACAAGGTTACTCCCGGATACATCATTCCCGGGAACGAGCTGAAGATTACTTTCGACAATAAGGAATCCTTCACGCTCAAACACGCAAAGGGCGGAATTTACACGTTCAACGACAAGGGAGAGCTCTCTCATTCCGAATAAATTTTCGCGAAGGCAAAGCGCGGTGTATTCGCCGCGCTTTTTTTTATCCCGAAATCCTATGTTTCCCGCGCTAAGGAAAGAATTTAACCGCACCTTACGCCTTTCCGGCCCGATTACAATCGGTTTACTCGGGCAAGGGCTCTTCGGCGTAATCGACACGCTCATGGTCGGTAATATGCTGGGCGAGCACGCTCTCGCGGCGGCGACGCTCGGCAACAACGTCAACTGGGTGCCGCTTCTGCTCACCATCGGGATTACCGTCGCCGTTCCCGTGCTGACGGCGCAGGCGCGCGGCGCGGGAACGCCCGCAGAGATTCCGGGAATCCTGCGACACGGTTTGCTCGTAAGTCTTTGCGTTTCGATACTCGGCTCTTCTGCTGTTTGCGCATTCATTCTCGCAGACGGTCTCTTGTGGCTCGGACAACCCGGAAGCGTCTCCGATGCGGCAAGGAATTTTTCCTGCATTATCGCGCTTTCCATTCCGGCGGCGGCGGGATTTCAAACCGTAAAATCCTTCCGCGATGCCAGCGGCGGGCAGTGGATTTCGCTGTTTTGGACCGTAGTCGGGCTCCTCGCCAATATTTTTCTGAATTGGACGCTGATGAGCGGTGCTCTCGGATTTCCGAATTGGGGCTTGGAGGGCGCGGCGGCGGGAACGCTCTTTTCCCGGCTTATCGCCCTTGTCGGAATCATCTTTCATCAACGCCTTGTCTGCGAATTCAAAAAAGGATTTTCTCTCGGCGAGACCCGAAAGAATCTGCGCATTGCCCTGCCCGCCTCCCTTCATGTTCTGTTTGAGGCGGGACTCTTCATTATCGCCCCCTTTTTCATGGGCTGGATTAGTGAAGCGTCCATCGCGGCGAATCAGGTTGTCATTACGATTTCTTCGCTCGTTTATATGTTGCCTCTCGGGATTTCACAGGCGGTTTCAATACGGGTCGGCGAAGCCTTCGGCAGAGGAAATATGCCGCGGATTCGCGTCATATTTGCGGGAACGGCGATTTTTATCATTCTTGCGATGATTGTCGTTTCCGCCCTGCTGATCCTTTTCCGCAATGACGTTCCCGCGCTTTTCAACCTTGGTGCGGAAGCGTCCGGTCTCGCCTCCTCCTTCCTTCTGGTCGCCTGCGCGTATATGCTCTTCGACGGCTTCCAAACCGTGGCGGCGGGAACGCTGCGAGGTATCGGAGACGTAAAAATTATCGCAGTTTCGGCATTCGTAAGCTACTGGATGATCGGTTGCCCGACGGCACTCGGACTCGCTTTCGGAATCGGAATGAACGGTGTCGGCGTTTGGATCGGGCTCGCGGCGGGACTGGCTTCCATCGCCGTGATTCTCGGCTGCCGCGTCCGCCGAGACCTCGCGTAAAAAAAAGCTGACGGACGAGCCTTCGCCGAGACTTCGCCTGTCTGTTTTTCCGAAAATTTAGCAATGGACTCGGCGAAAAATTCCGCGTTGAATTCTGCTTCGCGAATAAAAAAAAATGCTTACCTTGCTTATTACTGCGGGCGCAACCCGAGAATTTTTTGACCCGGTCCGCTTTATTTCCAATCCCTCAAGCGGGAAAATGGGCTACGCAATTGCCGCCGCCGCGCGGGAACGCGGATTTGAAGTCATTCTCGTAAGCGCGAACGTTTCACTTCCCGTTCCGGAAGGCGTAAGCCTCGTTCCCGTAACGACGGGAGAAGAAATGCTCGCCGCCGTGCGCGATGCGTTCCCGCGATGCGATGTTTTGGTAAAAACCGCCGCCGTTTGCGATTTTCGTCCCAAGCATTACGAACCCGAAAAACGCAAAAAAGACGGGCGCGGGATGATTGTCGAATTTGAACCCGTGACGGATATTCTGAGAACGGTTGCCGCGACAAAGACCCCGGCGCAAACGGTTGTCGGATTTGCCGCCGAAACCCGGGACATAGAAGGCTACGCACGCAAGAAACTCGTCGAAAAAAATCTCGACCTCATCGCGGCGAATCTTGTCGGACGCGGGAACGTCGGTGCTTTCGGATCGGACGAGAATACGATTTTCCTGCTCGGAAACGGCGGCTTCCGCAAGGTGCTCGGTCCCGCACCGAAAACCGAAATCGGCAAGACGCTGATTGCGGAAATCGAATCTTTTCACGCGAATAAAATTTCAAAACAAACACACGAAAAATGAAAAAAATCCTCTCAATTCTCGGCGCATTCACACTTGCCGCTCCCGCGATTTTTGCCGACGCGCCGACGGACGCGGAAATCGTTCCCGCAAAAGGCGAATACGCCGTTTTAATCTCCGAAAAAACCTTTAAAAGAAAAGACTGGAAGGCAACTGCCGCCAAGTTTGCAAAACGCTACGACGGCAAACTCATCGTCTGGCGCGGGAACGACATTTCCGCCGCCCGAAAAGCTTTGAAAAAGGCGAATCCGCGCTACGTCGCCGTCGTCGCGGCTCCGGAGGAGCTGGACCGCGTTTTCGTCGCCAATCTTCACAAGATTTCCCGGGAAATGAACGGCGACATTTACGGTGATTTCCTTTGGGGAATCATCACCGGAAAAGACGGCGCGACGGCGGGAACGCTACTCGGCAAGGACGAACCGCTCATTCTCGACCGGGCTCTCGGAACAACGAATTTTGATCAAAAGCGTTTCAAAAAAAGCTTCTTTATTACGGACTGGGGTCCCTGCGAATACGTCGAAACGGAGAACTACGTCCCGTCGGAAAAAACGTCGGCGGGAGCCGGTGCCGACATGGTCGGAATTTTTGCCGAACGCTGGGAAAAAGTTCGTCCGCAGTTCCTCATTTCCGCCTCGCACGCCACGGAGTTTAATCTCGAAATGCCGTTCGGCGAAGGGCTCATCGCATCGGCGGGAACGGATTTCTACCTCGTTCCGAAGGAGAAAATGCCGGGCTTCGTCGCCACACTCGGCAACCGGGAAAAAGCCGAATTCTTTTTCAAGAAAGAGAAACTGAAAAAGTTGCCGAAAACGCCGGACGAAAAAGTCTGGTTCGCTTCCGGAAACTGTCTTTTCGGCGACGCGTTGCGCACGCCGTTCTCGATGGTGGTAACGGCGATTTCCGCCGCGAACGTCAAACAATTTGTCGGCTACACCGTTCCGAGCTGGTTCGGAGAAGGCGGTTGGGGCTCATCCGGTCAGTTTTTCGGCGGACATCAGGCGACAAGTGTCGGGCAGGCGTGGTTTTTCAACAATCAGATTTTGCTGAAAAACCTGCCGGAAGCATTAGTGAAACTCCCCTTGCCGCTTCGCGCCGAAGGCATGGATTCGGTCAGCGTCAACGGTCTCGCGATGTCTATCGTAAAAAGCGGCGAAAAGGCTTCCCGGGAGGTTCTCGGTCGCGTTCACGACCGGGACACCGTTGCCTTCTACGGCGACCCGCTCTACCGCACGCGATTTAACCCGGATGCGCCGAGCACACAACCCTGGAATTGCACCGTGCAAAAGGAAGGGCAAACGCGGACGTTCTCCGTAAAAACGACGCGCGGGAACGCCCACAAGGGAGATTTTTGCCTTTGGTTTCCGGAGCGCATCGCTTTCGCATCGGAAAAATTTTCCGCGAAAATCGACGGGAAAGAAACGGATGAAATCCGTCCCGATATTCTGACGGAAAACTTCGTCATCTTCCGTGGGCTTGAGCTCGGCGAGGGCGAAACTCTTAAAATCCGCGTTCCCGTAAAAAAATGAGCTTGTCGATGATATTTGTCGGTGTTTGGCAGTTCCTGCTCGCACTCACCGGTGCGGCGGTTGCCGTAGTGCAATTTCGCGCGGCGAGGCGTAATCCCGAGCTGTTGCGGGGGCATCTTCCCGAATGGAGACTGGGCTTCATGCAGGCGCTTATGTTTTCGGGAATCGCGGTATTTTGCCTTTTGGCTCCGGGGCTGATTTGTTCCTCGCTCGCAAACGCATTTTTCCCGGGGCTTCTTGCGGAGAAAAAAGACGTTCTCTACCTCATTCCCGCTACGCAAACACTTTCTCTTGCAACGATTCTGATTGCCCTAAAAGCGTTCCCGGGAGCTTTCCCCAAAACGCTCGATGCGGTCGCAAAAAAAGACCGTGAACCGGCGGCTTCCTGGCTCTCTCCGGCAAACGCTTTCGGCGTTCCCGCGTTTTTTTCGCTGGGATTCTCGGGGGCGCTTGCCGCAACGATTCTGGTCTCCGGAATCGTTTTGCTTTTACCGGAAAGCATGCAGGCGGTTTTTCGGGAAAATCAAATCCTCGTTGATGCGTTCGGACAATCCGATCCCCTTATCGCGGCACTTTGCGTTCCCGCCGTGGCGATTTTTACGCCGATTATCGAAGAAATTATTTTCCGGGCAGGGCTTTATCGCCTTCTGAAAAGTAAAATCGGCGCAATTCCCGCCGCCCTGCTCTCAAGCATTATTTTCGCACTGATGCACGATGCGCCCATGTCCTACCTTCCGCTGACACTGCTCGGATGCGTATTTTGCCTGATTTACGAAAAAACCGGGCGCATCGTCGCTCCGATTTGCGTTCACGCCCTCTTTAACGCGAATACGCTTCTCTGCCTGGCGGCGGTGTAAAAACATTGAGTGCGGCTGTTTCCCGGCAAATTTCTGTTTATCGGGAGCGGAATTAGGATTACGCTTCCGGGCAATGGAAATCGTTTTACTGGGCACGGGAACGTCTCAAGGCGTTCCGCTCCTCGGGCATCCGAACGACGGCTTGGATTTGTCCGAACCTAAAAATTGGAGAAACCGCAGTTGTGCACATCTCGTCAGCGACGACGCGCACATACAAATAGACGCCGGGCCGGAATTCCGGCTTGCCTGCATAAAATTCGGCGTTCCCGCCGTCGATTATTTCTTCCTCACGCACGGGCATTCCGACCATATTTTGGGAATGGACGACCTTCGCCGTTTCTGTGATTTGCGGGGCGGGAAAGCGATTCCGGTTTGGACGACGCAGGAAGGCAAAGAACGAATCGAAGCAATTTTCCCCTACGGAATCCGCCCCCAATCCGCACACGGCTACATCGCCCTGCTCCCCGAGATTGCTCCGTCGGAAATGACGCTCCCGTGCGGCACCCGCGTGCAAACGACAATTCTCCCGCACGGTTCGCGATTCGTCTCGCTCGGCATGGTCTTTACGGAGAAAAAGACCGGCGCACGCATCGCCTACTACACGGATTGCAGCGACGTTCCCGCCGAGGCAATTGCTCTCGCCCGGGATGCGGACGTGCTCGTAATCGATGCCTTACACCGCCCGCCGCATCCGACGCATCTCAATTTTGAAAAAGCCCTGAATGCCGCAGAAAAAATTCGCGCAAAGAAAACCGTCTTTACGCACATGACGTTTCGTATCGATTACGCGCGGGATTCCGCCACGCTCCCGCAAAGTGTCGTGCTCGGCTACGACGGAATGCGGATTTCCGTTCCTTAAAAAAAACGAAAATCCGGGCGCGTCCGTATGCGAAATCAATCCGACGCGTTCCCGCCGATGCGTCATTCCAACGAAACGGAAACCTTGAACGTTTCCGACATTCCGGCCTCAACGAAATGCAAGCCGTTCCCGTGTTCGCAACTGTTCGGCGCACCCATCCACGGTTCGACGCAGTAGAACGGAGACTCCTCGCTTTCCGACCAGGTAACGACGGTCGTCCAAGGAGACGGCACTTCATTTTCACCGACTCGAACGACAACATTTTCCTCGCCGTTTTTCGGACCGAACGCGACACGATTGGTTTTCAATTTCGTATAAAGCAAATCACAAATCTCCGGATCGCCGAAGGAAAGCGGCTCGCGCGGAGCGTTCGCCTTAACCAGAGAGCCGTCCGAAGCATGGTGCCAGAATTTTTTCGCATCAATTTTCAAAATATAATCCTTGCGGGAAAGCCCGGCATGCCACGGCATCGCAAAATAAAAATGATGCCCCGCGCACCACGGCAAACGCACGTTCCCGCGATTCACGAGCTCAAATTCACATTCGAGGGAAAGCTCCGAAAAGCGATACGTAACAAAAAAATCGTAATCAAAGGGATAGCCTTCGCGGGCGGCTTCCCCCGGCAGGAACTTCGCCTTCACCGAGTTTTCCGTCGCCTCGACAATTTCAAATTCGCCGTCCACCGCGTAGCCGTGCTGCGGCATCGGGCGCACAACTCCGTCTGCGGGATTTTTCCAGAAAAACCTTTTTCCCTCGGCATAATTGCGCCCCATAAACGGGAACAGAATCGGATTGCCGCCGCGAATTTTTCGATATTGCGAAAAATCCGCATTTTCCGGCCAAAGAATTACGTTTCGCCGCGTTCCCGCGATATCGACATCCCAGCTCATCAGCCTCGCACCGAGCGTCATACAGGCAGTAAAGGAGGAAGCCCCGACTCGCCATTCCTGAAAGGTAAATCCGTCTTTCTCAAAAGTTCTCATAGCGTCGAAAATTAAAATCCCGCACTCGGAGAAAACGCAAATTGAAATTTGCCGCAGGCAAATTTCAATTTGGAGACCTGTAAATAGAGA
>CAZPYE010000005.1:0-46203 GCA_964590115.1 uncultured Enterobacteriaceae bacterium
GTAAATATTTCGCTGGGACTGCCGTATATTCGCACGTCGCCCGACCACGGGACCGCCTACGATATTGCGGGCAAAGGCATTGCGCAAATCCGGAGTTTCGCCAACGCCGTGAAAATGGCGAAACTTCTTTCGTCCTGATTTTTTTTTATATCCGAAATAAAACAGCGTTCCCGTGCGGGAACGCTGTTTCGGATGCTTGCTGACAGATGAGAGCTTAGAGGTTTCGCCGGGTTTACTTTCCTTTAAGCGTTAAGCTCTAATCTTTAAGCTTTTTTATCGATTACGCCCAAAGATTCGTCGGGTATTCGCCCGCTTCGATGAGCTTGTTGATATTCGCCTGAACAACGGGCTTGTCTTCCTTGTAGGTAACGCCGAACCATGCACTGTCGGTGCGAAGCACCTTTGTCGTGGCGAGGCCTTCCTTGATGAGCTGACCGATTGTCATCGGAATGAAGCATTCGCTTTTGAGCTCGGTGCCTTTTTCTTTAAGGAATTCGAGGAAAATGCGGTCGAGGTGGTCGAACAGTTTCGGCGTGCATCCCCACATGTTCATGGAAACCGGCGTGTCGCCCGGAATGTCTTTGGTGGAGCCGTCTTCGTAGGTGTTGCGTCCGTTGTCGCCGACTTTGGAAATCTTGGTCATTTCTTCAATGTCGGTGAGGAAGCCGTTTTCGTCGGTGTTGCAAACGCCGCGGGCGACGGTGCCGTGTTCGGAGAGTGTGTTCTTCATCAGGAATCCGACCATCGAGAACGCGCTCGATTCCGGATCGAGATCCGTAAGATAGTTTGCAAGCACTTCATAAGAGTTGCGCCCGTAGAAGTCGTCCGCATTGATGATAGCGAAATTTTCTTTGACGACACCCTTGGCGCAGAGGATTGCGTGTGTCGTTCCCCACGGTTTTTCGCGACCTTCGGGAACGCTGAAGCCTTCCGGAAGTTTGTCGAGCGTTTGGAACGCGTAATCGACGGGAACGGGAAGGTTTTTCTTGGCAATCATTTCCTTGAAAGCTTCCTCAAAGTCCGGACGGATAATGAAGACGACTTTGCCGAAGCCGGCGCGAACCGCGTCAAATACGGAATAGTCGAGAATCGTTTCTCCGGAGGGACCCATCGGATCCATTTGTTTAAGTCCGCCGTAGCGGCTGCCCATACCTGCTGCAAGAACGAGGAGTGTAGGTTTCATATCGGGATGATTTTGTTGTAGGTTAATTTAACGAAAAAGTGGGAAAAGGATATCTTCGTTTCCGCAAGAGCGTCAACGCGTTTCTGCCCGTAAACAGGGCGGAATTTCCGCATAACCGCGATTCTCCGTTTGCCATTTTTCGGCTAATGTTTAGGATTTTCGGCACTATGTTTACGGGACTCGTTGAAACTACGGGAACGGTTGTTTCCCTTGAGCAAAACGCGAAAGGTGTCTGGCGCCTTACGGTGGATGCTCCGAAATTTGCGGGAACGCCTCAAATCGGCGACAGTATCGCCAATAACGGTTGTTGCCTGACGGCGGTTGCCGTTGAGGGGACGCAGCTCGGGTTTGATGTTCTCGACGAGACACTGCGCAAGACCTCGTTTTCTCTGCTGAAGCCCGGATGTGTCGTCAATCTTGAGCGGAGCCTGCTTCCGACGGCGCGAATGGGCGGGCACTTTGTTACCGGGCACGTGGATGCGACGGGAACGGTGGCTTCTCTGCGCCGGGAGGGTGCGAATTATCGCCTTTGCGTGCGTCCGCCGAAGGAGTTCCGCAAATATCTTGCCTATAAGTGCAGTGTTGCGGTGGACGGGATTTCTCTGACGGTCGCCGCGCTTAATGATGCGGACGGCACCTTTGACATTTGGCTGATCCCGCACACGATGGCGGAGACGAATTTGCGGGAACGCAAGGCGGGAGACCCCGTTAATTTGGAATTTGATATTTTGGCGAAATATGTCGAACGCATTGCGAGTTTCGACAAAGAGGAGTCTTAGTTGCCGGCGGGCATCGGATTCCGTTTCTTCCAAAAGAAATAGAAATGTCGGAAATTTCGGAAAAGATTTTTGATGCGGCGATTGTCGGTTTAGGACCTGCGGGAGCGACGTTGGCTCGCTTGCTTACCGGGCGCGGATTGAGTGTCGTTGCCGTCGACCGTAAGCGATGCGAACCTGAGGCGGGCGGCTTCCAAAAGCCCTGCGGCGGTTTGCTTGCGGAGGATGCGCAGAGATCGCTTTCGCGGCAAGGGCTTTCTCTTCCGAAGTCCGTTCTTGCGGATCCGCAACTTTTTTCCGTTCGCACAATCGACTTGCGGACTTCGCGGGAACGCACGTATCGCCGATTTTACATCAACATGAATCGGCATCGTTTTGACCTTTGGCTGAAATCTCTGATTCCGGAAGCCGCTACGGTTTTTCATGACGCAACGGTGAGGGGTTTTTCCCGCACTCCGGAAGGGATATTCGACCTTTCCGTTTATACGAATCGCGAGGAAAAGCGAATTTCGGCGCGGACGCTTATCGGTGCGGACGGTGCTTCTTCGCTCGTTCGCCGAAAACTTTTCCCCGAACACAGAATTCGCGATTATACGGCAGTTCAACAGAGGTTTTCCGATGTGCAGACAAATCCGGTTTACGCCTGCTTTTTTGACGAAAGACTGACGGACTGCTACGGCTGGGCGGTTTCCAAGGACGGAGAGCTTGTTTTCGGAGCAGCGTTCCCGCGCGAAAATTCATCGAAGGCTTACGAGCTTTTTCGAGCGCGCGCGGAATGCTTCGGTTTTTCGTTGAAAAATCCCGTGCGCACGGAGGCTTGCCGTGTTTTGCGTCCGGAGAAAATGAGCGATTTCGTGCTCGGCGACGGGAACGGGGCATTCCTTATCGGCGAAGCTGCGGGCATGATTTCTCCGAGTTCGCTTGAAGGGATGAGCTATGCGATGGACTCGGCGGAAATTCTCGCCGACGTTCTTGCCGCCGCGGGAACGCTTTCTCCGGAAAAATTCCCGGAACTCGCCGAGTCTTACCGGAAGCGATCCCGCAGGCTTCGACTGAAACTTTTGACAAAAATTCTTAAAAATCCGTTTATGTATCATCCCGCTCTGCGCAATATCGTAATGCGAACCGGAGTCGCGGCAGAGCGCTGACGGGAATGTCGGGATGCGTGCGGGAACGCGGGCACCCGTCTGTCGCCTGTTAACGAACAATAAATCTTCTGATGTATTCTTTGCTCTCATTTTTGCCGGCGGCGATTTTGCTGACGCTTGCCCCCGGACCGGACATCATTTTTGTTGCAACCAAAAGTTTGGCGCAAGGTGCCCGCGCCGGAATTTCCGTCGCCGCCGGGCTTTGCACCGGAGTATTCTTTCACACGGCTCTTGCGGCATTCGGGATTTCGATTGTTTTTCGCCGGTCACCTCTCGCATTTGACGCGCTCAAAATCGCGGGAACGCTTTATTTGCTTTGGCTCGCATTTCAGGCTTTTCGTCATAGAAACGACGGAATCGGAACCGCCGGAGGGGCGGAGGAGCGTTCCCGCTTTGCGGCACTTTACCGCACGGGAGTGCTCATGAATGTCCTGAATCCGAAGGTCGCGCTGTTCTTTCTGGCGTTGCTTCCGCAGTTTGTCCCCGAAGATGCGACAACTCCATGGCTGAATATGCTTGCCCTCGGCGGAATCTTTTCCGTGCAGGCGTTTGTTATTTTTTCTTCGGTTTCGCTTTGCGCCGGAAAACTTTTTTCCGCCTTGAATACGCGTCCGAGCGTTTCCCGTTATCTGAACATTCTTACCGCAATCGTGCTTCTCGCAATTGCGGGTTCACTGTTTCTGCTGTAATCGGCGGGAACGCCGTCTTTGCGCCGATACGACGGCGAGCGCCGCAATGCCCGAAAGCAATCCGAATGCGGACGGTTCCGGAATCACCGCAACGAAACGATCCACGGAAAGCGAGTAGAAACTGTCAATGCTTGTCGAATAGTATTCGCCCGTTACCTCATCGTGAAAGTTCGGAAGTTCGACATCGTAGCCCAGCCGCGCACGTCCGTTTACGTCGTAACAGACTAAGGCGTTTTGCCCGTCGTCGGAGTCGGTAATGTAGATTTTACAAACTTCTTCGACGCCATCAACTTCCGTGGTTTCAAATCCCCACAAGGTTACGGCGTGTGCGCCTCCCAATCCGCTTCCGTCAAGCTTCCAAAAGTCAAGAGACAGCCCGACGATGCTGTTTTTCACGGTGATGAGCTCTATGAGTGTCTCCGTAAAATCCCCGATGGACATGTTTCCTTGCCACTGATGCAACAAAAGGCCTTCTTTTGCCATGAAATCGTCTGCGTAGGAATAGGTGCGTCCGTAGCTGTAGAGGTGCTTGAAGTATCCCTGATAGGAGGTATTCAGCAGCGTGGAGAAATCGGGATTGCGATAATAGCCGTCGTTGTAATACTCCATGGGCGTCATGCCCGTAAAATACCAGGGAAGACCGAATTCGCAGATACTTCCCTGATTGCTCCAAGAGCTTTTGAAAAGGTCAAAAATTTCCCCCGCACTGTTCGGTGTCGATGCCGGAAGTTCGTTCCCCGCTTTGACGTACCAGTCTTGCCAGTATTGCGCCATATTGGCGGATTGCGCCGCCCAGCACAGATTATCGTCTACGCCGCCGAACACCTTTTCAGCGTCATGCCAGCCGCTATCGACGGACACGCCGGGGAGAAAGTAGGTTGCTCCGAAAACAAATGGGGGGGGGGTAATACCGGCTGCAACCAAGCCGATCAGGAGGAATTGATTTTTCATGCGTCGTCTTTACTGACACGCATGTATTTTCCTGTCAATAAATTACTATCTCTTTGGTGGTTTTTACCCCGGCGGAAAATCAGAACGGGAATTTTCCGCCGAATCCGCCCATGCCGGGAAGTTTTCCGCCGAGTCCGCGCATGAGCGCTTTCATTTTTCCGCCTTTGAGCATCTTCATCATTTGGCGCATTTGCGAGAATTGTTTCAAAAGCGCATTGACGTCGGAAACCTTCGTTCCCGAACCCTTGGCGATGCGTGCGCGGCGGGATCCGTTCAGGATTTCCGGTCGTGCGCGTTCTTTTTTGGTCATTGACTGAATAATCGCTTCCGTGCGTTTGAGCTTTTGCTCTTCTTTGTCTCCGACTTGAATTCCGCTCATTCCCGGCATCATTTTCATAATGTTTCCGAGCGGCCCCATTTTTTTCATTTGCTGGAGTTGAGCGAGAAAATCTTCCAAATCGAAGTCCGCCTTTTTCATTTTCTCGGCGATGCGCGCGGCTTCTTTTTGGTCGATGGTTTCCTGTGCCTTTTCGACGAGCGAAACGACGTCGCCCATGCCGAGAATACGTTGAGCCATGCGGTCCGGGTGGAACGGCGAGAAATCTTCGAGCTTTTCGCCCGTTCCCATGAATTTAATCGGCACTCCGGTGATGGTTTTCATCGAAAGCGCCGCCCCGCCGCGGGCGTCCCCGTCAAGCTTTGTCAGAATAATCCCCGTCAGATTAACGGCTTCGTGGAAATGTTTGGCGACATTAACGGCTTCCTGCCCGAGGGCGGAGTCGGCGACGAGCAGAACTTCGTCCGGACGGATGCGTTCCCGCAGTCGTTTGATTTCCTCAATCAAATCTTCGTCGATTTGGAGACGGCCGGCGGTGTCGAAAATGACGAGGTCGGCGGAATCATTGACGGCTTCGCGCAAAAACTTTTCGCCGATGGCGGGAACGTCTTTTGAATCGCGGTCGCAGTAGAACGGCGTTCCCGTCGTTCGGGCGAGTGTTTCGAGCTGGTCAATGGCGGCGGGGCGGTAAACGTCGCACGCAACGAGCACCGGGCGGTAGTTCCCGTGCGAGCGCAGATAACGGGCGAGCTTTCCGGCGGAGGTCGTTTTCCCGCTCCCGTGAAGCCCGACAAGCATGATTTTGAGCGGGCGGGCGGGAGAAAATCGGGTAGAGTTTTCGCCGAGCAACTTAACGAGCTCGTCGTGGATAATTTTGACCGCCATTTGTCCGGGCGTAATGCTCGCGATCACGTTCTGACCGAGGCAGGCTTCTTTCACGCGATCGCAAAATTCACGAGCGACGCGGAAATGCACGTCGGCGGAAAGAAGTGCGGTTCGCACGTCCGCGAGCGCGTCCGCAATATTGGATTCGGAGATTTTACCGAGTCCGCGCAGGTTGCGCAGAGCGTTCGTCATTCGGTCGGTCAGATTTTCAAACATGAGGCGAAATGAAACAGTATTCCCGCTTCGTCCGCAACGCGATATTGGAACCAAATTAAAGCGGAGGCTGCAAAGAACGGATGATCCGGGGTTCCCTGCTTGATGTCGGGTGAAAATTGCGCCCTTTTGTTTTGTTGATATGTCGCTTTGTCTTATTTGTTTTTTCTCTTGACCGGGCTTTTTTTTTTCGGTTAAAACCGAAGTGAAACTCTCGTTGGGGAAGAAGGACCGACGGGCGTTTCTCGCTTTAACCTCAATACTAAGCCTATTATGACCATTCGCATGTTGATTACTACAGCACTCTCCGGCGTATTTTTCTGCGGGATGTGCGCTTGCTCGGATATTCGATATCAGGCCTATACGCCGCAATCGAATTCAACCATGTGCGGCACTCCCGTAAAGACGAGAATGACCGGAAAGCACAGTTGTGTTAAATTTTTGGGAATCGGGAGTGCGCCTTCCCAAAGTGCAGCCATGGATCGCCTTTATGCTGCCGCCGGCGCGTCGGGATATCCGATTGCCCGGAACAACTACGCGTTCCGGAATATTGCTACGGAAGAGGAGCGTGTTTTTCTGTATCCGTTTATCGGAATGTGCACCGTAACGGTTACCGCGGATCTTTATGCTTACGAAAACTGTTCGCATACGTGCTGTGGTGCGTTCCGGGAAAATGAAGAAGAAAACACAAGGGAATAAGAGGGGATTTTGTCATGAAAAAGATTACGTTTTTAACTTTCTTGCCGTTTGTCGCCTTGGGGACGGGATGCGCCTCCATTGTCAGCGATAGCACGTATCCGGTGACGGTGGAGTCTTTCCCGAGCGGAGCTCAGTTTACGGTGAAAAATAAGTCCGGACGGATTGTTTCTTCCGGTGTGACTCCGCAACAGGTTGTCTTGGATGCCGGTGCCGGTTTTTTTAAGCCTGAAAATTATACGATTACATTCAAAAAGCAGAATTACAACAGCACGATGGTTTCCGAAAGGGCAGGTCTGGATCCGTGGTATTTCGGAAACATTCTTTTCGGCGGGCTAATCGGAATGCTGATTGTTGATCCGGCGACCGGTGCGATGTGGGAGCTTCCGGACAGCGTTTGTGCAAATCTGACCCCGACCGGATATTGGTTGCCGGAATCGGATGTGGGCGAATATTCCTCTGACGCACCCCGCAAAAAGGCAGAGCCCGCGAAGAGGAAACAAGCGAAATCTACGGTGAAACATTCTTCTCCTGATGTGAGAAAAGACGCTCCGAGAAAATGAGAGTAAAGAATTCCCCATATGGCATGGTCGTATGGGGAATTTCAATTTCTTTTGCCGTAAGCCGATACGAATACAAGAAAAGCCCGCGTTTAAGCGGGCTTTTTAAATGGGGTGGAAGACGGGATTTGAACCCGCGACCCCCGGAACCACAATCCGATGCTCTAACCAACTGAGCTACATCCACCGTGAAAATGTTCCAAAGAGAAAACACCTTTTTTCGGTGCATGTCAATTCCGATTTCGGAAGTTGCGGTCTTCGCGTTGTTGTGCGGATTTTTTTAGTCGATTGAGGGGCGAAAAGGTTTGAAAAAAACACCTTTTTTTATCATCATCGGCGGCGATATGGCAAAATCACCTAAATTTAAAACGATGGATGCCAACGAGGCCGTTGCGTCCGTAGCTTATCGACTTAGCGAAGTCATCGCTATCTATCCGATTACGCCTTCTTCGCCGATGGCGGAATCTTGTGACGAGTGGTCCGCGAAAAAAATGCCGAATCTTTGGAATAACGTTCCCGTCGTGGAACAGCTCCAGTCCGAAGCGGGTGTTGCGGGTGCCGTTCACGGCTCTTTGCTCGCGGGAGCCCTCACGACGACGTTTACGGCGTCTCAGGGGCTACTGCTCATGATTCCGAATATGTATAAAATCGCGGGCGAACTGATTCCGTTCACGATGCACGTGACGGCTCGTGCGCTTGCGACGCACGCGCTCTCCATTTTCGGGGATCACTCCGACGTTATGAGTTGCCGTTCGACGGGCTTCGTGATGCTCAATTCGACTTCCGGTCAGGAAGCTCAGGATATGGCACTGATTGCGCACGCCGCCTCTCTGCGTTCCCGCGTGCCGTTCATGCACTTCTTCGACGGATTCCGCACCTCGCATGAAGTTTCCAAAATCGAAACGATTTCCGACGATGTCATTAAGGCGGTGATCAATGAAGACGATATCGCAGCCTTCCGTGCGCGTGCCATGTCACCGGAACGCCCGAGCATTCGCGGCACCGCACAAAATCCGGACGTTTACTTCCAGGGACGCGAAGCCGGCAATAAATACTACAACGCCGTTCCCGCGATTGTTCAGGAAACGATGGACAAGTTTGCCGCCGCGACCGGACGACAATATCACATTTTTGATTACTACGGAGCGCCGGATGCGGATCGTGTCATCGTCTCCATGGGGTCTTCCTGCGAAACAATCGAAGAAACGATTGACGCATTGAATGCGAAGGGCGAAAAGCTCGGGCTCGTTAAGGTGCGTTTGTTCCTGCCCTTTGACGTGCAGGCGTTCCTCAAGGTTATTCCCGCAACGGCAACGAAGATTGCCGTTCTCGACCGCACTAAGGAAAACGGTTCCGTCGGCGAGCCGCTTTTGCTCAGCGTTTTTGCGGCATTTATGGAAAAGGGCGGCGCGATGCCGACGATTATCGGCGGTCGCTACGGGATCGGTTCGAAGGAATTCAATCCCGGGATGGTCAAATCCGTCTACGACGAACTCAACAAAGAGTCTCCGAAGAAACGTTTCACCGTCGGTATCTATGACGACGTTACGAATCTTTCTCTTCCGTGGGATGACGGCTTCGACATCGAATCCGACGACGTTAAGCGCGCAGTCTTTGTCGGTCTCGGCGCGGACGGAACGGTCGGAGCGAATAAAAACTCGATTAAGATTATCGGCGAGCAAACGCCGAATTATGCACAGGGATACTTTGTTTACGACTCCAAGAAATCCGGGGCGTCTACGGTTTCCCACCTGCGGTTCGGTCCGAAGCCGATTCGTTCCGCCTATCTCATCAAGAAGGCGAATTTTGTCGCCTGCTCCCAGTATGTGTTTATCGGGCGTCAGCCGATTCTCGAATACACGATGGAAGGTGCGACGGTGCTTCTGAATTCGCCGTTCTCTCCGGAAGAAACCTGGAAGCGTTTCTCCAAGGAATGGCAGGAAGAAATCATTGCGAAGAAGCTTCGCGTCTTTGTTATCGACGCGTCCCGCGTCGCCGCTGATTCCGGCATGAAAGGCCGCACGAACACGGTTATGCAGGCGTGCTTCTTTGCACTTGCGAACGTTCTTCAGAAGGACGAAGCTATTGCCCAAATTAAGAAATCCATTGAAAAAACCTACGCGAAGAAGGGCGAAGAAATCGTTCAGATGAACTTTAAGGCGGTCGATAATTCGCTCGCCAACCTGCACGAAATCAGCGTTCCCGCGACAGTTGATCCCGACGCGAAGCCGCAGGTGCCGCCTGCTTACGAAGGTGCGCCGGACTTCTTCAAGAAAGTTCAGGCAATGATGATTGCGAACAAGGGTGATCTGCTTCCGACTTCCGCGCTTCCCGTGGACGGCGAATTCCCGTCCGGAACGACGAAATACGAAAAGCGCGATCTTGCTGCAGAAATTCCGGTTTGGGATGCCTCACTTTGCATTCAGTGCAATAAGTGCGTCAGTATCTGTCCGCACGCGGCAATCCGCTCCAAGTTCTACCCGGAATCCGCTCTCGCCGGAGCTCCCGAAACGTTTAAGAGCGTTCCGTTTAAGGCACCTGCGAAGGACGGTGTTAAAAACCTCTTCACGATTCAGGTCGCACCGGAAGACTGCACGGGTTGCACCATCTGTACGCAGGTCTGCCCGGGCAAGGATCGCAACGATCCGACCCGCAAGGCGATTATGATGGCACCGCAGCCGCCTCTGCGCGAAAGCGAAGCCAAGAACTGGGACTTCTTCCTGAATCTCCCGGATCCGGATCGCACGAAACTCGGAAATACGATGCGCGATGCTCAGTTTATGACTCCGCTCATGGAATTCTCCGGAGCATGTGCGGCATGCGGCGAAACACCGTATATCAAGCTCATGACCCAGCTCTTCGGCGATCGTATGTATATTGCCAACGCGACGGGTTGCTCTTCGATTTACGGCGGGAACCTCCCGACCACGCCTTATACGACAAACAAGGACGGACGCGGTCCGGCTTGGGCAAATTCGCTCTTTGAAGACAATGCGGAATTCGGGCTCGGCATGCGCTACGCCGTTGATAAGAAAACGGAAATTGCGCGTCGCGAACTCTCGGAACTCGCCCCGGTCGTCGGAGAAGATTTGGCAAAGGCGATTCTCGAAGCTCCGCAAGCGACGGAAGCCGACATTGCCGCTCAGCGGGAACGCATCGCAGAGCTGAACAAGAAGCTCGAAGCGGCGGGAACGCCCGAAGCTAAGTCCCTGCTCGGCGTCAGCGAATTCCTCCTCAAGAAATCCGTTTGGATTGTCGGGGGCGACGGCTGGGCTTACGATATCGGCTACGGAGGCGTTGACCACGCTCTCGCGTCCGGCAAGAACATCAAGATTCTCGTTCTCGATACGGAAGTCTATTCCAATACGGGCGGGCAGATGTCGAAATCGACTTCGATGGCGGCGGTTGCCAAGTTCGCGACTGCGGGTAAGCAGCTCCCGAAGAAAGACCTCGCACAGATTGCGGTTCAATACGGACATGTTTACGTTGCCCGCGTGGCGCTCGGCTACAAAGATACCCAATTGTATCAGGCGATGAAGGAAGCCGAAGCCTTTGACGGTCCGGCGCTTATCATCTGTTACTCGCACTGTATCGCTCACGGTTTGCGCAATCTTGCGGACGGCGCGGAACACCAGAAGATTGCCGTGGAATCCGGTTATTGGCCGGTATTCCGCTACAATCCGGCGAACATTCCGGCGGGTAAAAATCCGTTCTCTTTGGACGTTCCCGCGATGAAGGTCGAGCTTGATAAGTTCATGGAAACCGAAACGCGCTTTAAGGGACTGAAGCGTTCCAATCCGGCGCACGCGGCGGAACTTTACGCCAAGGCCCAGGAAATGGTTACCAATCGCTTCCACTATTACAAGGCGCTTGTCGGAACGTATGCTCCGGCACCCAAGACAGAAGAAAAGAAGTAAGTCTTTTCTCCGTGAAGAAAACAAAAAACGCGCGTTCCCGTTCGGGTCGCGCGTTTTTTTTTGTCTGTCCGGGTCGCGTTCGATTTAAACTTTAAGCATTAAACTTTAAGCATTAAACTTTTTGTATGCACATTTACTTTATGGGGATTTGCGGCACGGCGATGGGTAATGCCGCATTGCTGATGCGTTCGCTCGGATACGAGGTTTCCGGTTCGGACAAGGGAATTTACCCTCCGATGTCGGATATGCTTTTGAATTCCGGCGTGAAAATTTACGACGGCTACAGCGCGGAGAGGCTTTCGTTCATCAATCCGGATCTGGTTGTCGTCGGCAACGTCGTTTCCCGCGGTCATCCGGAAATGGAATGGCTTTTGGAATCTCGGGCACTCGACTATGTTTCGCTTCCCGAATTGTTGCGGACGCGGCTTTTGAAAAATCGCCACAACATCGTTGTCGCGGGAACGCACGGGAAAACGACGACCTCGTCGATTGCGGCGTTTCTTTTGCGGGAACGCGGTGAAAATCCCGGCTGGCTTATCGGCGGTGTGCCTCGAGATTTACCGAGCGGATCGGCTCCGGGGACGGACGGAGGTGCATTTGTTATTGAAGGCGACGAATACGATACGGCGTTTTTCGATAAGCGCAGTAAATTTATCCAATACCTTCCGGAAATTCTCCTGTTGAACAATCTGGAATTTGACCACGCAGATATTTTCCGCGATTTGGAGGATGTGCAACGCACCTTCTCGCACGTTATCCGGCTCGTTCCGCGCAACGGCTATATCGTGGCAAACGGCGACGACGAGAACATCGCGCCGCTTTTAGAGTGCGTTTCCTGGGCTTCGGTTTTGCGTGTCGGCATCGGAGAAAACTGTGATATCCGCATTTTGAATTTCCGTGAAACTCCGGACGGGTCCGAGTTCGATTTGACTTGGCGCGGGAACGCATGGGGACACGTTAAATGGTCTCAATCAGGGATTTTTAACGCTCGCAATGCGGCGATGGCGGCAACGTCGTGCGCGCTTTACACGGCGGCGGACAAGCCGGAATGGACATTCCCGTTGGACGATTTGTCAAAATTCCAAGGCGTGAAACGCCGGCGGGAAATTTTGGTCGATACGCCGTCTCTCGTCGCGATTGAGGATTTCGGACATCATCCGACGGCACTCAAACTTACGCTTCAAGCACTACGGGAACGCTACCCGAACCGCAAACTCATCGCCGCATTTGAACCTCGCAGCAACACCGCCGTGCGCAAGCTTTTACAGGATGCGTTTACGGACGCGCTCGGGAACGCCGATGCCGCATTCATTGCGCCCGTACATCATGCATCAGGAGGGGCTGAAAAAATGAATACGGAGGAAGTCGCGGCGATGTTGCATTCCCGAGGCACGGATGCGCGTGCACCGGAAACGACGGAGCAACTGCTCGCCGGCTTGGAAGAACTTGCCGATGCGGCGACACCTGCCGCACCCGCTCTCGTCGTGTTTTTCTCCAACGGAGCGTTCGGCGGCATAATCAGACGCTTTGCGGATCTGCATCGCCCTCTGATTTGATTTTTTTTCAAAAACCATGAATAAATTTACGAAGATTACAATAGGAGTTGCATTTCTGTCGTTCATATGCGCCGGAGTTGCGACTGCGGGCGGGCGCGTTCCCGTGCTTGCCGGCGATGAGGATCACGCACCCGTTCGGGAAACGCGCGAAGAGCGCGATGTGCGTATGAAATGGTGGCGCGATGCGAAGTTCGGTATGTTTATTCATTACGGGCTTTATTCCGGATTGGGCGGAGTGTGGCGCGGCGCTCCGGGAGGAACGGAGTGGATTCAGAAAAATGTCGGAGTCGATACCGAAACCTACCGGGAAGAAGCCTTCCCGCGATTCAATCCGCGTGCGGGAATTGCAAAAGAGTGGGCGGATTTGGCAAAGGCTTCCGGATGTCGTTATGCCGTTTTTACAACAAAGCATCACGAGGGATTTGCGATGTTTGATTCGGCGGAGACGGATTACGATTCGCAGGAAAAATTCGGCAGAGATTTTACGCGGGAGTTCGCTGACGCGTTTCGCGGGAACGGGCTGAAAATCGGATTCTATCACTCCGTTATCGACTGGGCGCATCCGAAATATGATTACACAATTTGTCCGGATTTGTGTTATCCGGAAAACCAGGTTGTCTGGAGAAAGGGCGTTCCCGGTCGGGAAATCGATCACGGAGTTTATCTCGGATACCTGAAAAATCAGGTGCGAGAATTGCTTACGAATTACGGGGAAGTGGATGTGATTTGGTGGGATTATTCTCAAGGTGCCGCCTCGGGAAAGCGCGGCTGGGATGCACCGGCGCTCATAGAACTTTGTCGAAAACTTCAACCCGGAATCATCATGAACAATCGCCTCTATGCTTATTCCGGATTTGACAAGAATACGAATGTGAAACTTGATCTGCGTTGCGGCGACACCATGACACCGGAAAAACACATACCGGAAAAAGGTTATCCCGATACGGACTGGGAAACTTGTATGACAGTGGGCGATAAGTGGGGATTTAACCGCTTTGATACGAGTTTTAAATCTGTCGAAACTGTCGTGCGTCAGCTGCAGGAATGTGCGGCAAAGGGCGGGAATTTGCTCCTGAATATCGGACCGAAAGCCGACGGGAGCGTTCCCGAAGCCGTGAAAAACGTGTTTCTCGGTGTCGGGGCATGGCTTCGTGTGAACGGAGAGGCAATTTACGGAACGCGTCCGTATTTCGGAATTGAAGGCGTGCTTGCGACGCAGAGCGAAAACGGGAAAAGCATTTATGTATTCCTGCCGCCTGCGGGAACGCCGCCTCCGGAAAATCTCCCCGCCGGAGAAATTCTCGGCGGGGACGCGGACGCCCTTTGCCCGGTGCTGAAAATTGAAGCATAGCGGAAGAATTCTTCGCTTTCGTTGTTGTCGGAGTGCACCATAGGCGATGTTTGACCGATAATAAGGAAATTTCAATTTGTGTTCGTATAGGGAGTCCATTATTTTTCCGAAACGTAAATCTTCTTCGCGCTATGAGTTCCGAAATTACTCCGAGTTCCCCGCTTTCCGAAAAAACCTCCGAAAAAAATATTCCCGCCGGCGTTATTACGACGCATGGGCTTGCCAAAGTTTACGGAAAACGGGAGGTCGTTCACGACGTTAGCCTTGAAGTGCGTGCCGGTGAAGTTGTCGGCTTGCTCGGGCCGAACGGCGCAGGAAAAACGACGACTTTTTACATGGTGGTCGGGCTTGTTCCCGCGACGCGCGGGCGCGTTTTGCTCGACGGGAACGACATTACGAGTTTTCCGATGTGGAAGCGTGCGCGTTGCGGTCTCGGATATCTGCCGCAGGACGCGTCGATTTTCCGCAAGCTTACGGTTTGGGAGAATGTGATGTCCGTTGTCGAAACCATGAGCGTGCCGGCATCACAGCGCAAAGCTTACTGCGAAGCGCAGTTGAACGACCTCGGGTTGATGCGTCTTGCAACACAGCCGGCATACACGCTTTCCGGCGGGGAACGCCGCCGCCTCGAAATCGCTCGCGCACTGGCAACGAAGCCGCGCTTTATGTTGCTCGACGAGCCGTTTAGCGGAGTTGACCCGATATCGGTCGCCGATGTTCAAAAGATTGTTATTGCGCTTAAACACAAGGGAATCGGCGTGCTGATTACCGACCATAACGTGCGCGAAACACTTTCAATCGTGGATCGGGCTTATCTGATTCACCGCGGAACCGTGCTTGTGGAAGGCTCTTCAGATGTTATTTTAAATGACGAGAACGCCCGCAAGTTCTACCTCGGATCCGGTTTTCAGATGTAATTAAGAAAAAGAACCGGAGAGATGCCGACCGTGAAAAAGCTGATTCTTGCTTCTGCGTCTCCGCGTCGTCGGGAGTTGCTTACCGGAGCCGGATTTTCTTTTGATGTAAAAACGTCGGATGTCGCCGAGAACGAGGATCCTTGCGGGAATCCCCGCGAAATGGTTCTGGAAAATGCTTTGGCTAAAGCACGTGCCGTTGCCGCAATGTATCCCGAAGCTCTTGTGCTCGGCGCCGATACGACTGTTGCACTCGGCGGACACGTTTTGAATAAGCCCGAAAATATGGAAGCGGCTCGAAAGATGTTGCGTCTGCTGGGCGGGAAAACACACACCGTTTTCACGGGAGTGGCTTTTGTGTGCGCGGGAACGCATTTTTGCGAAACACGCGTCGTGGCGTGCAACGTAACCTTCAGACCGCTTGATGACGAAACCGTATCTCGCTACTTTGAAATATGCGACCCGCTCGATAAGGCAGGAGCCTACGGGATTCAGGACGGGGGAGCACTCATCGTCGAGCGCTACGACGAACCGTTGAGCAATATCATCGGGCTCCCCGTCGAGCTTATTGCCCCGAGGCTTCGGGAGCTTTTGTCGTCGTAAAAAAAAATATTGCTCAAAAAAAACGCCGCCGCCCCCTTCGGGACGGCGGGAACGCTTCGGAACGGATTTCCGCTCCGTTTTTTTTTCGATCCGATTCTTTACTTTTTTAAGAGTGCCCGAATTTCGTCGGCAGGGATAAAAATGCGAATTGTTCCCGCCGCGTAGCAGTCAAGTTCGTAGGGCGGGTAGATAAACATAATGCCGTCCGGAAGCATCAGAAAATTCTCTGTCGCATAGGGCGAAAGCGGAATTTCACCGTCTCCTTCCGCATAGGAGAAGCCGGCGCTTTTGCGGCGCGGATCGTTTTTCCGAAGTAGGTTTTTGAGTAAGGGGCGGGCGGATTCCTCGAAAATGTCTTTAAGGAAAATCTGTTTTTTTTCGGAGAGGTCAAAGGTCGCACAGGAAAATGTATTGTTGCCGTGAGCTCCTCCCGTGTCTTCGTAGCGGGAAACGAGAACGGAAACGGTGTTTCCGACCTGGGGGGCAGCTTTTATCGAGACGAAAAACGAATATTCGCCGGCTACTCCCGAAGGCTCCGCATGTGCCTTTTCCGTGCTCAGAATGAAATTCTCAATAGCCGTGAACGGGTCTGAAGTGTTTCCGTCGGTGCGGAAGGCGGATTCGAGTAGGGCTCGATTGAAAGCGGGAACGTCTTTGAAGTAGTCGATGTCAAATTTGAAGCTAAGTTTTGTCCCGGCAAGACTTGTTCGCTCTTCCTTGAGATTCCCGAGTCTGTCTGCCGGAAGCATCGTGCCGGAAATGAGAACTTCTTCGGAGAAAGGAGCAAGATTCCGGGGGGCGGAACTCGGTTCTCCGGCGGTTAAAGGAAAGATACCTGAAAACAGAGCGGCGGTATAAAAAAGAAATGATGTGGGTTGGTTTTTCATAAGGCGCGTAATCGTTTCCGCAAATTCTTTTTCAGTCAAACCGAATTTTCATCGGCGTGATTCGGAGGGGAATTTTGGATTGTGAATAAGTTGTCAATAATTTTTTGGTGAAAAGTGGGTGTGATAGGTTGACAAGTGGGGCGAAATGGGGGAAAGTGTTTGTCATCGGGAATAAATCCCGAAAAGATCATCGATGTTCACGGAAAATGCACAGTTATTCGTCGGGGAATTCCGACACAAGCTTGACGCAAAGAACCGCCTGACGATTCCGTCGGATTGGCGCTTCGAGGCGAGCGACGATGTGCGTTCCGTGTACTTGGCGATTCCGAATCCGAACGGTTGCATTACCGTTTGTCCGCCTGCCGTGGTCCAAAAGCTTATCGAAGCCGCCTCGCAGTCGAATTTGAGTGCCCCCGCGAAGCAGCGCGCCCTGATGATGCTTGCACGAAGCGCAAGTAAAGTTACCTGCGATAAGGCAGGGCGCATCAGTCTCGATGTTCGCCTGCTCGCTCATGCCGGAATCTCCGGCGAAGCCGTGCTCGTCGGCGAATTTAAGAAATTCCACGTTTGGAATCCGGAAAAACTCGCCGCAGAGGACGCGAAGAACGTTTCTGCGGAGGAAATGTTCTCGACGCTGGCAGAGCTCGGTTTGTAAGAGAAGTAAGTTGTATTCCGTTTCTTATTTACATTATTCCCGAGTTATTAACAATTGTATTTGAAAGTTAATTACAAAATACACACGTTATTCACATTTCTCCCCGAATGAGCGAACAAAAACATATCCCGGTTCTTCTTGAAGAGACGCTGGACGCGATTGCGCCCTGCGACGGCGGGAATTACCTGGATTGTACTTTCGGCGGCGGCGGGCACTCGCGAGCAATCCTCGAAAGAGCCGGCGGGAACGCAACGCTTTCAGCCATTGATCGCGACCCGGCGGCACTCCCGCGCACGGAGCTGATGAAAAAAGATTTCGGAAATCGTTTTCGTTTTTATGCACTTCCTTTTTCCCGTCTTGACGAAGTGCCGGATGCTCCGTTTGACGGGATTTTGATGGATATCGGAGTCTCCTCCTTTCAGCTTGATGACGAGAGCCGCGGCTTTTCCTTCCGCAAGGAGGCTCATGCCGATATGCGTATGGATACGAGTTCCGGTTGCGATGCGGCGGAATTTCTCGAAACCGCTTCGCGGGAACGTCTTTCGGAGGCCGTTCGGGATTACGGAGAAGAGCCTCGCTGGCGTCGCGTCGTCGATGCGATTATCGCGGCGCGAGGGACGGGGCGGCTTTCGACGACGACGGAACTTGCCGCGCTGATCGAGGGCGCGGCAGGGAAACGCCCCGGCGAAAAGATTCATCCGGCGACACGCACGTTTCAGGGGATTCGTATTGCCGTAAACGATGAGTTGGGCGAGCTTCGTCGGGCATTGCCGAAGGCTTTTTCCGCGCTTAAGCCCGGAGGCGTTCTTGCCGTTATCAGTTTTCATTCCCTGGAGGACCGCATCGTAAAGCGGTTTTTCAATGAGGTCTGCGGGCGCCCCGTAGACCGTTCGGATTCCCGCCCGCAGGACGAGCGTTCCCGCACGGCGGAAATGCTGACCCGCAAAGCCGTTCGTCCTTCCGAGGATGAACTTGCCGTAAATCCCCGAGCCCGAAGTTCGCGCCTGCGAGCCGTGAGAAAAATTTAACCTCTTCACTTTTTTCGTTCTTATGCACCCTTTTGTTTCAAAATATTTTTCGAGTCTTATTGTTTCCGGCGTCATTGCGGTGTCTTTCTTCGTGTTCATTTTCCAGCTGGTTTCGGTGAACGCAAACCGCGACGCACGAAGCAATTCCATCCGCGGGATTGAAAGGGAGTGCGTAAAGCTCAAAGAAGAAATCAAGTCTTTGGAGGCGCTTAAAGATAGGCTTCAGAATGCGGCGTTGCTGAAACATAATTCTGCGTTGCCCGAAGGCTTTAAGGAAGATGTCCCGGCGGACAGGGTTATTCGCGTGCGCACGATGAGTATTCCTTACGGAACGGGGCGCCGCTCCGTTTCTACGACACCGAAGACGCTTGCGGTGGAGCTGAACGAGCTCTCTTTACTTTCCTCGCGTTAGTTTCCCGGTGCTTCGGAGGATGAGCGCATGAGGAATCTTACGACATCGGGGTGGAGATATTGGCTGACAGCGGGAGCCGTCAGCCTTTGTTTTTTGGCGATTGTCGGGAGGCTTTGGTATGTCCAAATTCAGACCGGAGAGCACTATCGGCGGGCTGCAGACGAAAACCGCGGGATGAGTGAAACTTATCCGGCGAGCCGCGGGAAAATCATCGATTCCCGCGGGAACGTTCTTGCTCAGAATCGGGAGGTGTTCAGCCTGAGGGGAGACCAGGAGCTGGTGACGAATGAGGATCGTGAAATATTTCCCGAAATTGCGAAGCTTCTTAATATTTCAGAGGAGGAATTGCGGGAAAAACTGGAGCCGCCAACATCGTCGGGAGCGCGTAAGCGGTATGTACTCCTGCAGGAAGACGTGAGCGAGGAGACGGCAAGAAGCGTCGTTAAGCTTTTGCCGCGCACGGTTACTGATGCCAAGGGGCGAAAATCCGCCCGCACATATTTCCCGATTAAAATCGAGCGAAAATTTGTCCGGACCTATCCGCTCGGCTCTCGCGCCGCACACGTTGTCGGCTATATCAATCGGGAGAATAAAAGTGTTCAGGGGGTCGAGTTGGCGCTGGATTATTTGCTTAAAGGGGAGGACGGTTGGCGTGAAAGCAAGCATGACGGGCGTCGCCGGGAACAGCCGCGAATGCGTTCCCGCGACGTTCCCGCCCGCGACGGCTATACAATGCAGCTTACTCTGGATGCGACGATTCAGGGGTTTGCGGAAGAGGCGTGTGCGAAAGCGGTTCGGGAATATTCTCCGATTTCGGTCTCCGTCATTGTCAGCGAGGCAAAGAGCGGAAAAATCCTCGCGTTGGCAAATGCACCGACCTTTGATTTGAACAGGTTTAATACGGAACCTGCGGCGAACCAGCGCAATCGTGCGCTGACGGATGTTTACGAGCCGGGAAGCGTTTTTAAAATCGTCTCCGTCGCAGCGGCGATAGAAGAGGGCGTCGTTACGGAAAATTCCGTTTTCGATTGCTCCAAGACGAGTGTTCCCTATCGCGGGAAAATGCGGAGGCTTCCGAAGGAAGACCACGAGATGTCCCGCCTGAGCGTGAGGGAAATCATCGAGCAGTCGTCCAATCGGGGAACCGCGCAAATAGCGATGGCGTTCTGTGAAAAGTTCGGGGAGGAGGCATATGCGGATTATATCCGGAAGTTCGGTTTCGGGGAGCGCACTTATTTTGTCGGAGGCTACGGAGAGCAACGCGGGATTTTGCATCGTCCGAAGAATTGGGACGGGCTGACGATTACGCGTCTTCCGATGGGGCACGCAATCGCGGTAACGCCCATGCAGGCACATTGCGCGATGAGTGTTATCGCATCCGGCGGAATTCTGAATCAGCCCCGAATCGTGGAACGCTTTATAAACGAACAGAACAAGACGGTTCTTCAGTTTCCGTCCGAGCCGCGACGTCGCGTCGTTTCCGAAAAAACGGCGAAGTTGCTCGCCGGAATGTTGCGCGGAGCCGTTGCGGATATTCCGGAAAAACGGAACACCGGAAAAAAGGCGGACATCCCCGGTTATAATGTTGCCGGAAAGACGGGAACGACCCAAAAAATCAGGGAATCCGGAGGGTATTACGATGACTTTTACGTGGTTTCGTTTTCCGGATTTTTTCCGGCGGAAAATCCCCGCATCGTCATTACGGTTGTTATTGACGGACCGCGCTATCAGGCTGAACGCTGGGTCGTAAAGCGCGACGGGAACGGGCAGGTGATGTATTATCCCAACGGAACAAAGATGATGGAGAAAAAACTTTTGCCGACGCGTGCCTACGGGGGCACCGTCGCCGCCCCGCTATTCAGAGAGGTTGCGGAAAAAGTAATCGGGTGGCTCGAAATTCCTAAGTCCCGGGAAGACTGACCTTTGTCGGAATTAACGTTCGGTTTTTTTGTCCCCGACAGGCGTGAACACCGTTCCCGGGCGGAACCCCAAAACCATTTTTTTTCGTGAATATTCTAAAATTTTGTCGATTCGCGTCCTTTAATCTTTAAGCATTAAGCGCTAATCTTTAATCTTTCGGCTCATGGCAAAAAAATCTTCGACGACAAAAAAAACGGCGGTCCGCAAGGAGCAGGCAACTTGGGGCGGGCGTTTTTCGCAGGGGCCCGCCGAGCTTATGCTCAAATTCAGCGAAAGTGTTTCGTTTGATGCACGCCTCGCTCCGTTTGATATCGCGGGGAGCAAGGCGCAGGCAAAAATGCTCGCTCACGTCGGCATCATTACCAAGAAGGAATGCAACGACATTGTGCGCGGACTCGATACGATTTTGAAGGAAATCGAAGCCGGAAAATTTGAATGGAATATCGCGCTCGAAGACGTGCACATGAATATCGAGCAGGCACTGACGAAGCGCGTTCCCGCCGCCGCGAAACTGCACACGGCGCGTTCCCGCAATGACCAAGTGGCGACGGATATGCGCCTGTTTTTCAAGGACGC
The DNA here is from genome assembly GCA_964590115.1 of uncultured Enterobacteriaceae bacterium. Lineage (GTDB taxonomy): Bacteria > Verrucomicrobiota > Verrucomicrobiia > Opitutales > UBA953 > Spyradosoma. The sequence goes on from CAZPYE010000005.1 coordinate 21,258, forward strand.
GAGCGCGAAGATTTTTGCAAAACTCGGGGCGTTGATGACGACATTGCTCGATGTCGCGGCGCGAAATCAGGACGTTTATATTCCCGGATTTACACATTTACAGCGAGCACAGCCGGTCTCCGTCGCGCATCATTTGCTCGCCTACGTCGAAATGTTCTCGCGGGATCGCGAGCGCTTCGCCTCCGTTTTTGATCATGCGAATTGGTCGCCGCTCGGCTCGGGAGCGATTGCGGGAACGACGCTTTCGATTGACCGCGAGTTTTCCGCGCTCGAAATGGATTTCGTTGACGATCGCGGGAACGCGCGCATTACGCGCAACAGTATGGATGCGGTTTCCGACCGCGACACGTTTATCGAATTCGCCTCGGCGTGTGCGCTCTGCGGCGTGCATTTCTCGCGTATCGCCGAAGATTTGATTCTGTGGAATTCATCGGAATTCGGTTTCGTCACGCTTCCCGACACGTTTACGACGGGATCGTCGCTAATGCCGCAGAAGAAAAATCCGGATTCTCTCGAATTGCTTCGCGGGAAATCCGCGCGTTTGCACGGCAATTTGGTCGCGCTCGTTACAATGGTTAAAGGCTTACCGTTGACCTACAACCGTGATTTGCAGGAAGATAAACCGCCTGTATTTGATTCTTTCGATACGGTAATGATTTCGCTCGATGTGTTGCGGGAAACACTCGCGGGCGCATCGATGCGCGCCGACCGTTGCGCCGCCGCCGTCGCCGACCCGCTTTTGCTCGCGACGGACGTTGCGGATTATCTCGTGCGTGCGGGCGTGCCGTTCCGCGAAGCGCACCACGTTGTCGGACACCTCGTTGCGCTCGCCGAAAAGGAAGGCGTGCCTCTGAATGCGCTTCCGTTTGAAAAGGTGAAAAAAATACACCCGAAGTTGCGGGAAGACTGGGTGAAAGTCTTTGATCTGAAGACGGCGATGGCATCGCGGGAACGCGTCGGAATGCCCGGTCCGAAGCAGGTCAAAAAACAGATTCTCGACTGGCGGAAGCGGCTGGTCTGAGCCGTAGCCCAAGAACCCGAACGAGGGGAACCGGAGTGTGATTGTGCATTACGGTTCCTCTTTTTTTATTCGGGAAATTCCGGTTTTTATCGCGATTTTTCTTTATCGGAAACGCTTTTTTACTATAATCATCGGCGAAGAACGAAAACACCCTTACCCCCACAAATTAACGAAAGGTTTCTGACTATGAGAAGAATTCTGGCTTGTATCGACGGTTCCGCTTACGGACAAATTTGCGCGAAATATGCTGTTTGGCTTTCCAAGCAACTCGACGTAAAAGTAACGGCTCTTTATGTGTCCGAACTTTGGCAGTATGAAACACCGCTGATTGCCGATTTCGGAGGCACGCTCGGAACGCAGCCGTATCTCGGCTTGACGGCTCAACTGAAGGAAATCGAGAACGGCAAGGCAAAGGCAATCGGCGATTACGTGAAAAAGCTTTTTGCAGATGCGGGAATTCCCGAAAATATCGAATTTGAGCATCGCTCGGGCTTGCTCGTGGATTGCATCGACGAATTTGAAAATCAGCGCAAAAACATCGATTTCATCATCCTCGGAAAGCGCGGGGAAAATGCGAATTTGGCAAAAGGGCATCTCGGCTCGAATATGGAGCGCGTTATTCGTGCATCGCGTCGTCCGTGCTTTGTGGCGAATCGCAAGTTTATCGAGCAGAAGAGAATTCTTCTCGCTTACGACGGAAGTCCCTCGGCAACGCGGGCATTGAACTGGTTGGCGAACACGAAGGCGTTCCCGAAGTGCGAAATTCACGTCGTTAGCGTCAGCAAGCCCGGAGCGGAAACCGAGGCGTCAAAGCTGATTATCGAGGCGGAATCGATTTTCCAAGGCACGGACAAGCGTCCTGTTTTCCGGGTGCTTTCCGGTTCTCCGGGAGAAGCGATTGAGCAATACGTGATTGAAAACGACGTTACGGCATTGCTCATGGGCGCTTACGGGCATTCCCGTATTCGTCAGTTTATCATCGGAAGCACGACGTCCGAGCTTGTCCGCCGCTGTCTTGTTCCCGTGGTGATGTTCCGGTAAGTCCGGCTCCGTTGCCCGATGCGGATTTAGCGCATGCACGCTCGCATGCGCTAAATTTCTGTTTGCGGAGAATACCGGTGAAATATTACTATCGCCGTCGAAATATTTTCCCTCAAATACCCATGAAAAAAACGACCTATACCGCCGTTCTTGCGGCGATTGCCGTTGCCGGATTTGTCGGCGTTGAAACACTCCCGTTCGTCGGCGTTCCCGCGTCGGCACAAACAGCCGAAACCGCACCGAATCCCGTTGCGGATTTTGCTAAAGCGTTTTCTCCCGAGCGCAATTTGGATCTCACGGGAACAACGCTCGCGTATCGGAATCTTCCCTTCGGCGTTACGGCACAAATCGTCGGCACGACTTATGAACAGCTCATCGATTTCGACGGAAAAATCCGCAATCCGATTTCACCGAAGACGACAAAGATTACCTTTGCGCTTACGGATGCCGCCGGAAACACGGCTGTTACGCCCGCGTTCGAGGTCGCCGTTCCCGTGGACGCGGCGATTCAAAGCAAACTTGCCGGCAAGGCTCCGGGCAACGCCAAGCCGAAAGTCGTTCCCGCCGTTCAGGAATGGGTGGGCAAGCAGGGCGCGTTCGTTCCCTCCGACGATTTTGCATTAATTGTTCCCGATTCCGTTGCAAATGTCGGAGAACCGACCTTGAAGGCACGCGCCGAGCTTTTCGCGAAGGAACTTTCCGAAGTTTTCGGCCGCGAAGTCAACGTTTTGGGACAGGCCCGCCCCGGAAAGAAAGACATTTGCATCACTCTCGATGATGACGAAAACATTGCCGACCTCGGTAAGGAAGCCTACGTAATCAATTCCTCCGAAAACGGTTTGCGCGTTGTCTCGTCCGACCCGCTCGGCGCGTTCTGGGGCACGCGCACCATCCTTCAGGTTTTCAAGCAGCACAACAACACGTTCCCGTGCGGTGATGCCGTCGACTATCCGCAGTATCCCTTGCGCGGATTTATGTATGATATAGCGCGGAAACCGACGAGCCATAAAGCCGTCGAAGATGTTCTCAAGACGATGTCTTACTACAAGATGAACGATTACCATCTTGTAATGAACAATAATTACATCTGGATGTATCGATATACGGATGTTCCGAACGGACGCGATGCCACTCCGGAACAGAAAAAAGCCGCTATCGCCGACGTGCTGAAAGCCGCACCGACGGCGTTCCGCATCGAATCCGACGTCGTCGCTAAAGACGGGACTCCGCTGACGTCTTCCGATCGTTTTTACACAAAGAAGGAATTCGGCGAACTTATTGATTTGGCAAAACTCTACGGTGTTACCATCGTTCCCGAGTTCGATATGCCCGGTCATGCGATGAGCCTGGTAAAGATGCGTCCGGACCTGATGTATCGAGGGAAAGTGACGAAGGCGAACGACACCGAGCGCACCGCGATGCTTGACTGCTCCACGGACATTCATCCGGAAACGGGGCGCACCTATCGCGAAGAAACGCTCGATTTTGTTCAGTCCGTTTTCGACGAGTATCTCGTGGGGAAAGACGGCGAAGAACCTGTCTTCCGCACGCCCGTCATCCATATCGGAACCGACGAATACTACGGAGACGCCGAGGATTATCGCGCCTACGCCGATGCGATGATTAAATATATCAAAAGCCGGGGCTATATTCCGCGCCTTTGGGGAAGCCTTTCCGTTAAGAAGGGGAAAACGCCCGTTGACGGGACGGGAGCACAAATCGACGTTTGGAACCACGGTTGGCAAAATCCGCTCGTTGCGCTCGATCACAACTTCGATCTCGTCAATATCATCGACGTTTGGGCATATATCGTGCCGAACGGAACGGAAAACCGGGGCGGCTACGGCGACCTGCTCGATTTGAACTTCCTGTATTCCGAAAACTGGCAGCCGCACAAGATGTCGCATCAGGAAGAAGTTATTCCCGGCTATCCGAAAATGCTCGGTGCACAGTGGGGACTTTGGAACGACAATTCGTTCCGCGGCGACACCGGTCTGACCGACTACGATTTTTATGATCGTATCCGCCAAAGCTGTGCCGTATTCGCGGAAAAAACATGGAATACCGGCGAAGACGCGAGCTTCCGCGATTTCCAGAAACTTGTCAAAGCCGTAGAAACCGCACCGCTTTCGAATCCGGAATTTGCCTTAGAGGCTCTTCCCGGAAGCAATGTGCTCTTCGTGCTCGAAAAGGGCGTTCCCGCCGGAAAGGTAGCGAAAACCGGAATCGACGGTGTTGCTCCGAATTATGTGGCGGATCTGGTCGTCAAGCGCACTAAGACAACAGCAGGAAAACAGGTGCTCTTCTCCGGATCAACGGGTGAAATCTTTGTTGACGGAAAGACGGGAACGCTCGGTCTCGTGCGCGACACCTGGGAATACACATTCCCCTATGCGTTGCCGAAAGGAAGAACGGTTATGTTGCAACTCGTTGCGGAAAAACGCACCGTGAAGCTTTTTGTTGAAGGGAAAGAAATCGGCACTCCCGTGCGCACGCTTTTCCCCGAAACGCACAAATACACGTCCCTCGTGTTCCCGCTCGAGAAAATCGGCGATCCCGCATGCGGCGTTGATATCAAGGCACTCAAAATTACGCGTATCGTTCCGGAAGGCGTTAAAAATGCCGTTCCCGCAAGCCTTATCTCCGATGTTACCGCCAGTAGCGAACACGGAAAGGGTGCCGACGGCGACGCTTCCGCGCTCTGGGACGGAGACGAAGGCACGTATTGGCACAGTAAATACGACACGAAGGGCGTGAACGATGCCGCCCCGTTTGAAATAACGGTTAAATTTAAGCAGGCTCTCGCGCTCGACGGGCTTAAATTCCTGCCGCGTCAGAGCGGCGACAACGGCAATATCAAGCACGCCGAGCTCTTCGCAAAAACCGACGACGGGAAATGGACGAAAATTTCGACCTTCCGTGACGGAAATCCGTCCCGGGAAATGAAGACGCTGAAATTTCCGAAAACACTAACCGCAGAACTCAAATTCGTCGTTCTCGACGGGGTCGGCGGCTTCGGGACCATGGCTGAAATTTATCCGATTCTCAGCACGAAGAAATAATCCCGTTCCCGCAATCTTTGCGGTGAAATGCAAAAAAAGGCTCCTTCTCTTGATAAAAAGGGAAGGAGCTTTTTTTTGTTTTCGCCGGGCGAAAAGGCGGAAAAACGGCAACACACGCCGTGGCACGGCTTACTTTGCGGAAAGTTTTAAGCCGGGCGTATCGGATTTCGGCTTGGAGAATTTGACGGTTTGCCCGTCTGCAACGTTCCCGCCGATGATTTCCTTCGCAAGCGGCGTTTCGATTTCTTTTTGGATAAAACGCCGCAACGGACGTGCCCCGTAAACGGGATCGTAACCGTTTTCGGCAATCCATGCGTGCGCGGATTTGTCGAGAGAAACCGTGATGCGGTGTTCTTCCAAGCGTGCGTTCAGCGACGCAATCATCAAATCGACAATCGCGGATATCTGCTTCAAGCCGAGCGGTTTGAACAAAACGATGTCGTCGATGCGGTTTAAAAATTCCGGGCGGAATCCGGCGCGCAGTTCCGTCATGACCTGTTCCCGCACGCGTTCCGGAATTTCATCGTTTTCCACGCCTTCGACGAGGAAGCGCGAACCGATATTCGATGTGAGAATGAACACGGCGTTGCGGCAATCGACCGTGCGTCCCTGTCCGTCGGTCAGGCGACCGTCGTCGAGAATTTGTAGGAGAATGTTAAATACATCGGGATGTGCTTTTTCGATTTCGTCGAGCAAAACGACGGAATATGGCTTGCGGCGAATCGCCTCCGTGAGTTGTCCGCCTTCCTCAAACCCGACGTAGCCCGGAGGCGCGCCGACCAAGCGCGACACGGAATGTTTTTCCATGTATTCGGACATATCGATACGAATCATCGCGTCCTCGCTGTCGAAAAGCTGACGCGCGAGGCTTTTGGCGAGTTCTGTTTTGCCGACGCCCGTCGGCCCGAGGAAAAGAAAACTTCCGACGGGGCGGCGCGGATCCTGCACGCCGGCGCGGGAACGCAGAATCGCTTCGGAAACGAGGCGCACGGGCTCTTCCTGCCCGATGACCTGTTTTTCGAGTTCGCTTTGAAGCCCGAGCAATTTTTGTTTTTCGCCTTCGAGGAGCTTGGTTGCGGGAATTCCGGTCCAGCGTGCGACGACTTCGGCTATTTCGTCGGGAGAAACCGTTTCGCGGAAAAGTTTGTCGTTCCCGCCGGATTTTTCTTCGGCGATTTTTTCGTATTTTTTCAAATCCGCTTCGAGTTGCGGAATTTTTCCGTAGCGCAGTTCGCCGACTTTGTTGTAGTCGCGGGAACGCTCGGCGGCTTCCGCGTCGTGGCGCACGGTTTCGAGCTCGGCTCGGATTTTCTGAATTTTACCGACGCTTTCTTTTTCCGCTTCCCAACGCGCGCGCAGGGCGGTTGCTTCGGAACGCGCTTCGGTCAATTCCTTGCGCAGGGCTTCAAGGCGGATTTTCGATGCAGCATCGGTTTCTTTTTTCAACGCGGTTTCTTCGATTTCGAGCTGCATGACGCGGCGGGAGAGGGAATCGAGTTCTTCCGGCATCGAATCCATCTCGGTGCGAATTTGGGCGCAGGCTTCATCGACGAGGTCGATCGCCTTGTCGGGCAAAAAGCGGTCGGAAATGTAGCGGTCGGAAAGCACGGCGGCTTCGACGATTGCGCTGTCCATGATGCGCACGCCGTGGTGCACTTCGAAGCGTTCCCGCAGCCCGCGCAAAATCGAAATAGTGTCTTCGACGCTCGGCGGTTCGACGAGCACGCTTTGGAAGCGGCGTTCGAGAGCGGCATCTTTTTCGATGTATTTGCGGTGTTCTTCAAGCGTGGTTGCGCCGATGCAATGAAGCTCGCCGCGTGCGAGCATCGGTTTGAGCATGTTGCCGGCATCCATCGCACCGTCGGTTTTTCCCGCACCGACGAGCGTGTGAAGTTCGTCGATGAAGAGCAAAATGCGTCCGTCGGATTTTTTGATTTCGGTCAAAACGGCTTTGAGGCGCTCTTCAAATTCGCCGCGGTATTTCGCTCCCGCGAGGAGCGAACCCATGTCGAGCGAAAACACGGTTTTGTCGCGTAGTCCCTCGGGAACGTCGCCGCGCACGATGCGTTGCGCCAAGCCTTCGACGATGGCGGTTTTGCCGACGCCGGGCTCGCCGATGAGCACGGGATTATTTTTCGTTTTTCGGGAAAGAATGCGGATGACGCGGCGGATTTCCTCGTCGCGCCCGATCACGGGATCGAGTTTGCCTTTACGCGCCATATCAACCAAATCGACACCGTATTTGCCGAGCGCGTCGTAAGTCGCTTCCGGATTATCGGTCGTTACGCGTTGGTTCCCGCGCAGTTCCTTGAGAGCGGCGAGCACGGAATTGCGGGAAATATCAAAGGCTTTGAAAACCTCGCGCATTTCCGGGTCGGCGGCGATGAGCGCGAGGAAAAGATGCTCGGTGCTGACAAAATCGTCGTTGAGCGCGCGGGCTTCTTCGACGGATTTCCCGAGCACTTTTTGAAACGTTCCCGAAGCCGCGCCTTGCCGGACGTTCCCGCCGCCGCTGACGCGCGGGAGGCGGGCGATTTCGCGTTCGACGTTTTCGGAAAAACCGTCGATGTTGATTTTCATTTTGGCAAGCAACGCGGGAACGATGCCTCCGTCCTGCTTGAGCAACGCGGCGAGCAAATGCCGGGGTTCGAGCATCGGGTTGCCGTGCTCGGTCATGATCGTTTGCGCGGCGGTAATCGCTTCGCGGCTTTTTTCGGTAAATTTATTGAAATCCATAATACCTTTAAAGCGTCAGCAAAAGCCGTGCCAGAATCTGAAGTTTGAGACTCGGCGGCGGTTTTCCCGATGTGAATGCATCGAAAATACAGGAGGGAGCGTTACTTCCTTCGCACCATGCGAAGCGAGCAACGCGAGCGAAGCTTGGGGATAAGCGCAATGGAATGGAAAGATTAAAGCTTAATGCTTAGAGCTTAAAGAGACTCCGGCACAAACAGAGATAGGTAACAAAATAAAGTCAGAGACGGGTTCCACTTTTGAGATTACGAAGAGCGGATAAGGCACGGGAAGCTCAACGCTCCGGAGGAGCGTTACTTCCGTAACCCCATGCGAAGCGAGCAACGCGAGCGAAGCTTGGGGATAAGCGCAAAACCGAACTGCGCCGCGCAAAAGTCTTATTTGCTCCGGGAACGTCCTCGCGGCGCAATGGAACATTGGTGCTTCAACGCGAAGGCTCTCAACGTTTCGGACGTGTTTCGTATGCAAGGCTTCCGTGGCTGGGATTTACAAAAAAGGGGAAAAAAATCTTTAAAAGATAGGTCGTTTGTTCTATTTTAAATAAAGATTTCTCCTTCCTTTTTTGAGATATGAAAAATAAAGACAACGACTTGATTTTAAGTAAAATTGCGGGCTATTCGGTTTTGTGGGACCCGGATGTGCGGGAACAGCTGGACCTTTTCCGGAAACTGATTTCGGAGGTTTCGCGGAAAGAAAAAGAGGGCGATGTTACGGATCACGACGGGCTTCGCCGGGAACTGTTTCACGATCGTCGTTGTCGTTGCTGGCTGGTGGAATATCGCGGGAAGAAGTATTTGTTTAAATTGGACAAGCGGGACCGTCACCGCGTGGACTACCTGCTTCAATCGTTTTTTCTGGGAAGCAATGCGATGCGTTTGATGCGGACTTTGCATCGGGCGTTTCGCTCGGGATTTGACGGTGCCGCGAAGATTTTTCTGGTGGCGGACAAGCGGTGTTGCGGGTGCGTTTTACATTCGTTTTACCTGCAGGAATATGTGGAAGGGCATGATTTACAGGAAACGTCCGAAGATTTTTATAAGCGCTACAGTAAAGAGGCGGCGGAAATTATCCGCGAGTTGCACAAGTTCGGCTGCACGCACGGGGACGCGCATCGCGGGAACTTTATCTTAGAGGAATCTTCCGGGCATTTGAAAACGATTGATGTCGGCGGGAAAATTCCTTCGCCTCCGCAAATGGCGACGGATCGTATGCGCTTGGAAAAAGAATGGGGCGTGAAAAACGAAATTTTTGACTGGGGTTATTATTGGGTGCGTTTGCACAAGGCGTGGCGGCATTTTCATTTGCGGGATTTTTTCCCGCATCATCACGGCGGGTAAAATTTCGTGGTCATTTTTTTTCAGGAGTTTTAAATTATTCCCATGGACGAAAAACAAGATGCGGGTGTTCCCGAAAAAACGGTTTCTCTCGGTTCACGTTGTGAAGTGCTCAAGCGCGGAGCTTGGTTTTTTATTTTGACGGCGATTGTTGCCGGGCTGGTTTCTCTGAATTATTTCCGCCAGTTAAGCATTGATTTCTCCGGCGAGGGCTGGGCTTACGCGCTGTTTACGACATTCGGGCATTTCGCGATGTGGGCGCTTGCGGCGTGGCTCGTGTCCTGCCTGCCGTGGGCGCTTTTGTTCCCGCGCAAACCGGTTGCGGCAATTTTGTCCGTTGCCGCGGGAACGGCGGGCTTGGCACTTGTTTTGACCGACACGTTTGTTTTCGGGCTATATCGTTATCATGTTTACAACGGCTTTGTTCTGGAATTGCTCTTCGGGGACGGTGCGGCGGGGATTTTCACGTTTACGACGTGGCAAATCGTGCTGATGGCTGTTTCGGCGGTCGCCGTGATTGTTGTCGGGAACGGGCTCTGGGGTGCGGCGCGTTTTCTCGGTGCGCGTTGCGGGAAAAACGCGCTGATTCCGGCGGTTGCGGTTTTGCTCGTTTCGCTCGTCGTTTCGCACATGATGCACGCATATTACTCGGCGAACGGGAGCCGCTCGGTTTACCGGATTGCGGAAGTTTATCCGGGGCATTTCCCGCTGACGGCAAATCGCTTTCTGATTAAAAACGGGTTTGTCGATCCGGAAAAGGTCCGCGAAAAAATCAAGCTCAACGCGGGCTCGGCGTTGGCGTATCCGCGTGCACCGCTCATTTCGTCGCAGTCTCCGACGAAAAATATTTTGGTCATTTTCATCGATTCCTGGAATGTGCGCACGTTCACGCCGGAAGTTATGCCGAATGTTTGCGAATTTGCGAAAAACGCGCAGGTTTTCGCCGAACATTACAGCGGCGACCACGGCACGCGCACGGGCGTGATTTCGTTCTTCCACGGGCTTCCCGGACTTTATTTTTACAAGATTCGCGACGGCGGCGTGAGCTCCGCGTTCATCGATACGTTGGTAAAAAATAATTACGAAATGGGAATTTACGCGACGGCGAGCTTGGCGAATCCGCCGTTCACGCGCACGATTTTCAAAAACGTTCCCGAGGGAGTGATGTGCTATAACCTTTCGGAGGGCGTTTCGACGGCGGAAGGCGACGTGAAAACCGCCGACGCGTGGCTTGATTTCACGAAGAAATACACGAGCGTTCCCGCCGCACAGAGGAAGCCGTTTTTCGGATTTTTGTTTTTCGACGAATTGCACTCGATGGTTATGCCGAAAGATGCCGAGAAAAAATTTCCCACCGATTGGGAGAATGCAAAGTATGAATTACTCTCGAAAAACACGGACCCGACGCCGTTTTTCAATCTCTACAAAAACGATGCCCACTGGCTCGACAAACAAATTAAGCGTGTTCTCGACGATTTGCGGGAACGCGGCTTGCTCGAAAACACAATCGTTGTGCTGACGGGCGACCACGGGCAGGAATTTAACGAAGACGGCAACAATACTTGGGGACACGGGAACGGTTTTTCCACGCACCAGCTGAAAGTGCCGTTTATGCTTTTCGACGCGTCGCTCCCGCCGAAAACGTATTCGCATTGGACGGCGCACTACGACGTGACGGTGTCGCTTTTGAAAAAATATCTCCACATTCAAAATCCGGCGGGCGATTTTTCCGTCGGGAAAGATTTGTTCGACGCCACGCCGCGCGAATGGTTGCTTGTCGGGCATCCGGAGCAATGGGGCGTAATCGAAAAAGACCGTATTACGCACGTGAAAATGGGCGGCTCCTACGAAATCTACGACCGCAATTACCGCTACCTGCCGGATGCGAAGCTGAATGCTTCCGTTTTCCAATCCGCGCTCGAGCAATCCAAAGATTTTTACAAAAAAGATTAAAATCTTTCGCACTCGGCGCGAACGGGACGTCTTATGTTTTTTCTCCCCGGTATAGGGCGGCTTTAATTTTTTTTATTAGATAAGTATAATAAATTTATTAGGTTTGACTAATAGATTTATTAGTCTAATGTGGTATTATGATTGAGCGAGTGTATTTAGAGGAGATTGTCCGACGGATTGAAGGCGGAAGGAAATTTATTCAGGTGCTTTACGGTGCGCGGCAGGTCGGTAAAACGACAATGATGCGGCAACTGTCTTCCCGATTGCAGATTCCGACCTTATTCTTTTCTGCCGATAACAGAATCGGAGGAGAGCAGGCTTGGCTACGGGAAATTTGGAGCCGGGCTCGCCTTCGCTTAAAAGAGATGTCGAATCCCGAAGCGGAGGTTTTGCTCATTGTTGACGAGATCCAAAAAATTCCCAATTGGAGCGAGGTTGTTAAGCTGGAATGGGATTCGGATACGTATTCGGGAACGCGGGTTAAGGTTGTTTTGCTTGGTTCGTCCTCGCTTTTAATTCAAAGAGGATTGACGGAGTCCCTTGCCGGGCGTTTTGAAGTGCTACAGATTCCGCATTGGTCGTTTAAAGAAATGGAGGAGGCGTTCGGCTGGGATGTTGAGCGCTTTATCTGGTTCGGGGGATATCCGGGTGCCGCAGAGTTGATTGACGATGAAGACCGGTGGCGGGATTACATTTTACAGTCGCTTGTTGAAACAAGCGTTACCCGCGATATTCTTATGATGTCCAGAGTGGATAAACCGGTGTTGTTACGGCGTCTTTTTGAAATCGGGTGCAATTATTCCGCACAAATTCTTTCGCTGACAAAAGTTCAGGGCGAATTACAGGAGCGCGGGAACTTGACGACGCTTTCGGGGTATTTGGCGTTATTGCAAGGAGCGGGATTGCTTGGTTCGTTGGAAAAATATGCGGGTGATATTATCCGGAAGCGGGCATCTAAACCGAAATTTCAAGTTTTTAACAATGCGCTTTTCTCCGCCCAGAGCCGAACGGATTTTAATAATGCACGTAGAGACGGGCGTGTTTGGGGACGCTTGGCAGAATCTGCTGTCGGCGCACATCTGCTCAATTTTGCCTCAATGAAAAAGTTCAATTTGTATTATTGGAATGAAAACAGCGCCGAAGTCGATTTTGTATTGGAGAGGAGCGGAGAGTTAGTTGCCCTTGAGGTTAAAAGCGGTGCAGATGCTTCCAATTTCGGAATGGAACTTTTTTCGAAAAAATTTAATCCGAAAGCAATTTATACAGTAGGAACGGACGGAATTTCTTTTGAGGAATTTTTGAGAACCGATCCGACGATGCTGTTTTGATTTAGCAGAAATTTTCCGTTTCCCCTTCAACGCGACTTCTTCCCGGAAGTTGCGTTTTTTAACGCAACGCGGAAAGATCGACGGAATAAAATGCGGGAGCGGATTCCTCTTTTCCGGTAAAAAGTTACTCGGTTTTTCCGTTTTCCCAAGAAAAAATCACGTAAAATTTCCGCTTTTCTAATATTTTTTCGGGATAAATTTCCGTTTTTCCCGGTTTTTTTGATCCGACGGAAAGTTCTTTGCGGGAACGGAGAGGAAAAAAATCGCCGACGCGGGCAATCCGCGCTCGAACAATCCGAAGATTTTTACAAAAAAGATTAAAATCTTTCGCCCTCGGCGGCGGATTCTGTTAGAAATCCGCTCGTTGCCAATGAGTCATTTTCGTTAAAATCACTCTCCGGCAACGAACGGTTTTATTTTGATATTTTTTTTCCGAAAGATACTTATGGCCTCTGTTTCCACTGAAAAAAGATCGGACGTTCCCGCATGGCAAAATCTTGCCGGCGGTTGGCGCGCGGCACTGAATCCCGCGTGGGATTTTTCCGGCGTGCGGGATTTGCTGACGGCGGAAAAGGAAAGCGCGGACGCGGTTTTGCTCCAGCAGGGGCGGGAACGCGTGGTCAAAGTGCCGTGTGCGTGCGCCGGCGGGAACGCGTGCGACGTGGTCGTGAAAACCTACCGTTCGCCGGGACGTCTGCGGGAATTTTTTGACGGGAAAGAAAAGGGCTCGAAAGCATTTCGTGCGTTTCGCGCGGCGTGGATTTTGCAACAAAACGGCGTGGGCACGCCGGCGCCGATTGCCGTGGCGGAGCGCCGCGACGGGAACGGGCATTTGCTCGAAAGTCGCCTGATTACGGAATTCGTTCCCGCGATGTCGAATTTCCGCGACGAGCTTTTTCACATTTACGCGAAAAATCCGGATTGTGAAGCGCTCATGTCTCTGATGCAGGCGGCGGCGGACGCGTGCCGCGCGATGCACGATTGCGGAATTATCCACCGCGATTTGGGCAACCAGAATATCGCGATGAAAAAAACGGAGTCCGGCGATTGGAGCGTTTTGCTGATCGACTTGGACCGCGTGCGGATTTTCCCCGCGGGAACGCTGACGGACGAGCAACGCGGCCGCGACTTGGCGCGCCTGGATTTGCCGTCGGATTTCCGGCGCGTTTTTCACGCGATGTATTACATGGGTTACGGGGAGCCGGGAGCTTTTCATTTGGCGGAGAAAAAAGAGCGCGAGGCATTTGAGCGGCATTCGGCGTTGCGTCCGTGGCGGCACCCGATTCGCGAGTGGAAAATTCGCCGGGAAGAACGCCGGATTGCGCAGGCTTCGCCGTCGTCGGATGTTCTTCCGCTCGGCAAGGAGCTTTGGATTTGGGACGGTCGCTCGGAGCAGGCGATTCCCGCTTATATGTCGAAGGAGAGGAGAAAATTCCGTTCGCCGGGAAATATTTTGAAAATTGCGAAAGAATTTTTGCTTCGCGGGAACGCGCTTTGGAAAAACTACAAAGAGCTCTCGGCGCGTTCTTTCGGCGAGCCCGTTGACGCGGCGGGAACGATCGGTTTGTCGCTCGAAGTCGATGCAACGTGGAACGCGCAACTGTATTGGCTCGGCGAGCTGGAAAAATCGGCGGGAACGAAACTTCCCGTGCTGTTGCGTGCGTATCACCACAAAGGGCGGGAGCATTGGTGCGAAGTCGGCATGCGTGCATCAGAACTTCGCGCGCGCGGGAACGCCGTCGCTTTCGCGCTCGTGCAGGATCGCGCTGCGATTCGCAATGCGGCAAGTTGGCGTGAAATGGTTTTTGCCGTTGTCGAAAAAACCTGCGATTTTGCGGATTTTTATGAAATCGGACACGCGACAAATCGCGGGAAATGGGGCGTGTGGGATTTTTCGGACTACGAAAAACTGCTGGCACCGGCGATTGAGGCGAAAAAGCGGTTCCCGCAAATTAAACTGACCGGGCCGTCGTGCATCGACTTTGATCTGCATACGCTTCCGGGCTTGATGTCGGGCGTTCCCGCGGGAACGTTTCATGCGCTCTCGCAGCATTTATATGTGGATCGGCGCGGGGCTCCGGAGAATTTCCAAGGAAAATTTGATTCGGTCGAAAAATTTGCGATTCACCGGGCGTTTGCAAAAACGTATGGCTTCCCGCAGGAAAAAATTATCGTTTCCGAAGTTAATTGGCCGCTTTTGGATGCCGGAGTTTACGGGCCGATCGATTCTCCGTTTGTGATGCATGGTCCGTGGGAAACGCGCCCCGCCGCTCCGTGGACGACGGAACCGCCGCGCGTCTCCGAGGACGATTGCGCCAAGTTTATGTGCCGCTATTTTCTGCTCGCGATTGCGAGCGGACACGTTTCGCGGGCGTATTGGTGGCGCCTTCTGCACCGAGGATTCGGGTTGGTGGACGATGCCGATCCGGAAAATCCGCGTCCGCGTGCGGCGTTTTATGCCTTGCAAAAATTGCTTTCGCAACTCGCGGGAACGCGTTTTGTGCGCCGCGTGAAAGACGTTCCCGCGGGGACGTGGGTTCTGGAATTTGCCCGCGCCGACGGCTCGCGCTTCACTTTCCGCTGGACGCTCGATTCCTTCCCGGAAATTGCGTAGGGCGGGATTGGTCCTTGCCTGCCCGATTTTTCCCCTGAGTGTTCGCCCTGTGGAGAGGATTTAAAAATCCGTCTTCTTCAGAAAGTCCCGAATATGGCAGTGTATAATTCCGTCTTCGTTCCCGCCGGAGTTAAAGGGATTCATGGATATGACGTACTTGGGGAAATTATCGGGAATTTTCTTCAAATTTCCGAATTCCCTTTGTCGTGTTTTTTCGTCGGCAATGAGGTAGGACACTTGAAAGTAGAGTTGTTGACTTCCTTTTTGCGCGACAAAGTCGATTTCCGTGTTTCCCAGATTTCCTACGGATAGTTTGTAGCCGAGTTTTCGAAGATGGAGATAGACGGCGTTTTCTTCAATTTTTGCGATATCGCGGGCAAGATTTCTCCCGACGAGCGTATTGCGAAGTCCGATGTCTTCAAAATAGTATTTTTCCTGTGTTTCAAAAAAAGATTTTCCCCGAATATCAAAGCGCGGAATCCGATTGATAATGAAGGCGTTTTGCATGGCTCTCAAATAGTGAAGAACGCTTGAGGTCGGGATGTGCTCTTTTTGAGATTTTAAATATTTACTGATGCTTGTTGCAGAAAAAAGGCTTCCGGTGTTGTCTGCTACAAAAGAGGAAAGCTGTTCCAAAAAATGAACGTTACGGAGTCCGAGACGAGCCGTGATGTCTTTGAGCAGAATTGTCGAGTAGAGATTTCGAAGGTATTCGTCTACAAGTTCGCTATTCAGTCCGAGCCGGGCTAAATGCGGCATCCCGCCGTAAGAAAAATACAGGCTCAGGGATTCGTCTGTGTCTTCAAGTTTGTGAAACCGGAGAAATTCCGTGTAGTCCAAGGCGTGAATTTCAAATTCGATATAGCGCCCCGAAAGCCCGGTTGCGAGTTCTCCGGAAAGCATTTTGGCGTTACTTCCCGTACAAAAAATATCGCACTGAGATTTCGCGTGAAGGCTTCTCAGCGCAATTTCAAACTCGTCGATTTCCTGGACTTCATCGATAAAGAGAAAATTTTTTTTCCGGGGATTAAGTTGTGCCTCCACGCAATCAATGAGATCTTTTGCCGTTTGAACGCCGGAAAAAGCGAAATCTTCTTTGTCGATGTAGATACAACGAGTGTCGCTGTCTTGGGCAAGTCTGTCTCTCAGTTGACGCATAATACAGCTCTTCCCGACACGTCGCTGCCCGACAAGCACCTTGATCAGGCCGGCATTAATGTAGGGTTCAATTTTCTGCGTATAAAACTTCCTTTCGATAACTTCCATAAAACGGAAAATGTTCGTTTTTGTAGTTTATGGCAAACAAAATAACAGGAGTAGTGTGTTTTTGTTGTTTATAACGGATAAATTTAGTTGCGGCGTTTTTGACCGATTACGGGAACGCGGGCACCGGAATTTACCCGCGCCGACGGCTCGCACTTCACTTTCCGCCGGACGCTCGACTCCTTCCCCGAAGTCGGCTGAGACGACGACTTTTCATTCAGAATTTTTGAGGGTTCGGGTTCTGTTCGAGAATTTCCCGAATCTCGTCGAAAATCCTGTTTGCCTGTTTCTTCGAAAAACCAACGCGTTCTCCCACAGCGATTATATCGCTCTTTTCGGGATTTCCTTTTCCGTTGATCGCGGTCGTGTGTTGTCCGTTAAATCCTTCGCTCGAAAGAATGTCGTAGGCGGGCGCAAGCGCCCAAGCACCGTTGATGTGTTGGAAAGCAAAGTTTTTTGAGTGATCGTCCTTGTTGCCGATGAGGACGTTAAAAACCATTCTGCGGAACATTTGTTCCAACGCCGAATGTTCTCCGATTAGCGTCCGGGTGATGAGGAGCAAGTCGGTATAATCCAGGCTCGGAATCCTGTAGTAAGCGTTCGCCAGACCCGATGCCGTAATCGTGTGGATTTTTCCGCTCTCGCTACGATCGAAACGTTCGACAGCGAAGTATTTTCCTCGGATTAGCTGTGTGTTCGGCATTTCTATGCCGCATTTTTTTGCCAGAATAGAATAGGCGTATTCTATCGCCCCGACATCATTCGGATCGGCACTTGCCCGGAATTTGACAAGCCATTCTTTTCCCTCGATTCGGGCAAAAACTTTGGGACGCGCTCCGCCGGAGGAACCTCCGGCATTGTAAATCGTTTCCAAATCTTCTACCGAAATTTCCTTTTCCTCCAAAAGGTCGGCGCAATGCCGGGCGATTTCATCGAAATCCGAAAAATTTGTATCGGACGAAAAACTTTCATCCGGAAAATATTCCAGAGAGCCGCGTCCGGTCTTACCGACGAGGGACAGCTTTTGTAAAATGTTTAGAGGTTTTACGATCCCGAAGCGTTCCCGCAGATAACGTTCCAGGAGGAGGCTACCCCAGCCGTCGGGCAGGCTGTCATCAAACACACCGAAATTTCCGAAGAACGGAGTTTTTTCCGCGATAAAAACTTTTTTTTCGAGAGGGAGAACAAAGGGGGAAATAGAAAACCCGCGGACAAGAAATTCCGGATCGTATTCAAACGCACAAACGCCGTCTCGTGTCAGTGTGAGTTTCCCGACGCGGTTTTGATTTTGAAAAACCTCAATAAGTGCCGGCGATTTCATTTTTATTTCCGTGCTCGCTTTCTCGGCGGCTTACTTGCCTCCAATACTTCTTCAATCGTTTCGTAATGAGGTTGTGTAAAAAGATTTTTTATCTTCGGTGCTTCTTCAAAAAAAATCGCGATTTTTATAAAATTTTTTAAGGAAAGATTTCCGGTTTGCTCGAATTTTCGGTAGGTCGGAAGACAAATATTGAGTTTTCGGGAAAGCTCCTCCTGGGTGAGATTTCTTTCGAGCCTCCGTGATTTTACGTTGTTTGCGAGTGCCGTAAGCAACTCCGGTTCGCTTATAGCCGAATCTCTAATAAATGATATTATTTTATTCTTAAACTCCATTTTTTTAATTAAATAATAGTATTTTATTAGAAAAATGGAAGAGGTTTCTTTGTAAATATATTCTCCCCGAGACCGGATCTTACCGAATGCAAGGAGGTTGAGCCGTATGACGAAAAGCTATTTAACTTTCGCGTCGGCTGGAGTTGCGAGTCTCTTTGCAAGGAGCTTGGTGAATCCGCGTGCACCTTGTTCATTTAAGTGATTGATATCTTCGCGATGAGTATTGGGGATTTCTAGATCCATGTAATCCCATAGCTCAATCTCAGAAAAGTGTTCTTTGAGTAGGCTGTAAAAGTTATCGGTGTCTAGATACTTTTTTGCATTGTAGATAGGCGTGTTTAGAAAAATAAGCCTAATGTTTTTTTTCTGACAAAGAATACAAATTTTTTTTAGGTAATCTAATTCGGCGGAATTTCCCCAAAAGGCAGGTTTTTCTAGTGTTTCTGTTCCTGCTATTGCCTTCTCTAAGGATTGGTATGGACGAGGGTTGAATTTTCCGAGTTTTTTAAAATATTTTTTGTTATTCAATTTACTGCTCCGTAGATATTCACTTGGGGCAAGGAATACGGATCTAAGGAAATTCTTCGCGTCGCGGGAAAGGTAAAGGTGCCATTCATCGATGCCAAAATGAGGAAGATAATAGGGTACTTTCATTGAAATGAGAGAGGGTCGAAACATGGTTTCGTCCGCCCCTTTAGAAAGCGAGTATGGGGATACACCGAGGACGACAGTATGAATACTCGGGTTGTCCCGAAGAAGTAATTTCAAACGTAGAAATCCTGTCAAATATGTGTCTGCGCTGACTGATGAATTAAACGCGTCTGGGATTATACTGTCGTCTACGCCTTGTGCGATATGAGAGTCTCCGAGAAAAAGAATTTTTGGATTTTCGGGAATGGGGAACGTATGTGTGTGCATTTTCCATATAACAATTGTAGGAATGCAAGAGGCGGTTGCGCAGAAGAGCCCCAAAAATAGTAATAATTTTTTGAAAAAACGATTTTTAGCCTTTTGTGCATCCATATCTTAAAATTTGAAATAAATAAAGTTTTCTTGCATTCCGTCATTTTGAACAATGACAAAAATGAAAATGATATAAAGAATCCAGCGAATCGGGCGTGGGAATGGGAAAAACCGATAAAGGCCATGAGTTCCGTGTCGTTGAATCCATTCCACGACTAGCATGATTGAGATGAAGAGAAACGGCGTTCCGCTAAAATCGGGCGCACTTGTTAACGATGGCGAAAAGCAGTTTTTGATAAAGCAAAATGCTTCTTGAATGTGTGTTGCCCGAAAGAAGATCCAGCCGATTGTGACGAAAACGAAGGTCGTCAGCATCTGTCCGAGTTCCCGCCAAGACGGGAAAAATCTGTTGTCGGCAACAATGTTGGATTCATTTTTTGGAGATTTGAAAAAGCTACGTGGAATGAAGAGTAGCCAATGAAAAACACCCCATGCAATGAATGTCCAGTTCGCGCCGTGCCACAGTCCGCTCAGGGCAAAAACAGCAAAGAGATTGCGGAGTGTTTTTCCGCGACCGTTGCGAGACCCTCCGAGTGGAATGTAGACAAAATCGCGAAACCATGTATTGAGAGAAATATGCCAACGGCGCCAAAACTCCCGGATATTGCGAGAGAAGTAAGGGAATAGGAAATTATCGCCAAGTCGGATCCCAAAGAGTTTTGCCGTGCCGACAGCCATGTCGCTGTACCCGCTAAAATCACCGTAAATTTGAAATGAGTAAAGTATCGCTACTCCGACGAGCGTGCTTGCTGACGCATTTTCGATTCCACTACCCCAAACGGAGTTGACAATCGATGCACAGTTGTCCGCAACAACCATCTTCTTGAACAACCCCCAAAGAGTTTGATGTAGACCATCTGTCGCAAGTACGGAATCAAATATTCGTCGTTTTGTGAATTGAGGAATCAGATTTTGGGCACGTCCAATCGGTCCCGCAAGTAATTGCGGGAAGAAACTGATAAACGTGAAGTGATGAAGCAGGTTTTGTTCGGCGGGAACAGTTTTTCTGAATACGTCTACGCAGTATCCGACTGCTTGAAAGGTGTAAAACGAGATCCCTACGGGTAGAATCAGATTGAGAAGCATTCCTTCTGAATTCCCTGCTAAAAACACGTCTGCGAATGATTGTGCAAAAAAATCATAATACTTGAAGACACCAAGCACTCCGAGATTACTCAGAATTCCGAAAAACAACCATGCACGACGGGCGAACGGATTGTTTTGGGCTATGTCTATGCGCGTCGCAGAAAGGTAGGAAATCATTCCCGCAAGAATGAGTAATCCGAGAAAACGACAGTCCCACCACGCATAAAAGAACCAACTGGCGGCAAGTAGAAACAGATTCTGCTTTGTAGCACTTTTACTAAAGATATACCAATAGGCAAGGAGCACAATTGGTAGAAAAATTCCGAATTCGAAAGAGTTGAATATCATGTCGACTTTTATGCCTTAGAGATTTTTGGGCGGGTATTTGCTTAGAAGTCGTGTTCGTATTGCGCGGTCGATTTTTTTGTTCAATCCAAACTTGCGAAGTAGATTCCGGAAAATTTTTTCCGTTTTCATCAGCGCGTTTTCAACAGGCAATAATCCGAGGTTCTTTTTTATCAGTTGCTTGCGTTCCCGTGAGAGCAGACCTCTTTTCCCGGCGATTCCGGAGGCACCGCCGACGGTGAATACGGCGATAGGGCTATTTATCCTTGTCGTTGTCGCTCCGTTTACGAGACAGCGTAAAATCCAGTCCCAATCGGCACAGATTTTATAGCTTAAGTCGAAGTTCCCGTATTTTTGGAAGAGTTCCCGTTTTGCCAAGATGGATTGGTGGGCAAAATATCCCCGGAACATGTGGTAAACGTCGAGCGCATCAAGGTTGCCCGAGAGCGTGCGCACGCCGTCTTCCTCGTCGTATTGATCTCCAAAGATAAAGTCTGCCAGAGGCGCTTGAGCAACGCGCTCCAAGGCGAACTCGTCGTAAAAATAGTCATCCGCATTGATGAATATCAGATAGTCGCCGGATGCTTTTGCGATGCCTTTGTTCATCGCATCGTAGATACCTTTATCCGGTTCGGAAACGAGGACGTCTATT
Organism: uncultured Enterobacteriaceae bacterium; assembly: GCA_964590115.1. Lineage (GTDB taxonomy): Bacteria > Verrucomicrobiota > Verrucomicrobiia > Opitutales > UBA953 > Spyradosoma. Next base: position 42,387 of record CAZPYE010000005.1, read on the forward strand.
TTGTCGGCGTATTTCTTCAGAATTTCAAGAGTCCCGTCGGTGGAACCGCCGTCGATAACAACGAATTCCTTATCCGGATAGAATTGCTGTGTTACGGATTGAAGTGTACGCTCAATGGTTGCTTTCGCGTTGTAGCAAACGGTTATGACTGAGATTTTCATGTTGAGTATTGTTGAAGGCTGTGTTCGAGATGTTGTTATAATTCCTCTGTTGCTGGGGCCGGAGCAGAAAAAAATTTATGTGGAGGACGATAGTCCCATGTGTGGTCGGTTTTTACGAGTTTTGCCGGATTGCCGGCTATAACGCAATTGGGTTGCGGAAACGCTTTTGTGACCACACTTCCCCAACCAATGATGCAGCCGTCTCCGATTACTGTGTTTTTTCCGATTTTTGCATCCATTCCAACCCAGACCTTATTGCCGATATGAACGTGTGTTCCGATATTTTTAACGCTTCCGTGTGAATCTAAAATGGCATGAGAGTCGGTTGACCATACTTCAATGCCCCAAGAGAACAAGCAGTCTTCCCCGATTAAGATTTCACTATTATCTTCCATTATTTGAAAATTGATTCCATTGAACTGAGTGTTTGCCCCGATAATCAATTTTGCTCCGTTGCACGGAAATTCGCTAGTGCCAATCGCAATGGAGCATCGGGTAGAGGTAATAACGTTATCTTCGATTTCGATTACGTTATCGTTCCCGTAGACTTGAATTTTGAATAGAAGTGGATCTGCCCGTTGTCCTTTGAATATGATTGTGTTTCCTCGTCCTGAAATTCTAACCACTCCTCCGAATTTTCGTTTGTGAGAAAATATATTTTTCTCTCCGGAAATAGAAATTTTAGAGGTTAAACTGTGCCGGAGCGCGTTTCTTTTTTCTTTATCAAAGACCAAGAGACAAACAAGAGATGCAAATAATTTATTCATGATATGACGATTGAAGAGAGCTTTGCTATTTTTTTTTCATTACTAACATTGGCGCATACAGATTGGGGGATGTTTGTTGCTTTTCTGTTTTCAAAGAAGAAGAAACACAAAGTGAAAAATAGCATTTCCGGCTGAACACGTCCTGCTCCGATAAAAGAGGCATCAAACATATTGCGCGCGGTGAACCCAATGAGAACTGCGAACATGAACGTGGATGCCGGATTTGTCTTCCCGTTGATTCTTAAGAGTCTTGTCTGGTGGAGGCTCCAACAACTTAGTCCGACAAGGAGGGCGGTGATTGCGAAAAGCCCAAGCATTCCGAGATTTACCCAAAAATTGAGAAACATATTGTGCGGGTGGTGGATAACTTCATGGTCTCGCCACGGGCTGTTTTTTTTGAAATTTTCGATCCCGAGTCCTGTCCAAAAATCGCTTGCTTTAATGAGTTCCCATGAAGCTCGATGAATGTTTTCGCGAGAAGAGAACTCTATCCGAAGAGGCTTGTCGTTATCGTATTCAAATTCTGTTATAGTTTTACTTATGATGATGCCGGATGAATACGTTGTCGTCATCAAAAATACCCCTATGAAAAGGATGAGGTGTAGCCAGGTGCTAAGTTGTTTTATTTTGAAGATACTCACGACACTTAAAAACGCAGCGATGGCAAGAAATGCGCCTCTTGAACCGGTTAACACAATAAGTGCTTCCAATGTAAAAAAGCCTAAAATCCAAATGTATCCTTCTTTGTCTCGCGATGCTGTAAACGAGAAATAGAGCATGAAAACCGCAAGGAACATGAGGGAAATTCCACGCGTGTTCGGATTGGTTGAAAAGAGGAATCGGAAAGTAGTTCCCTCGTAAATGAAATATTCATAGATACAGGCAGAAAGAGCAAGAATTCCGGCTCCGGCGACGGCAATCTTGATTGCTGTTTGCGACGATCGGATTAGCAGAAACGAAATTAGGCATACCGTGACGGGAATCTTTGTGCCTGCTGTTAAATCCGAAAATTCTATTTTTTGCTGAAAGAGGGCAATAATAGAGGAGAGTGTAACAAGCCCTACGAACAGTATTACAGGGAAGAGGAACGGAAGCGCGTCTTTGGGGAACGGGTTTTTCCGTCTAACAAGGAAAACCGTTGCGGGAATAAGGAGTGCAAATGCGTTTATTTGGCTTTCGATCCTTCCGGATCGGGGGATGTAGCCGCATTCAGCAAATGCTCCCAACCAATAAAACGCTGCTCCAAAAAGGAGGACCGGAAAAATAAACCTCTCCGTAATGGCTATGGCTTTTTCTGAAAAAGACGAATTCATCATAAAGAGTGTAGTGTGGACTCTGCCGCGGCAAACACTTCATCGGGAAGAATTGCACGAATACAAAAATTTTTTCGATTGCAGACCGAAAGTCCGCATCCTTCGCATGCACATTTCTTTCGAAGAATAACGTTCCTTGTTCCGCTTTTTTTTAAAGGAAACCAAAGTCCGTCATGATCGTGCGCGCTATATATCCCCACAATCGGAAGTCCGGCAAGTGCTGCAAGGTGAAGGATTCCGGTATCGTGTCCAAGATAAAGCTTGCAAGCACTCTGCATTAGTGCGGCGGAGACCTTTAGCGAGGGAGTGTTTTTTTCGGAAATGAAAACCGTGGGAATATTTATGTATTTTGTGATTCCCCGAATTTTGGGTTCGTTTGAATGCGCATCGAAGAAAATAGGAAAAACGTTCAATTCGTTGTACAATTTTTTTAGCGTTTCTTTCCAGTGCTCAATCGACCAGAAATTGCATTCACTTTTCCCTCCGATACAAACGGCAATGGGGGAAGTTCCCGGAGGAATAGGCAGATTGCGTGCGAGTATTTCCGCATCTTCTTGCTCCCTAGGGGACAAAGGAAAGTTAAATTCGCTGAGATTCTCAACGGAGATTCCTTCCTTTTTCAAAAAAACCGCAATCCGATCGGTAATATTCTTGTTTCCGGACAGCGGGAGAATATCTGACACTTCGGGGAGAGCAAGAATTTGGCGTATTCCTGCTATACGGGCAAATCGACGAATGCGGCGAATTTCTCTTGCGGCCGTCCGCTCGGAATATGTGAACAGTTGATAGCAGAATACCAGTGTGCCAACATTCTTTTTACGTAGTTCAGTAAACAACGCAATTTTGTGTGCCAGGTGTCTGACCCTTTGTGAAAATTTTCCCAGGCACGATTTGGGGCGTTGCCTTTGCGGGTATGTCAGCCAAAAGTCGGCTAACGGTATTCCTCCCATAACAATTGACTCTGAAATCTTTGAGCCTTGGCCGAAATGAACAACTCCAACTTGACGATCGTGAAAATGCCGTTTGACGGCAGAAATAAGAGGGAGTACGGCACAGGTGTCTCCGATGCTTCCCTCAATACAGATAACAATATTTTGTGTGCGGGGCATGAATTTTTGAGACCTTGTCGGAATAGCAGAGTTTATTCCTTACCTTCGGATGCGCACTTGGAGTGCGTTTTCGATTGGGGTTTCGGAGATTAAAATGAGGTAGCCTCCGCCGCCGGCTCCGGAGATTTTGTGTCCGAGGGAGACGGGGGCGTATTTGGCAATCATTTCGTGAACGTCGGGCGGTGCCATGTTCGGGAACATCGCAATTTGCGCTTCAAACGCCGCTGTTGTTGCCGCGCCCCAAGCGGTCGCGTCTTTTGCAAGAAGCGCGCTCCACACAGCTTCCGTCGCATCCGCAAGTGCCTTTGCGTTTGCCGCGTTAACGTCCGTTCCCGCGAAAACGTCGTATTCGGCACGGCGCGGGTACAGCGGGACGAGCCAAATGCGTTCTTCAATCCATTTGAGCAAATCCGCGTCGCGGTTCGACGTGATTTTTACAGGCCAATAGCCTTTGTCGTAGTCGAGCT
>CAZPYE010000006.1:0-17264 GCA_964590115.1 uncultured Enterobacteriaceae bacterium
GGACCGTCGCAACTCGGCGGCTTGCCGATTATGGTCAAAAACGGCGAGGCGCGTCTGATGTCGGGTAATCTTGCGGGGTCGACACTGAACTTTTCGCTCGGCATCCGCAATATCCGTGAAATTACGGGCTTGCCGCTCAGCGAAATCGTCAAGGCAACGGCTTGGAATCAGGCTCAATCGCTCGGTCTTTACGACATCGGGAAAATCGCTCCGGGTTACGCGGCGGACTTCGTCCTGCTCGGAGACGATTATCTCGTTACGAAGACCTTTATCGACGGTGTTTGTAAGTTCACGCGCTAATTAAGAAATTAGAAATCAAAAATTAGGAACCGGAAATCGGGAAATGCGCTTTCCCGTTTCTGGTTCCTAATTTCTGATTTTATAGAACGGTGAAGAAAGTTTCGGTCATTATTGTCGGCGGCGGCGGACGCGGCACGATTTACGCTCGGCTTTTAAGGGAAATTTCCGATAGGGCGGAGGTTGTCGCCGTCGCCGAACCGCGCGAATTTTTTCGGGAAAGAATTGCAAAAATGCACGCTGTTCCCGAGTGCAATGTCGTCTCTGATTGGCGGGAGCTCGCCGAGCGTCCGAAATTTGCCGATGCCGTCATTGTTGCCACGCAAGACCGAATGCATTTGGAGCCGACACTTGCCTTTTCCGGAAAAAGATACCATATCCTTTTGGAGAAACCGCTCGCGCCGGATCTTGCCGGGTGTCGCAAATTGGTCGATTCTGCGCTTCGAAACGGAATCGTTTTTTCTGTCTGCCATGTCTTGCGCTATACGGAGTTTACCCGGACTCTGAAGTCTCTGATAGCGGGTGGCGCTATCGGAAAGATTCTCTCCGTCCAGCACCTTGAGCCGGTCGGGCATTGGCGTTTCGCGCACTCTTTTGTGCGCGGGAATTGGCGCCGGGAGGCGGATTCGTCCTCGGTGTTGCTGTCTAAATCGACGCACGACTTGGATTGGATTCGCTATATTGTCGGTGCGGCACCGACGCGTGTTTCTTCCTTCGGTTCTTTGACGTTTTTTAAAAAAGAAAATCGTCCGGAGGGCGCTTCGGATCGCTGTATCGATTGTAAGCTTGAGTCGTGTTGCCCGTATTCCGCTCCGAGGTTTTATTTGGAGCGTATTCGTTCCGGGGATACCGGGGCGTATGTGGAGTCCGTTACGGGAACTCCGACCGAGGAGAGACTCCTCGAGAGTCTGCGGACGGGGCCTTACGGACGATGCGTGTTTGCGTGCGATAATGACGTAGCGGATCATCAGGTCGTAAATGTTGAATTTGAAAATGGAGCAACCGCAGCATTTACGCTTGCCGGTTGTTCGAAATACGGGGATCGGCGAGTTACAATCTTCGGGTCGCTCGGGGAAATTTACGGCGACGGGGAGCGGCTTTCCGTTTATTCATATTTGACGGGTGAATCGAGAGAGGTTTGCGTTCCCGCGCCGGCTGTCGCCGATAAGCACGGCGGCGGCGATTTTAACCTGCTCGACGAGTTTATAGAAGCGGTTCGTACGGGGTGTTCCCGCGACATTGTCTCCGGTGCGGAAATATCGCTGGAGACACATGCGCTTGCGTTCGCGGCGGAGATTTCGCGAAAAGAGAAGCGGGTTGTTGAGATGAGTGATTTCCTGGCTTCCTGATTTTCGTATTCCGGTGTTTTGGATTTTCTTCGTCGGCGGAAGGCGATAAGATTCCGCCCATGAGCGACGAAAAAGTTTTGGTTTTTGATATTCCCGTCCGCATGAACGAATGCGGTCCGGACGGATTCTTACGGCAGCAGATATGGTTTGATTATCTTCAGCATGTCGCGGCCGTGCATGCGGAGGAAATGGGGTTCGGAATCTCTGCCGTGCGGGAACGTTGCCTGATTTGGGTGCTTTCGAGAATTAAGTTAAAGTTGGAGTCCGAGGCGCGTTATGACGATGTCGTCCGGATTGAGACTTATCCGAACGGGGCGGAGCGTCTTTTTGCCAAGAGGCAGTTCATTTTGTCTTCCGCGACAACGGGCAAGCGCTTTGGGGTGGCGTCAAGTTTTTGGCTGACGCTTGATGTCCCGTCGTTGCGGCCGAAGTTGCCGGCGAGTGTCCTTGACCTTGATATTGTAAATAATCTGTCTCGCGAGGATTTTTTTCCGGGGTTGGGCAAAATTACCTGCTCCGATTGCGGGAGTCCGGTGGTTCACGCGATTCGGGCCTCGCACATTGATTTAAACAACCACCTGAATAATTCCTATTACGCAGAGTTTTCTTCGGACTGGGTTTCCCGGAGTGTGGGGCGGGCCGTGCGCTTTAAGGAGTTGCAGATCAATTTCAACCGCGCGATGCAGTTCGGGGAAGAGTTGCAGGTTAGCGGAAAAATTGCCGGGAACGTGTTTTTTGTAGAGGGAACAGATGTCGCCTCGGGGAAGAATTCGTTCCATGCGCAAGGCGTATTTTAAAAAGGCGAATCGTGTTTCCCGGATAATAAAAAAAACCGCACATCGAAAAGTGTGCGGTTTTTTTTGCTTCCCGGAAACGAGATTAACGTTTCGAGAACTGGAAGCGTTTGCGTGCGCCCGGCTGACCGCTTTTCTTGCGTTCTTTGGCGCGACCGTCGCGCGTGAGCAGACCGGCCTTCTTAAGAACCGTGCGGAGTTCCGGATTGTATTTTTCGATAGCGCGGGCAATTCCGTGCGAAATCGCACCGGCTTGGCTGTTGCAGCCTCCGCCGTTAACGCGAACGGCAACATCGAGAGAGCCGTCAAGTCCGGCAACGGAAATCGGAAGCGTAGCGGTCTTGGCGAGAGCTTCCGTGAAGCAGTATTCTTCGACCGGTTTGTCGTTGACCAGAATCTTGCCGGAGCCGCTGGCAACGCGAACGCGTGCGGTGGAAGTTTTACGGCGCCCGACGGCGACAAAAACAGGAACGTCTTTATTCATATTCTGAAAAAACTGAGATTAGATTTTATACTCAACCGGATTCTGCGCCGCGTGCGGGTGTTCCGAGCCGGCATAGACTTTGAGCTTCTTCATCATCGCATTGGCGAGGCGATTTTTCGGGAGCATCCCCTTAACCGCGTGCTCGATAATGAATGCCGGCTTGTGCCCGCGCATAAATTCAGCCGTGCGGCGATACGCGGTTCCGACCCAGCCCGTGTAGAACATGTAGGTCTTGTCGGTTTCTTTGTTGCCCGTGAATTTCGCTTTGTCGGCATTGATGACGACGACGAAGTCGCCCGTGTCAACGTGGGGCGTGTAAGTCGGCTTATGACGTCCGCGCAGGATCGTTGCGATTTTGACGGCAAGGCGACCGACCGGCTGGTCGGTTGCGTCCACTACGAACCAAGTCTTATCGGCGGCGTTGGATGTCTTCGCTAAAGTTGTTTTCATTTCCGAATTAATTTAAAGAAAGGTCAGTAAAAATTTTTATTGAGGTAAGTGCAAGCGTTTTTTTATTCGCAATTTTTTTTTTTGTAAGTGTAATGAATTCCATGTCGTTTGATTCGCATGAAAACGAAGATTGCGTTCGCGGACTCGTGCACTCCGTGGAGACTTGCGGAACGGTGGACGGACCTGGAATCCGCTATATCGTCTTTCTTTCGGGTTGCAGTTTGCGCTGTAAATATTGCCACAATCCCGATACATCATTCGTGCGTCGCGGGAAGGAAATGACGGCGGGCGAAGTCCTTGCGGATATCGAACGGTATTCCGGTTTTTTAAAAGGGAGCGGCGGCGGCGTAACCGTTTCCGGCGGGGATCCGCTTTTTCAAATCGCTTTTTCAAAAGCTATTTTGTGCGGGTGTAAAAAGCTGGGGCTACATACGGCTCTCGATACTTCCGGCGCACTGGGTGCCAATGTTGACGATGATTATTTGGCTCAGACGGATTTGGTTCTGCTCGATATTAAAGCCGGCGTTCCCGCAACGTATCGTGCGGTAACGGGCGGGCATTTGGAGCCTACGCTCATATTTGCCCGCCGGCTTGCTTCTTTGGGAAAAAAGGTGTGGCTACGCTATGTCCTTGTGCCCGGGCTGACGGATGATGGGGAAAATGTGCGCCTTGTTGCCGAATTCGCAGCGGGACTGGGGAATGTCGAGCGGGTCGATGTCCTTCCGTTTCATAAAATCGGCGCGTATAAGTGGAAGGAACTCGGATTGAGCGATCCGCTTGCGGAAACACCGGAGCCGTCCGGAGATGCCGTCGCTCGCACCAAAGCGATTTTTACAGCCGTCGGATTTTCCTGTGTGAAATAGAATTCAATACGTTCGAAGGGGAAGGTGCGAGTAATCGCAAATAAATGCGAATTTCTCTATTTCTCGTCTTTTATCGGTTCGATGTGAATTGTCGCATCAATTCCGAGTTTGTCTGAAATTGCTTTCTCAATTTTTGAAGCGAAGGTGTGTGCTTCAAGGAGCGTCGTTTCCGGTGTCAGACGAATATGAAACGTGATTTCCCGGTGTGCGCCGTAGGCGTGTAGATGAATGTGGTGAAGATGTAAATCGTCGTTGCCGCCGATGTTTCGGGCGATTTCCCGGATTCGGGATTTCATTTCTTCCGGGGCGGCTTCCCCGAGGAGTTTGTTGCCTGCATCCCTAAAGACGGACCACGCAACGCGTAAAAGTATAATGCCTATGAGTGCGCCGAGAGCTCCGTCCATCCACCAGCATATGTCGTTCCCGAGAAGATTTGCCGCAACCATGCCGGCGAGGAGGACAAGAGAGCTGAGCGCGTCGCTACGGTGATGATAGGCGTCGGCGCGCAGAGAAATCATTCCCGTTTTTTTTGCCGCCCAAAATGCGTATTGCGCCATCGCTTCCTTAGTGATGATCGTAATAATCATCGCAGAGTAGGCGAGCCAACCGAAAGTCGCCGCTTCTTGTTTTATTATCTTTTCAATGCCGCTACAGGTAAATTCAAAGCCGACACCTGCAAGCATCATTCCGATGACGACTGCGGAGATGAGCTCCGCGCGACCGTGCCCGAACGGATGCTCCGCGTCTGCAGGCTTTCCGGAAATTTTTAATCCGATGAGTAAAACGACGGAAGACAAACTGTCGGAAAGCGTGTGCCACGCATCGGCAACGACGGCGAGCGACCCCGTAAAAAAACCGACAAAAAACTTGAAGCCGGCGAGCAGTATATTGCCCCAGACGGCAAGATGCCCTTCGGTCTTTGCCAAGGACATATGCGTTCTCCGTTCGTTGTTTTCCTCGGGTGCCATAAAGTTTGAAGAAAAATGCGCGTTCCCGGGGATTCCCGCAATGCGAAAAACTTCCGTCGTGCTCGGAAACATGCGTTGACGTTTGGCACACGGAAAAGCATTTTGTTTTATGGTATGAGTAAGTATTCCGCCGCGACAGAGTTTGTGAAAAACATGCTTGGCGAAAACGTCGTTAGGACGGACGCCGATGCGCGTTTTGCGGCATCTTTCGACAACACGAAACTTTCGTTTCTTCCTGATGCCGTCATTTTCCCGAGAGACGAATCCGATGTGGAAGCGGTTTTGCTGGAGGCGAACAAAAACGGTGTTCCCGTGTGCGTGCGCGGCGCGGGAACGGGAACGACGGCTGCGGCGGCTCCGGTCTGCGGCGGCTGGGTGCTTTCTTTTGCGGAGTGGACTCAACTTGAAATTGACGCCGTCGCGGGAACGGCAACCGTTCAGCCGGGTGTCGTTACTCAAAAGATTAATGATGCCGCGGCAACACACGGGCTTTTTTATCCGCCCGATCCCGCCAGTGTCAAACACTGCACCATCGGCGGGAATATCGCGACTAACGCCGGAGGCTTGCACGCCGCGAAATATGGAGTGACGCGCGATTACGTGCTCGCGTTGGAAGGCTTTTTGCCGACGGGCGAAAAAGTGCGATGGGGCGGCTCGGTGAAAAAATACGTCAGCGGCTACAATCTGCGCGATTTATGGATTGGTTCGGAAGGAATGCTCGGAGTGATTACGCGTGCGACGCTTCGGCTCATCCCCCGGCCGGAATCCAAGCATACGTTCCTTTGCGCCTTTGCGGATGATGCTTCGGCGTTGCGGGCCGCACAGGATCTGTCGCGGGAGCGCATTGTTCCGTCTGTATGTGAATTTCTGGATACGATTTCCGTGGATTGTGCCGAGCGTTACAGCGGAAAAAACTTTTTTGAAAAAAAATCCGCCGTGCTGTTAATCGAAGTGGACGGAGACGAGATGAGCGTTTCCGTTCAGGCCGATCGCGTTCGGGAATGGGCGCGTTCCCGTGCGACGGAATTTCGCGAAACCGCTGACGATGAAGAGGCGGAGTCGCTTTGGGAAGTGCGCAGAATTTGCTCTCAATCCATGTTTTTGCTCGCCGATTCCAAATTGAATGAGGATATCGCCGTTCCCGCCAAAAATTTCGTGCCTCTGCTGAATGCGATGCGAAGCGTAACCGAAGAAACCGGGCTCGCAACGCCGATTTTCGGTCATGCCGCTGACGGGAATTTGCATGTGCACGTAATGTTTCATCGCGATAACAATCGGGAACGCAATGCCGCACAGGTTGCGATTCGCCGCGTGATGGAAACCGTTGTCGCGCTCGACGGAGTGATTAGCGGGGAACACGGAATCGGTTTGGCAAAGTCTCCTTTTCTTACAATTCAACATTCGCCTGCGGAAATCGCAGCAATGCTTGCCGTGAAAAAAGCGCTCGATCCTAATGATATTCTCGGGCGTGGGAAGATGTTTACGCCGTTTAATATCTGGGACTGCGTTCCCGTGGACGTAAAACTTCCGTGGGATAAAAAGAAGGTAGCGAGATAAAGTTTGAAAACCGAAGGTTAAAAAAACAAAAAGCGCCCCGAAATTTCGGAGCGCTTTTTGTTTTTTGTAGAAAGCGATTACGCTTCAACCGGTGCAATCGAGACTTTGCGATGCGCTTTGTCCCAAACAACCGTGCCGTCTTTGAGTGCGAAAAGCGTGTAATCGCGACCCATGCCGACATTCTGACCCGCGCGCATTTTCGTGCCGCACTGACGAATCAGGATGCTGCCGGCGCGAGCAAACTGCCCGCCGTAAAGTTTAACACCGCGGCGCTGTGCATTCGAGTCGCGCCCGTTGGAAGAGGTTCCTCCGCCCTTATGATGTGCCATTTTTTGTCTTTCTGTTAAATTTTAAATCGCTTACGCGTTGATGGACTCGATTTTGATGACCGAGAGCTCCTGGCGGTGACCGCGTGTGCGGCGATAGCCTTTGCGGCGCTTCATTTTGAAGATAATGATCTTGTTGCCGCGCTTGTTTTCAAGAATTTTGGCCGTGACGCTTGCACCCGGGATTGTCGGCGTGCCGACCTTGGCGTTTTCGCCTTCTCCTGCGAAGATGACCTGATCAATCGTGACGGTGTCTCCCGCTTTCGTTTCGGGATAGCGGTTGACGGAAAGAATATCGCCTTCCTTGACGGTGAATTGGCGTCCTTGCGTGATGATTGTCGCTTTCATTGTTGCTGAAAAATGTGAATGGCTAAAAAAACAGGTTTCGTTGTCGCTTTGCAAGCGTTTTTTTGAAATTTGCGTAAATCCGCATTGCCGGAATGTCTATTTCTCGAGGAGTTCGAGGATTTGCGGGAGGGATTTTTTGCCGAAGGCGACGATTTTCCCGTTCACTGCGAGCGCGGGAACGCTCATGACGTTATAGCGTTCGCGGATTTCCGGGAAGTGTGCGATATCGAAAACATCGGTCGAAATTCCCGGGTTCTCGAGTGCGATGCGCTGTGTTGCCGTAACGACTTCCGGGCATTGCGTGCAGGAAAGCGAAACGAGAACTTCGATTTTTTGCGGACGGAGAGCACGGATGTGTTCCCGCGTTTCTTCGTCGAGGGCTTGCCCCGGTCCGGCGGCGTTGTAGAGTGCGATGATGAAAGAATTGACTTCGTGTCCGCCGGGAACACCGTGGAAGGTTGCGCCGCGCGAGTTTCCGCTTGTGTCGCAAATCGTTACGCACGGGCGCAGTGCAGATGCGTCCGCATTTTCGGGAGCACCGATTCGCAGCGAAATTTTTTCCGAAAGTGACGCGATTTCTTCGAGGAAATTTTTGAGTTCACCGGAAACCGGGTTTGCGTCGTCGAGTTCCGCCGCGAGCACGATATTATTTTCAAAACGCGCGAAAACGGCTTGGAGCTGGGCGCGTGCGGCTTCGTCAAAAAACGATCCCTCGGAGGATGCCGTTTCTTCTCCGGCGTTCCCGTCCGGCGCTTCGTTTTGTTCTGCGGGAACGGCTTTGCGGATTTCGCCTGCATTGCGCGTGCTCACTCCGGCGCGTTTTCGGGCATCCGGCAGATATTTTTCGAGTGCGGTGGCGGAGGTCGCACCGTCCGCAACGGCGGTTACGACTTGGCGGAGGCGTTTGCGGCGCAGGTCTCCTGCGATGTAAAGCCCGTCGATTTCGGTTTTTCCCTCGGCATCGGCAACGGCGTATCCGTCTTTGTCGATGGCGATTTTGTCTTTGAGCAAATCGCTCGCGGGAGCGTAGCCGACGAAGACGAAAACGCCGAACGAATCTCCGTTTTCCGTGCGGAATTCTTCAGTTTCTCCCGTTTTGTTGTTTTTCAGGATCGCGCTTTCCGGGGCCGCGTTCCCGCGAACTTCGAGTAGCTCCGTGTTGAAACGCACGGAAATTTTCGGATTGCTTAAAACTTCTTCGACAACGCTTTGCGCACAGGAAAATTCGTTGCGACGCACGAGCATTGTGATTTTTTTCGCGTAGCGCGTGAGGAAAATTGCTTCTTCGCATGCCGCGAATCCGCCGCCGACAACGAGCAGTTCTTTTCCCGTGAAAAATTCTCCGTCGCAGGTCGCGCAGTAAGCAACGCCGCGCCCGCGAAATTCTTCTTCTCCCTTGAATCCGACCGAACGCGGGCGCGCACCCGCCGCAACAACCACGCCGAGGGCACGAATTTCGCCGCGCGTGGTTTTGATTGTTTTTACGTCGCCCGACAAATCGAGTTCCCGCGCTTCGGCGACAAGAAATTCCGCACCGAAATTTTCCGCCTGCTTGCGCATCGTTTCCGTGAGTGCCTTGCCCGAGGTGTGTAAAACTCCGGGATAATTGACCACTTCGTCCGTGATCGTAATTTGTCCGCCGATGTTTTCGCGTTCGAGAACGAGGACGCTGAAACGTGCGCGGGAAAGATAAATAGCGGCGGAGAGTCCTGCGGGACCGGCGCCGATAACAACGGCATCGTAAATGTTTTCAGAGGAATTCATAGCGTTTTCGGGGAAGAAAAATCAGGAGAAATAATAACGAGTAGTGAATAATGAATAACTCCGTGTATAAAATTTTTGCCCCGAATGGGGCAAAAATTTCAGCAATGAATTATTCGTTATTCATTATTCTCTATTCGTTGCTTCAATTAGATTGCACCGACGAGGTCGAGGCTCGGCTTCAGCGTCTTTGCGCCGGGTTGCCACTTTGCCGGGCAAACTTCATCGCCGTGTTCCGCGACGAATTGCAGGGCTTGCACGCGGCGGAAGAGTTCGTCCGCATTACGACCGATATTTCCGGCAACGACTTCGTAGGAAACGATTTTGCCTTCCGGGTTGACGATGAAGGTGCCGCGTTCCGTGAGACCGGCGTCTTCGATCAGAACGTCAAACGCGCGGGCGAGTGTCGCGGTCGGGTCGGCGAGCATCGGATACTGAATTTTCTGAATCGTCTTGGACGCGTCGTGCCAGGCTTTGTGAACGAAGTGCGTGTCGCAGGAAACCGAGTAGATTTCGCAGCCGATTTTCTTGAATTCTTCGTATTTGTTCGCGAGGTCTTCGAGTTCCGTCGGGCAAACGAAGGTGAAGTCTGCCGGGTAGAAGAAGAACACGCTCCACTTGCCGAGCACGTCTTTCTTGGAGACGGGTACGAAGCTGTTATTCTGGTAGGACTGGACCGTGAAGTCCGCGATTTCTTTATTAATCAGTGACATGATGTTTTATGACTTTCTGTTTAGGTTTTGTTGATTGTTTTATGTGAAATGTTGCTTGGTATGCCGATAAATTTGTAATAATTACAAAAACCTGTCAACCGGAAATTTGTAATTATTACAAAAAAATCCTTCCGCGTGTATTTCGGAAGGATTTTTCGGGCCCGGAATCCTATTATTTGAGGCGATGCGAACGCAAAGAAAGGAGCTCTCCGGCAACGGCTTTGTCGTCAAACGGCAAGGTGATATCCGCAAACTCCTGATAAGTTTCATGCCCTTTTCCGGCAATGAGAACACAGTCGCCGCAGGTTGCGGCATCGAGAGCGAGCCCGATTGCCCGTCTGCGATCGGGCTCGAACTCTATTTTTTCCGGGGCGATGATTCCGCCCTTCATATCCTCGAAGATTTGCTCGGGCGCTTCTTTGCGCGGATTGTCGGATGTCGCCCATGCGAAATCCGCAAAAGACTGCACGGCGCGGACCATTTTCGGGCGTTTACTGCGGTCTCGATTCCCTCCGCATCCGAAAACGACAAGTATACGTCCGCGGGCGATTTTCTTTAACATTCCGAGTGCGTTTGCGAGCGCGTCGTCCGTGTGGGCGTAGTCGACAAAGACATCGAACGGGAAGGGATTTCCGGGAACCCGTTCCATGCGTCCGGGAACGCCGGGAAACTCGGCAACGTCTTTTGCCGCAAGTTCGACGTTCCCGCCGAGAGCTCCGACCAACGCGAGGGCGCAAAGCACATTGCTGACGTTGTAATCTCCGGGAAGTTGTGTCTTTACGGGAAATTTTCCCGAGGGGCAACTCAGCGTAAATTCGCTTCCGCCTGCGTCGAGTATGATGTCCTCCGCGAAAAATCCATCCGCGTTCCCGTGTGCTGTGTTTTTTCTGCGGAAACCGAACGGGACGGCGCGGGTTTGCGGCGAAAGTTTTTCCTGAAGCTTTTGCCCCCAGGTGTCATCCGCATTGATGACGGCGGCTCGCGGGAACGCTCCTTGCGAGCCGTCGAAAAGCCGGCTTTTGACGGCGAAATAATTTTCCATGTCGCCGTGGTAGTCCATGTGGTCCTGCGTCAGATTTGTGAATGCAACGACGGAAAAAGGAAGTCCGAAAACCCGCTTTTGATCAATCGCGTGGGAACTGACTTCCATTGCCGCTCCTGCGCAGGAGGCATCGCGCATCTCTGCAAAAAGCGACATCAGGTCGAGTGACTCCGGAGTCGTTTTGTAAGACGGCAGGCTGCGGCGACCGAGTTCGTAGCGCACGGTCCCGATAAGTCCCCATGGGGCGGCGGATTGCCTCGACATGAGAAAACGGACAAGGGAGGTTACGCTGGTTTTCCCGTTTGTTCCCGTTACGCCGACGAGCGGGAACGCATCGATCGGATTGTCGAAAAATTCTCGGGCTACAAGGGCTACAGCTTCTGCAACGTCGGGAACAATCGCCTGTGCGACACCTTCCGGTAAATCCAACCTGCTTTTGGCGACAACGGCGCAGGCACCGCGTTTTACCGCGTCCGTTGCGAAAATGCTTCCGCGTGTGCGCAAACCGTCCATCGCAAAGAACAGGGCCCCGGGAACGACACGGCGGGAATCCGTCAGTAGCGTTCCCGGACGGCAGCTGTCGGCGTTTGCTCCCGAAAATTGCGTTTCCGGAATGTGTTTGAAAAGCTCTCTGAGCGTTTTCATGGCGTTTTGAAAAGGTGAGGGGTTAGGGTTTTGCGCTTAGTCTTATTATTCGCACTTCGCGCAATGAGGAGTTAATAAAAATTGTAATCTTTCTGATTCCTAATTCTTTTAACATTTACCTCTAAGTCCTAAGCTCTCGTCTCTGAGCTCTATTCGTTATTCGCAGGAGGCGCATACGCGGCGTTCCCGTCGAGGGAAATTTCGGAAATCGTCGCATTGACGGCGTAGTCGTTACCGAGGTCTCCGATGAGAAAAGTGTTTTTGTAGTTGTTTGTGACGGCTGTGTCGGATGTAGCTTTAAGTGCCTCGCCGATGAGCTGGTCTTCGAGCCAAACATAAAACCCGCCCTCTGTCTCGTCCTTCTGTTTCCACACAATCCGAATTTTTGCCGGTTTTTTGGTGAAAACTCTATTTTCTCTGATCCCCGGCTTGGAGCCGTAAAGAAGCGTGTTTGTATCGTTCCAATAAATGCCGCTTTCGCTGATGAGAAGGCGTCCCGCATCGGTGCCGTTCCCGCAAATGATGCCGAGCATATTGTCCGACCGTCCCGTTTCGCTCATTTTGAATTTAAACGCCGCCGTGAAGGGATGGGCGCGTGTCGATTTTGCGTTTTTCCACTCCCGGCGGAAATCACTTCCTCCGGAAAGATCCGTGGAGAGTGTCAGACGTTTTTTCGCATCAAGCTTCCATCCCTTTTTCTTGGCGGCATCTGCGAGGTTTATTCGGATCGGAAGTGCGTCCGGGGTGAGCCGCTTCAGGCCTGCGGTGCGCTGTCCGACACCCAGTACTCGGGCGATGTTGCCGCCGACAATGAGCTCTCCCTGTACATTCGGGTGTGCTCCTCGTGACGTATCAATCATTGAGCCGTCTTCCGCATAAAAACCTTGGGCGATGTCGTCGCACGTAACGACGGATTTCCCTTTGCTCCATCGGGAGACGATGCCGCGAAGGTATTCGTTGTAGGGGGAAAAGTTGTTTTTTCCGTGCGTTCCCGTTCCGTTATCGGCACCGGTCGGAAGCAGTTCAAAGACGTGGACGCGCACGGCGGGATTGTGTTTCTGGTAAGCGGAAACGATGTTTTGAATATGCTCTGCAATCTTTTCGTGAGGTTCCCATGCGTCGTAGAGGTCGTTGATTCCGATGAGAATACAAAGCGTATCAACTTTCTTGTTCCCGTAGAGGGATTTGTAGGTGTCGCCCGTGTATTTTTTCAGTTTCGTTCCGTCGTAAAAGGAGTCGCGGGCATCTTTTTTGTCTTTGATGAAGGGGTTCGGCTGTCCGAGTTTTAGCGTGACGGGACCTCGGTTTGCTGCCGGATGCGCCGTGCCGGGGTCTCCCTTGTAATCGCGCCCGCTCGACATTTTTTCATTGCTGTGCCCGGCGTATTGATAGGCGCGTCCGCTGGCGGCCGCCTCGGATACGTTTTCAAATTTTTCTCCGCGATAATTCGGCGTGAGGGCGGATACATCGGTTTGCCACGCGGCGCCTCGGGTCATGCCCATCGGGGAGAATTTAACGTCGTTGTCGACGAATGCCTTGAAGACTTGGTAGCGGTAGCTCGCAACGGGACCTGCGTAGTATTTCCCGCCGTTGGTGATGGAGTCTCCGATGAAGACAATGTTGCCGGGCGTTTTTTCCGTCGCGGCAAAAACCGGGGCGGCGCAGGCGCAAAGGGCGGCAACGAGGAGTGTGATTTTTTTTTGCAGGAGTTTCATCGGGTCCGATTTTTTTATAAAAACATAAAGAACGCAAAGTTGTTTTTTTTTGAGACGCGGGGCGGGAACGGGTTCGGAGCCAAATTTCAATTTGCGGGAACGCGTGTCTCTCGCATAAGATTGCCCGACAATTCACACATGAACAGTAATATTTTAGAAATTCGGGACCTGTGCGTTTCCATCGGAGATCGGGAAATTTTAAAAAACTTTTCGCTGACGCTTCCGAGAGGGGAAGTGCATGCGATTATGGGACCGAACGGAACGGGGAAATCGACGCTTGCGAAAGCACTCGCCGGGCATCCGGATTACACGGTAACGAGCGGCGAGGCCTACCTCGACGGTGTGCAAATCCTCGGGAAATCTCCCGATGAGATTGCGCGTCTCGGTCTCTTCGTCGCATTTCAATATCCGGTAGAAATTCCCGGAGTTACGATTGCGAACTTTATTCGCGCAATGATGGTGGCGCGCCAGCCCGCGGGAACGCCCTTCAATGCAAAAGAGTTTTACGCAAAACTTTACGAGAAAATGGATGCGCTTGCGATGGACAGGAAGTTTACCTCCCGCGCCGTCAACGAGGGCTTTTCCGGTGGAGAGAAAAAGCGTTGTGATATTTTGCAGATGATGATGGCGCAACCGGCTTACGCGATTTTGGACGAAACGGATTCCGGGCTGGATATCGACGCGTTGCGCATTGTTTCCGAAGGCGTGAACCGTATGCGCGGGAACGCGTTCGGCGCGCTCGTTATCACGCACTATCAGCGTTTGCTCGACTACATCGTTCCCGACAAAGTTCATATTATGGACGGCGGTCGCATTGTTCATTCCGGCGGCAAAGAACTCGCGCTCGAGCTTGAGCAAAAAGGTTACGCGTGGGTGAAGGAGAAATTCTCAGTGAGTAACGGATAGTGAATAATGCTCACTTTAAGGTTTTTTGCCGGAGGCAAAAACCTTCGCATTGAGTTATTCTCTATTCATTATTCGTTATTCATTGCCGCTTCGTCCTTTTTTTTGTTTTCGCAAAGCGGGGTAAAGGATAGATTTCCCGCATGATTTCAACGAAACCCCTTGCCCTTATCGCGTTCGCCTCAACGGTTTTCGCGGGAACGCTTTTCTCCGCACCCGTCAAGTATTCACAGCGGCAGACCTTTGACTTTGATTGGCGCTTTGCGAAGTTCGGAGGCGACGAACATTGCTTTGCGGCAAGCGATCCCGGCGCAGACGCCGCGAAGCCCGGCTACCCGGACGGGAAGTGGCGCAAGATTGATCTTCCGCACGATTGGGGCGTGGAAAGCCGCTTCATGCCGAATAAACCGAATCAAACCGCCTCGCTCCCGTGGGATGCCGTCGGGTGGTATCGCAAGGAGTTTTCTGTTCCCGCGGCTTCGAAGGGAAACCGCTTCTTTCTTGATTTTGACGGCGTGATGATGACTCCGCAGGTTTACGTCAACGGACAGCTCGCCGGCGAGTGGAAATACGGTTACAACTCGTTCCGCGTCGATATCACGAAGTTTTTGAAATTCGGCGGGAAAAACACGGTCGCCGTTCGCGCGGAAAACAAGCAAAACTCCACGCGCTGGTATCCGGGCGCGGGTATTTACCGCCACGTCTGGATTACTGAGGCAAATCCCGTTCATATCGCGCATTGGGGCGTTTTTGTAACCGTTCCCGAAATTAAGGGGATTAAGAAAATAAATGACAAAAAGCCGCAGAAGGAATACAGGGCTTCGAGCGCGAAAATTTCCGTCGCAACGACAGTCGCCAATACGGACGACGCTCCCGTAACCGTCGAAATTTCACAAGCCGTTTATCCGCTTGTCGGGAAAAAAGACAAGCCCTTGGCAACGCGGGATTGCGCCCCCGTAAGCGTTCCCGCGGGAACGGAAAAAACAGTCGATGCCGAGTTCTCGCTGAATTCCCCTCTGCTTTGGGACGTGCTTTCTCCGTCGCTTTACGTTTTGCGCACAACGGTGAAAATCGACGGGAAGACGACGGACCGCAAGGACACCGTTTTCGGTGTGCGTAAAGCCGAATGGAAGCCGGACGGTTTTTATTTGAATAATCGTCGCGTTCAAATCAAAGGCGTTTGCCAGCACCACGATATGGGGCCGCTCGGGGGTGCCGTTCACGCGCGCGCCATTGAGCGCCAAATCGAGATTTTAAAAAGCTTCGGCGTAAATTCTATTCGCACTTCGCACAATCCGCCCGCACCGGAACTGCTCGAGCTCTGCGACCGCATGGGCATTCTCGTCGATAACGAACTTTTTGACTGCTGGAAACACCTCAAGGAGGGCAAGGCAAACGGCTACAACCTTTTCTGGAACGATTGGCGGGAACGCGACGTGCGCAATTTCGTCATGCGCGACCGCAATCACGCCTGCGTTATCGCCTGGTCCGCCGGAAACGAAATCGCAGAGCAGGGCGCAACGGACGGGATCGCAATCGCGAAAGAACTTGTTTCGCTTTTTAAGAAATACGATACGACGCGTCCCGTTACCGTCGGGTGCAACGATTTGAGCGCCTCGTGGAACGGATTCGGAAAGGAATTCGACGTTTACGGCTTTAACTACAAGCCGAATAACTACAAGGATTTTGCAAATAAAAATCCGAAAATGCCGTTTGTCGCTTCGGAAACCTCCTCTTGCGTAAGCACGCGCGGGTTTTATTCGTTCCCGGAAGATGACAAGGATTACACGCCGTTCTGGCGACGCAATTTCTGCGACAATCTCGCAATTTGCCAAGTCAGCGATTACGGGCTTTATGCGCCGGGCTGGGCCTATGCGCCCGACGTCGAATTCGGGGCACTCGAAGATGAACCGCGTTGCGCAGGAGAATACGTTTGGACGGGGTTTGACTACCTCGGCGAGCCGACACCGTGGAATCTCGGGCGCAAGCCGGAAAACGATTTTCGCGGTGCGTCCGAAGCCGAAATCAAAAAACTCAAAGAAGAAATGGCGAAAATTCTCGCGCAGGGCACGCCTTCCCGCAGTTCGTATTTCGGTATCGTCGATCTTTGCGGTTTTTGGAAAGACCGCACCTATCTTTACCAATCGCACTGGATTCCGGATGTGCCGATGGCGCACATCCTCCCGCATTGGAATTGGAAAGGGCAGCGCGAAGGCAAAATTACGCCCGTTTTTGTTTACACGAGCGGCGATTCTGCAGAGCTTTTCCTCAACGGAAAATCACTCGGAAAGCGCAAGAAAAACAAAGGCGCGGGCCTTACGGGAAAAGACATGAACGGCGATATGCGGGAACGCTTCCGCCTGACTTGGACGGATGTGAAATACGAGCCGGGAACGCTCAAAGTCGTCGCTTATAAAAACGGGAAAAAATGGGCGGAAGACGTTGTCGAAACCACCGACGCTCCCGCGCAAATGGCGGTTTCCGTCGACCGCGACACGATTCTCGGCGACGGACGCGATCTCGCCTACGTCACGATTGTCGTTCAGGACAAAAAAGGACGCAAGGTGCCGACCGCCGACAACCGCCTGAAATTTACCGTCGGCGGGAACGCCGAAATCGTCGGCGTGTGCAACGGAGACCCGACCGATCACGATTCGATGAAAGGCGACACGATTAAGGCATTTTCCGGCATGGCGCAGGTGATTTTGCGCTCCAAGCGTGATTCTTCCGGCAAGGCGACTTTGAAAATCTCCGGAGCCAAGCTTCCCGCAACCTCCGTCGAAATCAAAATTGAGAAACCGTCTGCACGTCAATTACGCAATTAGACCGCATTTTTATCGCGGTTCGTGCGGCTTGCATCTGCTTTTGAAAAAAAAAAATGAAAAAAGCGCTTGACGGAATCCGCGGTTTTTGAGATGCTCTTGAAACAGTCAGTTTTACGCCCCTTTCGTCTAGCCCGGCCTAGGACACCTCGCTTTCACTGAGGCGACCAGGGTTCGAATCCCTGAAGGGGCGCCACTTTCAAAAGCCCGTGAATCAAAAATTCACG
>CAZPYE010000006.1:17274-19741 GCA_964590115.1 uncultured Enterobacteriaceae bacterium
CGTGTCTTTTGCGATTCGTCAAACATGCCCCAAAACGTCTATGCACCGATGAAATCAGAAACAAAAGCGTTTGTTACGCGGATGAAACGTCTCAATGTCTCAAGAAATTTGCGGTATCGGATTTTTGCGTGTGAAAAGTGTTGTCCGTGGTAGGAATTGGTGAAATAAATATCGGTATAACTTGATGTTCTCAAAGGAATTATTGACTATAAATTTAACCCTATTCCTCCATGGATAATCCCACTCTTGTTTTATTTCAAGCCGGTCCCGTGCAACCGTTCATTGCCGCAGCCCGCTCAACCCGCGACCTTTGGAGCGGATCCTACATGCTCTCATGGCTTATGGCATCCGCAGCCAAGGCCCTTATCGAAACTGCGGGAACGCCCGTGGACGAAACGATCGTCTTCCCGCAACTTTCCGGGCTCGGTGTTTACAAACTCCAAACAGAACAAATCCGGGGAACTGCGGACGAAATCCTCCTTAATCCGGCAATGCCCAATCGCTTTTTGGCAATCGTTCCCGCAGACAAAGCAGAAACCTGCGCGAAGTCGGCAGAAAAAGCCTTCCGCGAAGAATTCAAACAAATTGCAGATGTCGTCTGGGAATCCCTTAAAAAAGAAAAAAACGCCGAAGACGAATGGAAAACTCGTTGGGACAAGCAAGTCGAATTGCTTCCCGAAATCACATGGCAAACGCTTCCGATTGAGGGCAACAACTACGAAGCCGCTTACAAGCGTTGCCAAAAGCTTCTCGCAGCACGCAGAAACACGCGAGACTTTGCCCAATTCGTAACAGACGACAATCAAGAAGGCACACCCAAAGACGCTCTTACGGGAAAAGAAGAAATCATCGGAGATGAGAAATTTCAAAAAGATCTTTTTCCGGAAGGAGGTCCTTACAGTGCAATTTCAATCATCAAGCGCTTTTGGCACGAAGAATACCTCGGAGAAAAATATTTCAAAGGCAGGAAAGAAAAATTCTACAAGTCTGTTACTTATGAATCCGTTCCCGACATCGCCAAAAAGAATAAAAAAACAAAAGACGAAAAAGAAACCGACGACGCCAAAAATCCTTACGTCGCCGTTATTGCGATGGACGGAGACCAAATGGGGAAATGGATGGACGGAGAACGCAGACTCGCCGGAACCGAATCCGATTTAGAACTTCATCACAAAGTTTTCTCCGGGAAACTCGCAGTTTTTTCCAACGAATGCGCGGGAAAAATTGTGCGAGATCACGACGGGCAACTCGTTTACGCCGGCGGCGACGACGTTCTTGCCATGCTTCCCGCAACGAAAGTCTTTGGTTGTGTTTGCGAATTACGGGAAAGGTTCCAAGAAAAAGTAGGAGCAGACAAAAACGGAATTTTAGCCGACGTTTCCTGCGGGATCGCCATTGCCCACGAAAAATATCCGCTCCAACGCATGGTCAAGGAAGCCCAAGCCGCAGAGAAACGCGCCAAAAACGATTACGGTCGCGGAGCATTTGCGTTCTCGCTTCTGAAACACGGCGGCGAAATCGTCCATTGGGGTGCCAAATGGGACAGCAAAGCGCACGAATGTTTTAAAGAGTTCTGCGAATGGCAGGAAGACGAAACTGTCTCCGGGCGCTTCCCCTACGCCCTTGCCGGCTACCTCGCACCTTATGCGCTTGAGAAAGATAAACTTTCTATCGATTCCTCGGAAATCAAAGAAATTCTCAAAGCTGAACTTGCAACCGTCGTCGAGCGACAGGTTCCCGCCAAAGAATCCCGAAGCAAAATTCAAAAAATCTGCGAAGAATACATCGAAGAAATTGCCCAAGAACAACGCTGGGACGACTTCGTAAAGCTCTTCCTAACCGCAGCATTCATCTACCGCAAACGCGACTAACATCATTCTATTTTCCGCATGAAGAACTATAAACATCAAATCGTTCTTGCCCCGCGCGATGTTCTCTATTTTCGCGACGGACGTCCGCTCGGCGGTGCTGCTGACGGGAACGGCGCGCAATGGCCGCTCCCGACCGTTTGGCACTCAGCCGTGCTTTCCGCATTCCACCGTAATTTCTCGGAAGAAGCCGTAGCCAAATACGCCAAGAAACACGAACATTCGCGCAGAGGCGAAAAAGATAAAAACTTCACTCGGTTAAAGCGCACAAAAGCCGTGTTCGGCGGCGTAAAAACCCTCGGACCGTTCCCGCAATTGAAGGACGAAATTTACTTCCCGCTTCCCGCTGACTTGCTTCCCGAAGAAAAAGACGGCGCAACGAATTTGATTCCGGCACAGTTGCTCCCGTGCGATCCGGGAACTGCCGGAAAAAGCAACCTCCCGCTACCGCTCAAATACGTACTTTGGAAAGAAGTCAAACCGACCAAACAGGACTTGGGGCAGTGGATTTCCCAGGAAGGGCTGAAACTCTATCTCGAAGGAAAAATCGAAGCGCTTAAAGTAGGCGAACACATCAAAAAGAATTCGGACTTCTTCGA
>CAZPYE010000006.1:19841-23784 GCA_964590115.1 uncultured Enterobacteriaceae bacterium
TGGAAAATCAATGCAGACGAGAAATTGAAAAATTCCGGCAACGACGGTGCCGGAGCCCCCAAAGCCACGCGCCTACTCGTTCCCGCAGGCAGCGTTTACTATTTCGAATGTGCGTCCCCCGAAGACGCAGAGAATCTCTATGCCGCCCTACACGGAAAGGTAAAATCCGACCTTCTCGGCGAGCAAGGCTACGGACTCGGAGTCTGCTCTGCGTGGGAATTCGGAAAGAATCTTTAATCTGCTTTAACAACACAAAGGAACAAAAAAACTATGCAAACAAAACTCATTACGCTTTTTACTCGCACTCCGCTTCATGTCGGAGCCGGCAATTCCGTCGGCGTTGTTGACTCCCCGATTATGCGGGAACGCCATACCCAAACGCCGATTATCCCCGGATCGTCCCTTAAAGGCGTCCTCGCCGATCTGTGGAACGACTGCAAAGAAAACTTCGTCGAAATTTCAGATGCCAACGGGAAGCCCAAGAAAATCCGAAACAACGAGCTCAAACGCCTCTTCGGGAGCAGCGATGACGATAAGAGTGCCTGTTCCGGCTCCCTTATCATCGGCGAAGCCCGCGTCCTCGCCTTCCCGCTTCGCTCCGCCAAAGGCGGCTTTGCGTGGATTACCTGCCCGCACGCTCTCAAAAAATTCGCCAGCGATACGGGAAGAGATCTCGGCAAAATTCCGGAACCCGAAAATGAAAAGTGCTACGCCGGTTCCGCAGTTGTTTTCCCAGGGAAAAACGCGGTCGTCCTCGAAGAATACCGTTTCGACAAAACAGGCTGCATTCCGGAAAATATTGTTGCCGCGCTCAAAGACATTGCCCCAGATCCGCTCTGGGAGCCGGAAAAACGCTTAGTCATCGTCTCCGACGAGCTTTTTTCATACTTTGTTGAAAACGCCTGCGAAGTCGTCACCCGCATTCGAGTAAACGACGAAACGGGAACTGTTGACAAAGGTGCACTCTTCAATCAGGAACAAGTCCCTTCCGAAACGCTCTTCTACGCGATGCTCGGCACCGCAAAAAAAGCACAGGACGGCGATTTGAAAACTCTTGCCGACAAAATCAAAGATTCCTGCGGGAACGTCCTCCAAATCGGCGGCGACGCCACCATCGGACTCGGCTTCTGCTCCGTAAAATTCCCTGAACTTTCCGTCCAATAAAAGGAGAGCCTGACTATGAAAAACTTTGAACAGATCCGAGCCAAAAATGCGCTTTCCCGAAAAATTGGAACCGGCGTCGGAGGAGGAGATAGTGTCGCAAAAAAAGTTCCAGTCATGATTCGCGACAACGGCATCATCGCCGCCGCCGCATTCGCGCTGGAAACAAAAGCCGGCTATGAAGATGTCTTCAACGCCGTCATCGCACACCTCGCCGACCAGGATATCAAATTGCTCAACACGAAAATGCAGCTCAATGCGTTTATCGATTACCTCGTTTCCGTTGACTCTGACAGTCTTCGTGCAATTACGGCAGAAACTATGGCCTACCTAAACTACCTGCGGCGATTTGCCTAAGAAGGAAGGATTTTATGTCACACGGATGCATTAATCGCGGTGTTCTTTCCGCTATGGGGAGCGAGAAGCTTTGCGAATCGCCTTCACTTCGTTTTTCCAAATTCCTGAATGTCCCCTCGGAATCACAAGATAAAGCAAAGGAAATTCTAAGCTTCGTCGGGTATTTCAACGTCACAATCAAAAACCTTCCGCCCTCCTCGGAATTTTTCCTGAAAAACGGTCGCCAATTTGCTCTTCGTCTTGGCGGGAAGCTTATCGTTAACCAAGCCGGAGGCGTGCTCGAAAATGTTGGGATTTGTCTTCATCGTAATTTCAGCTATCCTTATATTCCCGGGTCTGCAGTAAAAGGTGTAAGCCGACACGCCGCATGGGAAATGTGGTTTGCCGAATCCGACAAAGCAAAAAAACTGGAACTCGCCCAAAAGATTGCCGACGTTTTCGGATTTCCGACCGGCGATAGAAAACCTAAGAAAAATGCGTCCGAGCGCGATTATTTGGATAACTATCTTTGGGAAAATGCTTCGGGGAAATACGGAACGGAAGACAATCCAAAGTCTTTTGCGGGAACTGTTGCATTTTTAGATGCAATTCCGTGTCATCCAAAAAAAATAGAACTGGATACGGACATTTGCACCTGCCACCACCCGGATTATTATAAACCCAAAGGAAGTTCCCACGAAATCGCATGGGACGACGAGGACCCCAATCCTCAAATCTTTCCCGTAGTCCAAGCCGGAGCAGGATTTTGTTTTCGTTTAGCACCTTTGAACTCAAATGCAGATTTGGATTTTGCAGAGGCAATGCTCAAAACTGCTCTTACAATAAACGGAATCGGCGGGAAAACAGCTGCAGGATACGGTTGGTTTGAAGAAGACACGAGGCTGAATATCTCTCTTGAAAAGAATAAGAAAGCCGGAAGCTCTCCCTTAGGTGCTAAAATCCTTGCAATGAAAAATCCCGAACTCTCCGATTTTCTAAAGCAACCGGAACTTTCCGTGGAAGCACAAGAAGCACTCAAAGCGGTTTATGACGTATTGACCACCGGACAGAAAAATAAGATCAAGGATCTTTTCAAAAAAGGAAAAGGAGCCGCATACAAAAACATTCTCGCCGTCTGGGGAGAAGCCGGGGCACAAGGGCTGTTTACTAAATAGGAGGAGTTTCGCCCATGAAGAAATACGATATTACGCTAACGCTTGTAACGCCGTGTATTTCCCGCGGCGGCGATCCAACACAAGCAGAATTCCGAGCTCCGTCTATTCGTGGAATGTTGCGACATTGGTTTCGTGTCCTCGGAGGAACAAAATCCCGGGAAAAAGAAGTTTTTGGCGGACTTGGAACCATGTCCGGTGAAGAACGTGCAAGCAGAATCATCGTCCGTGTGAAAAAAGCTCCGGAACAGGCAAATTCGGCTATTCCCGAAAAAATCGCCGGAGGAAAATTTGATTACTTCCTCGGACTTTGGAAAGGTGACGAAGAAAAAGCCTACTTCCCGGAAAACCAAAGTATAGAGATTCAGATTGTCGACAAAACCGACTCGCCAGATTTCGAAAACGCCTTAAAAGCCTTTCTTTATCTTGGAGCACTTGGATCACGTTCCCGCAGAACTTATGGATCAATTTATCCTTCTTGCGTTCGTTGCAACGGCTCCGAGTGGACGGATATTCCTCAGACTCTTGAGGCGTTTAGGGAATACCTGAAAAACTCTGGACTAAAAAATTCCGTCGTGCTCTCACTTGGCGAAAGAACCGGGACCGCATCGGCCGTATCCGTAGCGAAAGACTTTCTAAAATCATTTCGCTGTGGAAGTTCAAAATCCGGGACTCCTTCAAGATGGGGGAAGGCTGAACACGACCTTATCGCCCACGCCTCTCCCGCAAGTCGAGTGTTCCGTCCGGCACTCGGACTTCCGTTAATTCAGCGGTATAGCAACGGGAAAGGAACGTTCCAATTTTCTCAAAAAAACGGAAAACACCGCTGGGCAAGCCCCTTATACCTCAAGATACTTCCCTTAAACGGGAAGTTTGTCCCGCTTGCAATTTTTCTCAAGGATTACGTCCTGCCGGAAAACACCGTCATTTTAAGAAAGAATCAAGAATTCCAACTTTCTCACGACCTTATCAACGCGATGATGAATCCGGAATACAATGTGAAAACCACCGGAATTAAAACAATACAACTTCTTCCGTAAAAAAACGACCGAAGGCGCGGGAACGGAAAAGCCCGCGACTTCGGTCGATTACGTTCTTTGACAGACAAATAAAGCTTGCACAGGCGTTTTTTAGGAACAAAATCTCAACCGTTTTCATTACGAAAACACTCGCAAACAGGACTTCGGTCGTTGGGCATCTTCTAAGCCGCTTCAATAAAGGCTCGGAAATCCCAACTGTCGTAAGGACTGTTCCCGCCGTAAGGCAATTGCGAC
>CAZPYE010000006.1:23884-26103 GCA_964590115.1 uncultured Enterobacteriaceae bacterium
GCTTCTCAGAAGGTGTTGGTCGTAAGGACTGTTCCCGCCGTAAGGCAATTGCGACTCATGAGCGACTTCAATTGTTCAGTCATCCATAAATCCCGTCGTAAGGACTGTTCCCGCCGTAAGGCAATTGCGACCGTCTTTGACAACGCCTACTTCGGCTACGGCGCGAGCGGTCGTAAGGACTGTTCCCGCCGTAAGGCAATTGCGACTCCCAATAGACGTTAACGACAATCGGCGCGAGCTCATGCTCGGTCGTAAGGACTGTTCCCGCCGTAAGGCAATTGCGACGGAGTGAATAGAGCGTTGTCCTTCACAGGAAGGACTTGTCGTAAGGACTGTTCCCGCCGTAAGGCAATTGCGACGCGGATTCTACCTTGCAGATGGTCGCTTCCGCCTCGTCGAGGTCGTAAGGACTGTTCCCGCCGTAAGGCAATTGCGACTGCCAAAGCAAATCGTTCAATTCAACGTCTTCCATGTCGTAAGGACTGTTCCCGCCGTAAGGCAATTGCGACCCATGCAATCACCTCCTTCCTACGAAAGAACGCCATAACCAGTCGTAAGGACTGTTCCCGCCGAAAGGCAATTGCGACTGCCCAGACGACTGCGAATGCGAGAAGACCGGAATAAATCGTCGTAAGGACTGTTCCCGCCTAAAGGCAAATTAACGGGTTGTGTGTTGTTCCGATGAGGGAGTGAGTTTTCGCATATTAAGTAGAGACTTTTTTTGAGAAATGCGCTATAATCGGCGGCTCTCGGAGCTATACAAGCGTTACGATATTTGCGTTTGCACGATTGGTTTTTCGTTCACCGTCCATGGAGGATTTTCGCTATGTCCACGCTCTACCTCACCTATCAGAGTCGGTCGGTTTGCTTAGAGAACCGAGCTTTAATTATTGAAACGGAAGACGATGAGAAGAATCGCCGACATACCCGTATTTTACTCCGGGATATTTCGCGCATCGTGGTTTCGGGGTCTCCGAACATCACCTTGCCGGTGCTAAAAGTGTTGTGTCGGGCCAAAATTCCGCTGGTATTAATGACGGCGAGAGGGCGGTGGATCGGGGAGTTGTCCGGGGTGGTTTCGAACAACGCGGCACGCCGGATAGTGCAATACGATTGGGCAACGCGCGGAAACGCGAAAACGCAGCGTTTTGCGATACCGCTAATTTCGGCGAAAATAGCAAATCAGCACTATGTTTTGCGCAGGCTTTCCAATCGTTACGGGACGGCGTGTACATACCCGCTGTCTCAATTGAAAGCCTTGCGCGGGATGTTGCTTCATACTGAATCTGCAGAGCAGGTTCGTGGAATCGAGGGCTTGACGGCGGCAGAGTATTTTCGGGCTCTAAGTGCGTTTTTCCCGAAGTCCATGCCTTTCGTTGAACGTTCCCGCAGGCCTCCGAAGAACGGTGCCAATGCGTTGCTCTCATTTTCGTATGTGATTGTTTTGGCAGAGGTGGAATCGGCAATTCGCCTTCACGGGTTGGATCCGGCGATTGGGTTCTTGCACTCGCTGGAACCGGGACGGGCTTCTCTTGCCTTGGATTTTCTGGAAGCGTTCCGCCCGTCTGTCGATGCCTTTGTATTATCGTTACTGAACCGAAAAATTTTTACCGAAAGAGACTTTGAATTTCACTCGGACGATTGCGGGACGTATCTGGCGGAGTCCTCGCACAAAAAGTTTTTTGAGCATTATGAAAAAGCCATGTCCCGGCGCTTTTCATTTGGGGCATCGGGAGCGCAGATTCACATGCGTGCCGCGATTGATTGGCAGGTTTGCCGCTATCTGCAATCGCTCGCAGACGAAAATAGTGAGCCCGAGTTTTTCAGAATCCCGCAATAGAAAGGTGGTTTTACATGCTTTATCTTGTTGCCTACGATATTCGCAATGCGCGTCGTCTTAATGCCATTGCAAAGTTTTGTCTGCGCTACGGCGCACGTGTCGGGTTGTCCATCTTTGAAATACGTTTTGATAGTCGAATCGAGTTTGAATATTTCATTGAAGGGCTTTCTTCCCGCATAGATACGGATACCGATTTAGTTCGCATTTACCGCATTTGCGAAAATTGCCTTCGAGAACGGAGAGTCCTCGGCAAAAGCACTGGAGAAAACACAATTCTCCGTGAGGGGTTCGCATATGTGTGTTAGGGGGGGGGGGGGAACCAGGAACGTCTGGTTCTTTTAATTTCTCGCTTTTCTTTCCCGGACGCTTTTACCTCTGG
>CAZPYE010000006.1:26113-45343 GCA_964590115.1 uncultured Enterobacteriaceae bacterium
CCCCCCCCCCCCCCCCCCCCCCCCCCCCCCCCCCCCCCCCGCCCCCCCCCCCCCGCCCCCCCCCCCCCCCCACGCAGGAACGTCTGCCTCTTTTAAAATCTTGCATTTCTTTTCCGGAAGCTTTTACCTGTTGTGTAATCCGCTTAGTTCGTCACCTCTATTCCGAGAAACAATGATTAACCAATCCTCTTTCGACAGTCCTAAAATTTTTGTTTCCTTTTTGGGGACAGGGATATACCAAGAGACCAGCTACAATTTTGGGGATAGTAAACAGTCTGAACCTGTAAGATTCATACAAACAGCTACATCCAAATTCAATCCTTGCAATGGATATTTGGTTTTCTGCACTCAAAGGGCGAAAGATATTCACTGGAATAGTCTTTGTGGTGAATTTGCCAAAGAAGGCCTTCCCGAACCGAAATGTATAGATATCCCAACCGGGCAAAAGGAAGAGGAGCTTTGGGAGATTTTTGATATCATTTGTGGTGAGATTCCTGTGGGTTCAAAACTCGTTTTTGATATTACACATTCCCTGCGTTGTTTCCCCGTACTGACTACCATCCTATTTAATTTTTTGAAGGTAATAAAAGATGTCAAAATCGAAAAATGCCTCTACGGTGCTTGGGAAGCAAAAAAAGAAAATGAGGGTTTTGCTCCCGTCTTTGATCTAACACCCTTCTTTGTGCTAAACGACTGGAGTCAGGCAGTTTCTCTTTTAGAAAAAACCGGAAATGCCTCCGAAATTAATAAAATAATCAAAACCGAAAGGGAATTTTTCAGGAAACCCGATAATGAGATCGAAGTCAACATAGACAATTTATCTAAAGTAACCAACGCGATTTCGGAGCTAACTCTCAATATTGCTGCATGTCGAGGAGATAAAATCAAAAAGGCAGACATTAACGACAAATTTGATGCGATACGCGACGAAACGGTTAAGAATTTATTCCCTCCGTTTGCGACGATCTACGCGCGCCTTAAAGATGAGTTTAAAAAATACAAACGCGGAAATTTGATGAACGGATTCCTTGCGGCACGTTGGTGCGACAAATACAACCTCATTCCGCAACGCAATACCATTCTCCAAGAAACAATAATTTCAATTTTTGAGGAAAAATTTTATGGAAATTACGGGCCTGACAAAGAAATTCGAAAGAAAATCCGGGGTGAAATTTCGCACTATCTCCAAGATCGGTCAAAGAAGCATAAGATAAAAGAAGGTCTTCCCGATTCCCAAATATTCTCCGATAAATTTCGTAAGCTTTCCGACCAAAGAAACGATGTAAATCATGCAGGCTTCGGACGAGTAGAACCTCGAGATATTAAGACTCTAAAAAATCTTGAAGAAGACATCGATTTCTTCGAAGAAACTATAAATAAATATGTTCCTACGCCTTTCATCCCGTCTAAGATTGAACTCCTCGTCGGGAATTCTTTTCCGATTTCGCTGATTCGCAGAAACGTTAAATTTATTCCGCAAGAAAAGGAAAATTTTCCTGCGTCTGCAGAAATTTATTCATTCTGGGGACACGAAAATACTCTTCGCGTCGCAAGTGATTTTCTCAAAGTAGACTTAACTCCGAAAACAAAACGTCCGGTATTAGAACTCTCACAAGAAGGCCTTCCCATGCTTGACAAAAAAGAATTTACCGAGTGCTGGATTATTTCACCGAACTACACTGAAAATTTTCGCCCGGAGACAGGAGTCGAAGTTTCTGCGGAAAAAATTCGGGGTTGGACAATTCTAAAGGTAATTTGGGAACAACATAATGAACCGCGGGAATAACATTCACTATGAATATTCCAGCGAAAATTTTAATTCAACTGGTCGGGGCGCAAGCGCAACCAAATGTTATTTGCGCAAAAGCAATCAATCCGGATATTCTTATTAACCTCTATACCTCCAAAACTCAAATTCAAAAAAACAATATAGAAACCTTTTGTCGTAAGAAGTACCCGAAGATTGAGCTACATTCAGAAAAAATGGAAGATTTCCCTTCCGTAAAGGAAACATTCAATAAGTGCTTGAGCTTAATTGAATCTTATGCGGGAAATGACATTTATATCAACTATACTGGAGGGACCAAGCCGATGTCGATTGGAGCATTTCTTGTAGATTTAAAGAAAAAAGTGGAATTGCTTTACGTCGACGGCACAGAAATAAAGAAGGGTATCGAATTATCGCCGGATGGCAAGGTGTCTCTATCTTTAGAAGAAATCTTGCTTGCTGCCGGTAAAAAAATAACAAAAAAAGATTTAACAGAAGCGGAACTTGAAATTGCCCAGGAAATCAGAAGACAAAAAGCTCGAACTCCGCACTGGTTTTTATCCCTCTATGCTCCTCAAAAGGAGGAAAGCCTAAAACAGACCTTTAAAGAAGACCAAGAAGAATTCAAAAAAAAACTTCAAAAATACGAGTTAAAAATTAACCGTGACGCCGAACGCGAAGAGTTCCGCCCACTAATAAACCTCTTGGAAAAACATGGTTGGCTTACGAGAAATAAAGGGCAACTGTGTTTCGGCGCAACTCAATTTAAATCTCTACAAAATCAAAACACCTTCATCACCGGAGCGTGGTGGGAAGCAGTCCTTGTCAATGAACTTCGGAAAATCCTTCCAGAGTCGGAGGTTTATTGGTCTGTTTTTTGCGATAATTTAGAAGATGATATCGCACTCGCAATTGATGGGCGCTTTTACCTAATTTCCTGCAAAACCGGAAATGCGAACGAGAAATATAGCTTTACGAAAGAATTTAGGAGAATTAAAGATCGGGCCAAAGATTTAGGGGGAATCAATGGAACTGCTGTTTTCGCTTATTACGGTCATTCGTCCAATATCGCACAACAGGTAAGAAGAGAGTCCCGAAAATTAAAAATCCCGATAATAGAAAAAGAGGATTTGTTTAGTCCCGAAATCCTTCTGGAAAAAATTCGATTTTTCGGATGAACACTTTCAGCCAACACTCAAAAATTCCCTCGCTAACAGATCCATGCCGATTAGACCCTTTTTTAGGGGGTATCAATGATCGTAGAATTCTTGAACAGAGATTTTATGTGGGGGTTTTTTACTTTTCCCAATCCGGAATCGGAAAGAGCTAATACGCATTGATTTTTTGAACGGGAAACCGCCACACACCACATATATTTTGCGTCATCATTTTTGGAGACGAACCACGAATCCGGCTCGTCGCTGATGTCAAAAATAACAATATCCGCTTCCGAACCTTGCGACGTATGCACAGTCGAAACTTCCACCTGAATATTCTTAGGGTAAGTTTTTGAGCAAAGGAGAGTTGCAAGGAGCTCCCGTTGGTTTCTGTATGCCGACAGGACACGAATTTTTACCTGGGACTTTTTCTTTTCATATTTGGCAACCAATTCTCCGACATACGCATTAATTGCCTCCGCGCTATTGGAATTTTTATGCTCATACACGCGCATCGGCTTACATTTGAGAATCGCCAGCGGCGGGAGATTTTTATCCAGCAAAGACGTTGCGTTCCCGCACAAGCGGTTTGCGTAGTAGGTGCGGCTGACGGCCTCGCAAATTTCGCGATGCATACGGGATTGTTCGTCCAAGAAAGTAACTGCCGGGAAATGACAACTGGGAGAAGAAAGTCCGACATGCGAATAGATGCTTTTCCCGAACCATTTTTTGAGAACATCCTCATCGTGCGGGAAGAAATACCGCTTCGCATTCGACGGAGCAATAGGTTGCAACTGGAGCGGGTCTCCGGCAACGACGATTTTCGGAATCTCGCAACCCGCATGCTTGTATGTCAGGTAAATCCACGCTGCGAGCGAAATTTGCGAAGCCTCATCGACCACAATGGCATCAAAATGCGCCTTCGACTGAAGCACGCTTCGGAAAATGGCAGAGGTAAACGTGACTGCCAATATTTTGGAATGATCGACCAGCTCCGCGATAGCACGCCGTCGTCGATCCCCCAACGACTTAAAATCCTGATGAATCGCCTTTTCTTGCGCATTAAGCTCAAACGCCTCCTTGGAGGCTTTGTCAAGACGTCTTCTTTTTTTACGTAAGTCGGCAATTGCTTTTTCGAGATCCTGTTCCCTCATGTCATATTCCCGCAACAAAGCGGAATACGAGCAAAGATGGGGGCGCCTACGAAATTCTTCGATGTTCGACAAATTCCCGACGAGACGAACCAGTTCCTTCTCCGCCAACGGCATTCCCAAATCGGTGCAGGCATCGTCGACCGAAAACGTTGCAACATCAACGGCAACGTTGGTTGTCGAAAGCAAGAGGACGCGTTTTTTTTGAGCTCGAAAATTCGCGACAATTCGCCCGAGCGTATAGCTCTTCCCTGTGCCCGGCGGCCCCCAGATGAACGACAGGTTTCGCGTTAGCGCATTGTGAAGCGCTTCTTTTTGCGCGGCTCGCAAACCCTTGTCGAGTGCACCGGGACACTTCGCTTTTTTGCCTTCCCGAATGTCTTTCGGCATTAATTCAAACCAAGAAACCTCCTCGGGCAAAATCCCTCTCGAAAACTTTTCGAGTGCCTCGTAGTAGTCCACCGGATGCAGGTAGAGCGGAAACTCGAGAAGAGGTTGACCAACGTCTCCGTTTTTGATCACAAGAATTTCTCCGCATTCCGAATCAATTTCCTGGATTTCTCCGGAGAAAATAGGCTCACCGTCGGGACTTCTCTGAGTAACCGTGCCTTCAAGATAAATCGATGCATCCGAAGAAGACCATTTTCTGTCCAAATGAATCTTTAGCTTGTAAGCCCGCGGCGTTGTCTGGCTTCGCTCAGCGTATTCAAGAGTTACTTTTTTAGCCTGCGTAGAGAGCTTTCGTGCTAAGGAGACGGCACCCAGATATTCAAAGCAATCAAACACGGTTTATTCTCCTTCCTCGGAATTATTTTTCAAAACCTGAAGCACTTCCGCCATATTAGGAATGCTCTGTCGCATACCATTTACCGCATACCCGGTGAGATATTCCGCATTTAAATAAAATTGCGGAATGCGCATTGCCGTCGCAAAGCCGGAAAGTGCTGCCGACATTGATTTTCGTCCGGAAGTAATATCCACAGCCATAGACTTTCCGCGATTTCGCGCATGGTGATAAAAGAGAACTCGCGCAAACTCCGAAGTCGAAAACGGCTCCTGGAATGTCAGAATCTCAAACTGTCCTTCTTCGAGGCAGGTATTCTTAATCGCAGTACGGACGCAGGCCTGACACGTTTCGTCTGCAGTTGCGATAAAAACAATTTTCTCGGCAGGCGTAGCCAAAATCGAAAGCGTCTGCGAGTACGGTTGCGTTCCCGCCGTCATGTAAAGCACATCAAAGCAAGTTGCGCCTAAGGCGTAGCTGTCAATGCGTTGCATCGCAAGCGGGAAAACCTTGGTTTCGTAGAAACTTACCAATTTTTCTCTGGACACATCTGAAGTTTGGGTCAATTTAACAAATGCGTTTGCCGCTTCTGCGTAATGGAGCTCAACCTCTGACGGACGATAGTCATTGTATTGATCAGGAAGCCGACCGGCCGGAATTTTTTCATTTTCGGGAAAATCATCTCTCATACGCATTGGGATTCTGTTTAATCAATAAGGTTGTTGCAACGGATATGTTTTCGGCACTATGCGGATATGTTATGACATCGTATGTAAAAAAAAGGAGAGGGGGGGGGGATAGCTTGCCGTAATTCCCCGTCTCCGCCGTATACATCAAAATTTATTCCGACAAGGGCGTAGTTTTTCACTGCTCGAAGAGGCGATTTATCATTCCGATTTATCCGGATATCGGATTAAAGAAACGTTCCGTTTATGAATGTCGAACTCATTCCTTTCCGAAGTAAATACTCTACGACCTTTAACCGGGACGCCATTTCGTCGCAATGCTCCGCCGGCCGGATACAGTGCCGGCAATCGGAACGAGCAGGGATTTGTTTCATCCGTGCGGATGTAGAAAAGCTCAGCTTGCCCGCAACGCAGTTCAAGGGAGGCGGTGTCGTCTCCTTCAATAATATTCATGGATAGCGCGAGTGCCCCTTTGCATGCTCCGTCGCTCATGCGTCCGAGCAAGACCGTTCCCGGAGTCGCATGGAATTTACCCCGACCTAACGGCAGTGCCGGTTCTAATTCATAGCTATGCGGATGGCTTACCCGTTCGTCGCCGTATTCAAAGCCGGACGAGCCTTGTCCGGATACGCAAAAAGCCCGCGAGGCTTGTATTTAAGCGGCCTCGCGGACTTTTTGAAATGGTGCTCAAGAGGGGACTCGAACCCCTAAGCCTCTCGGCATATGCACCTCAAGCATACGTGTCTACCAATTTCACCACCTGAGCAATGGAAAATGTGAAAAACAATAAATCGCGTTTTAAAAATGAATGCAAGCGAAAAAAATAATTTTTCTTGCCCCCGCATTGCCTCATCATAAAGTGCATCGAACAAAATTTATTAAAAACTTTCGGTGCACTTTATGATGAGGCAACGCGAGGTTTCTGTTTGGAGTCCGATTTCGCTTGTCGCAGAAAAAGTTTTTTTTTGGAATTAATCCATTATGAACAGTTTAGGAGTGCTGAATTGTTTGGCGGTTGCCGAACCGAGCAAATATGAAGCCGTGAGGCTTTGGATGTCCGTTCCGTTTGCGTTTCTGCTGGTGCTGATTGCGGTGATGCCGCTGTCCGGGAAAAAGCTGAAGCATTGGTGGGAGCACTCTTATCCGGTTGTCGCAATCGGGCTCGGGTTGCTTGTTTCCGCATATTACATCGGGTTGGTGCCCGGCGGGGTTTCGGATGTTTGGCATTCGCTGAAAGAGTATATTTCCTTTATTGCGTTAGTCGGTTCGCTCTTTGTTATTTCGGGAGGTATTGCGATAAAGC
Source organism: uncultured Enterobacteriaceae bacterium (assembly GCA_964590115.1). Lineage (GTDB taxonomy): Bacteria > Verrucomicrobiota > Verrucomicrobiia > Opitutales > UBA953 > Spyradosoma. Next base: position 32,963 of record CAZPYE010000006.1, read on the forward strand.
TGACGGGGGAGGCGACGCCGAAGACGAATGTTATCTTTCTGCTGATAGGCGCTTTGCTTGCCAATCTTATCGGGACGACGGGGGCGTCGATGGTGTTAATACGGCCGTGGATACAGCTGAACAAATACCGGCTTTCTGCGTTTCATATCGTGTTTTTTATTTTTATCGTTTCCAATGTCGGCGGGGCACTGACGCCGATCGGGGACCCTCCGCTCTATATCGGGTATTTGCGCGGCGTGGATTTCTTCTGGGTTTTCGAACAGGCGAATCTGCCGTGGGTATTTGTCGTGGGCGCGTTGCTCGGCGCTTTTTATCTCGCGGATTTGCGGAGTTTTCGCAAGGCGGGAACGCGTGCGAAAATCGCGGAAAAATCAGCCGAATGTATGATGCTCTCCGTTCGGGGTATCAAAAATATCGGTTATCTGCTGATTGTGGTTTGCGCGGTGTTCCTGCCGGGGCAGGTTTCCGTTTCCGTGCGCGGTGTTTTGGAAACGTATTTCGTGCGCGAAATCGTCATGGTCGTGGCGGCGGTAGCCTCGTATTTTCAGACGCATCCGAAAATTCACGAGGAAAATAATTTCAACTTCGAACCTATCCGCGAGGTCGCCTATCTGTTTATCGGAATCTTTCTGACAATGGTGCCCGCTTTGGCGTATCTTACGGCACACGGTGCGGAAATTGCCGAGATCCTTACGTCTCCCGCACATTATTATTACGCCTCCGGGGCGCTTTCGGGCTTCCTCGACAACACGCCGACTTATGCCAACTTCTTTGACCTTATCCGGAGTGTCGTGCCCGCCGAAGTTCCGGAAGACGCGCAGGTTGAGTGGATGACGAATCCCGCGAATGCGAAGTATAATCTGCTCGTCGTCGCAATTTCGCTCGGCTCGGTGTTTTTCGGGGCTTTAACTTACATCGGGAACGGTCCGAATTTTATGGTCAAATCCATCGCGGAAGCGGAAAAAGTAAAAATGCCGACCTTTTTCGGCTACGTATTTCGTTACAGCTTGCCGATTCTCGTTCCCGTGCTTGTCTTTTGCGCCTGGATTTTCCTCTCGTAAAAAACCGTCACTTTGTGTGAGAATCACACTTCCTTTATTCACCTCATAATTCCACCTCAGAAGAAAACAAAATGATGAAAAAAACGTTTCTCGTCGGAGTCAGCTTCCTGCTGGCGCTACTCGTTCCCGCGACGGTTTTCGCCGCCCCGAAGAAAAAGGGCGGAAAGAGCTCCGATTCGGATATTACCTGCGCGGATGTCTGGATCAAAAAAGCGAAGGAATTTGAAGGCAAGACGGTAAAAACGTATGTCCTCGAAGTCGGTCCTGCGGGAACGGTGATGTCCGGCGCGCCCGCAGCCGTTGTTCCCGTCGAAACGGGCGACAAAAACAAGAGCTCCGGCGGCGACATCTACGTGCTCGTTCCCGCGAAAGATTTTCAGGCGTTCGCGCAAAAGTATTCTCCGGATTCGGAAGAGGCTTCAAATTCCTTCGGCGGAAAGATGGAGTTTCAGAAGCTTTCGGCGGTTTTCTCCGTCATCGGCGGGGAAAATGTTCTGCTCCTCGGAGTCAAGGCGGACGGGCTGAAAGATTTTTCGCCATCTCAGGCTTTGGAAAAACAGCTTCTCGGGGACGGGGCGACAACGTCTTCCCGCGACGGATATAAGAAGAAAATCTTCAACGTTTCGAAAATGACGAAAAAATCGGCGGCGGAATTTAAGCGTCTCGTCGCGCTCTACAACCAGGGGCAAAAAAAAGCGGACAAGGTGAAAGAAAAGGACGTTCGCGAAATGTGCGAAGACGATGAAGAATATTCGCTGACCGTTTTTGACGAAAAAGCAAAAATCGAGTGGCTGATTCGCAAATAAAACTGCACGGGAGCGCAATTCTTTCTTGCGCCCGTCTGTGATAAAGAAGAAACTCAAAACCGCGCGGGAACGCTTCGTTGCTCGCGCGGCTTCTTTTTTTTACACAAACTATCCACGACTTATGTCCTCAGCAAAAGACACTAAATACAACATTCCCGCCATCGCGGCTCAATTTGCCATCTACGGCGATTTTGTCGATGCGTTCCCTTACGGAAGCGGACACATCAACGACACTTTCTGTGCCGTGTTCGACCAGGGTGCCTGCCGTGTGCGTTACATCCTTCAGCGCGTTAATTCCTATATTTTCAAAAATCCGGAAGGATTGATGGAAAACGTGGCGCGTATTTGCCGTCATTCTTTTGACAAACTTAAAGCGAGCAACGCGCCGGACGCATCCCGACGCACGCTTACGCTCATCCCGACCAAGTCCGGCAAGGACTGGTTCGTCGACGCCGAAGGCAATGTTTGGCGTTGCTACATCTTCATCGAACGCGCACGCGGCTACGACGTTATCGAAACGACGGAGCAGGCGTTTCAGGCAGCTCGCGCTTTCGGGAACTTCCAGAAACTTCTCGTCGACATTCCGGGCGGACGCCTCGTCGAAACCATTCCGGATTTCCACAACACGCGCAAACGCTTTGAAACGTTCCAAAAATCCCTCGCGGCAGACGTGAAAAACCGCGCCGCCGGAGTCAAAAAGGAGATTGATTTCATTCTCGCCCGCGAAGCGGATTGCTCGATTGTCCTCGATGCGATGGCAAACGGCGAAATTCCCGAACGTATTGCGCACCAGGATACAAAGCTCAACAACGTGCTCATCGACGACTACACGCTTGAAGGTATCTGCGTTATCGACCTTGATACCTCGATGCCGGGGTCGGCACTTTACGACTTCGGAGACATGGTGCGCACGTCCACTTCCCCCGCGAAGGAAGACGAAGTCGATTTGTCCAAGGTCGCGATGCAGTTCCAATATTTTGAAGCACTCGCGAAGGGCTACATCAGCTCCGCGGGAGACTTCCTCAACGCGAAGGAACGCGAACTGCTTCCGTTCTCGGGCAAGTTGCTTACGCTCGAATGCGGTATCCGCTTCCTTACGGACTACCTCGACGGCGATTTGTACTTCAAGACGGCGCGTCCGGACCACAATCTCGACCGTTGCCGCACGCAGTTCCGCCTCGTCGAATGCATCGAAGAACAGATGGATGCGATGAACGCACTCGTCGCTTCGCTGTAAGCTTAGTGAATAGCGAATAATGAATAACGAATAATTCATTATTCACTATAAATTATTCATTATTCACTAAAAAAGCGCGTTCCCGTGATTCCCGTTGCGGGAACGCGCTTTTTTTTCCGCTCAACGTTTTTCCTCAAAAACTCTCTCCCATGCTTCAAAAACTGTTTGGCTTTGACCCGAAGGAAATGTCCCTGAAAACGGAAATAACCGCAGGGATTACAACATTTCTGACAATGGCGTATATTCTTGCCGTCAATCCGAGTATTCTCAGCGAAACCGGAATGGACAAAGGCGCATTGTTTACGACAACGGTGCTGGTTTCCGCCGGCGCGACGATTCTGATGGGGATTTTCGCCAAATTGCCGTTTGCGCTCGCTCCGGGGATGGGCCTGAACGCATTTTTCGCTTACACGATTTGCGCGTCTTTGGGTTACTCGTGGCAATTTGCGCTGACGGCGGTTTTTCTGGAAGGACTGATTTTTATTTTCCTGACGGTTTCCAATTTGCGGGAAAAACTCGTTTACATCCTTCCGGATTCGGTTAAAAACGCGATTAGCGCGGGTATCGGGCTTTATATCGCATTTATCGGATTAAAAAGCGCGGGAATCATTGTCGACCATCCGTCTACGCTGGTCTGTTTCGGAAAACTTACGCCTGCGTCGGTTTTGGGGCTTCTCGGAATCGTTGTAACGTCGGCACTGCTGATAAAAAAAGTGAAGGGCGGTTTGCTTTTCGGGATCCTCATTACAATGCTTGCCGGAATACCGCTCGGTGTGACCAAGTTTTCCGGCGTTTTCAGCGCTCCGCCGTCCGTCGAACCGATTTTTTTCAAATTTGAATGGAGTCAGGTTTTTAGCCGGCAAATGGCGATTGTCGTGATGACATTCCTTTTTGTCGATTTATTCGGAGCAATCGGGACGATTATCGGTGTCGCCAACAGCGCGGGAACGGAAAAGGACGGAAAAATCGTCGGGCTGAACCGGGCTTTTCTCGTGGACGCGATTGCGACAACGGGCGGTGCCGTGATGGGCGCCAGCACGGTAACGACGTTCGTCGAAAGTGCCGTTGGCGTAAAAGAGGGCGGACGTTGCGGCGTAACGGCGTTTACTTGCGGGTTGTGCTTCCTTTCCGCCCTGTTTCTGGCACCTCTGTTCCTCGCGATTCCGGCTTCCGCAACGGCTCCGGTGCTTGTTCTCGTCGGGCTTATGATGGTGAGCAGTTCCGTTCCCAAAATCGATTTCGGAGACTATTCCGAAGCCGTTCCCGCGTTTTTGTGCATTATTTTCATGCCGCTTTCATACAGCATTTCCGAAGGAATCGTCATCGGGCATCTCAGCTACGTTTTAATCAATCTCTGTTGCGGGCGCATAAAGAAGGTTTCTGTCGGAATGTGCGCCCTCGCGGCGTTTTTCGTTTTAAGGTTTTTCTTCTGATATCCCGAAAAAAAAAACGCGCAGACCGTGTTTACGGAGTTCCGCGATATGAAGCCGATTTAGATTTCCCTTGCGGGAACGCGACTCCGGATTTATTCTCGGCTTCACTTGCTTTCGTCGCTTCATCGCCGATGTCATGCGCCGGAAGCGACGACTTATTTTTCAGGAAAATACAATGAAATTCAAAACTCTCACCCCCGAAGAAGCGGCCGCTCTCATCGTGAACGGCGAAAATATCGGTCTCAGCGGATTTACTGCTGCCGGCGCACCGAAAGCCGTTCCGCGCGCTCTCGCCGAAAAAGCCAATGCCGAACACGCGGCAGGACGCCCGTTCAAAGTGAATCTCTTCTCCGGCGCCTCCACTTCCTCTTCAACCGACGGCGTTCTCGCCCAGGCGGACGCGATTGACTACCGCACGCCGTATCAATCCAACGGGGACCTGCGTAAAAACATCAATTCGCAGAAAACCCGCTACAACGACATGCATCTTTCCCACACGGCGATGTACATGCGTTACGGCTTTATCCCGCGCGTGCAAACGGCAATCGTCGAGGCAACGGAAGTAACCGACGACGGGAAAATCGCCCTCACCACCGCCGGCGGGAACACCGCAACGTATTGTGCGCTTGCCGACCGTATCATTGTTGAACTCAACGCCTATCACCATCCCGGATTGAAGGACTTGCACGATATTTATATGCCGGCAAATCCTCCGCATCGCGCCCCAATTCCGATGACGCACGTTCAGGACCGTATCGGCACGACGATGCTTCAGGTCGACCCCGCAAAAATCGTCGGTATCGTTCTCACCGACGAGAACGACCACATCGCTCCGTTTAAGGATAGCGATCCCGTTACCGACAAAATCGGCGAGAACGTTTGCAACTTCCTCGCGGACGAACTCAAAGCCGGTCGCTTGCCGAAAGAGTTCCTTCCGATTCAGTCCGGTGTCGGAAATATCGCCAATGCCGTTCTCGCCGCACTCGGACGAAACACGGAAATTCCGCCTTTCCGCATGCACACGGAAGTTATTCAGGACTCCGTCATAAAGCTCATGGATGCCGGACGTTGCGTTTTTGTCGGTGGGTGTTCGCTGACGGTTTCGGACGACTGCCTGAAGCACATGTACGAAAACTTCGAGTTCTATAAGAACAAAATCGTTCTTCGTCCGCAGGAAATTTCGAACAACCCGGGAATTGTTCGTCGCCTCGGTTTGATTTGCATGAACACGGCGATTGAAGTGGACCTCTTCGGGCACGTTAATTCCACGCATTTCTACGGGCGTCAAATGATGAACGGTATCGGCGGTTCCGGAGACTTCGCCCGCAATGCGTATCTGACGATTTTCACTTGTCCGTCCGTTGCCAAAGGCGGTGCGATTTCCTCCATCGTTCCGATGTGCTCGCACATCGACCATACGGAACACGATGTCGATATCGTTGTTACGGAACAGGGGGTTGCCGATCTTCGCGGGAAATCCCCGCGGGAACGCGCCGAAGAGCTCATCGAAAAGTGCGTTCACCCGGAATACCGCCAATTGCTCCGAGACTATGTCGCACGCACGCCGGGCTACCACACGCCTTGCGATGTTACGAAAGCGCTCGAATTCCATCGCGCATTCCTCGCCGAGGGCGATATGCGCAAAGCGAACATGGCGTAATTCGCATTTTCTCCACCGACAAAAAAGCGTTCCCGTGCGGCGAAAACCGTTTTTCGGGAACGCTTTTTTTTTCGATTAGAGACGAGGCTTTAATCTCAAACCTTTAAGCTCTTCAAATAGCGCTCAATGCGAATGCAGGCTTCGTCGATATTCGCGTAGGAAGTCGAGAAACTTGCGCGGCAGAAACCTTCGCCGCATGCGCCGAATGCCGTTCCCGGCACCATTGCGACGCGTTCCGCTTCGAGTAAGCCTTTGGCGAATTCCATCGAGGAAAGTCCCGTTGAGGTAATGTCGGGAAATGCGTAAAACGAGCCGCGCGGCGAGTGGCATTTGAGCCCGAGCTCGTTGAAACGGCGCACGATGAAGTCGCGGCGTTCTCGGTATTTTTCGCGCATTTCGAGCATGGATTTTTTCCCGTTGCGAAGTGCCTCGATTGCGGCTTCCTGGGAAATCGTCGGCGCGCAGAGAATTCCGTATTGATGAATTTTCAAAATGCCGTCGATAATGTCCGCCGGTCCGCAGGCGTAGCCTACGCGAAAGCCCGTCATGGCGTAAGCTTTGGAAAAACCGTGCAGGAAAACCGTGCGTTCCCGCATTCCCGGAATCGACACGATGGAGGTGTGGTTGCCGTCAAACGTCAGCTCGGAATAAATTTCGTCGGAGATGACGAGCATATCCTTTTCGATGGCGAATTCGGCAATTTCTTCGAGCAGTTCGCGCGAAGCCGTGCCTCCGGTCGGGTTTGTCGGGAAGTTGATGAGCAGCGCTTTAACTCCGGGTTGCCATGCTTTGCGAAGCGCATCAATGGTAATGGCAAATTTGTCTTCCGCCTTCGTTTCCACGGCAATGGCTTCCGCGTGGCAGAGCTTAATCGACGGGCAGTAGGACACGTAGCAGGGCTCGTGGTAAATGACTTTGCCTCCCGGATTGAGAATCGCGCGGAGCACGGCATCGAGTGCTTCGGAAACGCCGACCGTCGTGATGACTTCCGTTTCCGGATTGTATTCCGCACCGTAATTGGCGGCGACGTATTTGGAAATTTCCTTGCGCAACGCAATCAGCCCGCGATTGTCGGTATAGCTCGTGTGCCCGCGTTCAAGTGCGGAAATGGCAACGTCGCGGATGTGGAACGGCGTGACGAAATCCGGTTCGCCGATACCGAGCGAAACCGCGTCCTTCATTTGCGAAACAATCGCGAAAAAATCGCGGATGCCGGATTTCGGCATCGTGCGAACGTGTGAAGCGAGAAAATCTCTCATAATTGGAAAAATGGAAAAAGAAAAACGGATATTGAAAAATTTTTAGCGAATAACGAATAGTGAATAACGAATAGCGCAGTGCTGAGGATTTTGCTTAGGCAAAATCTTTGAAGTATGAATTATTCACTATTCATTATCCGTTATTCACTATTGAGATACCGCGAGGCGTTCCGGCTTTTCCGGAGAAGCGATTGCGTAGCCGGATTCCTTGTAGGAACGAAGCATAAAGTGCGTTCCCGTGGACAAAACACCGTCAATGCGCGCAAGGCGGTTGTGGACAAAGTTGGCGACTTTGTAAAGATTGTCCGCATTGACGATGACGAGCAGGTCGTAGGCTCCGGACATCAGATAACAGCTTTCCACCTGGTCAAACTGACTGATGCGCTCGGCGACACGGTCAAATCCTCCGCTCACTTCCGGCGATACCTTCAGTTCGATGACGGCGCGAACACGCGTTTCCTCATCAAATGACGGATTGAGGACCGGGCGCCATCCGAGCAGGATTTTTTCGTCTTTGAGTTGGGCAATCTGGGCTTCGACTTCTTCGGGCGCAATTTCGAGGATGCGTGCCATTTGTTCAGTCGAGAGCTGTTCTCCTTCAAGGATTAGTTTGAGGACCTTGTTCATCGTTCCGCTGATGGAATCACGTTCCCGAGGGAAACGCAAATTGAAATTAGGGAGCAGTCCCGTTGCCCGCGGCGAGCGAAAGTTGAAATTTGTCCTTTACAGAAAGAGCTCGAAAAGAGATAATCGGCTTTCACTTTTTCAAACAACATCCAGAATTATGGGCAATCTCAAGAAAAAACGTCGTCTTAAGATGAACAAGCATAAACGCCGGAAACGCTCCAAGGCGAACCGCCACAAGAAGCGTATCTGGGGCTAAACCGGGGATTTCCGGTTTGCTCCTTTTTTCCGGCGGTTCCGCGTATTTTTCGCGGCGCCGGAAGAAAAGGCGGCTCCTTATTTTTTCCCCACGGTAATTCGTGGGATTTTTATTTTTATGAGTATTCTGCGCAGAGTTGTCGGAATGGTTTCGCGTAATGCGGAAACCGACGCGTCTGCCTGTGTCGTCGTGATGTCCCCGATCAGCGAACGCAACGGCGAGCACAAGGTTCTCTTCAAACTTTTTGAAAGCGGGCTTTCTCTTTTTCATTTGCGGCGTTCGCATTGGTCTCTCGGTCGCTATTGCGCGTGGATTGAGGCCGTTCCCGCGAAATGGCGTTCCCGTATTGTCATTCATCAGTTTCCGCAATTGGTGCGCAAGTATAAGCTTGCCGGCTATCATCAGGCGGCGAGTGCCGTTTCGGGCAGCGTCCCGGGAACGCAGGGACGGCTTTCCGCTCAATGCGAAGATTTTTCCGAGATTCGGATGGCCGGGGAATTCTGTTGTCGCATGATGCTCGGACCGGTTTTCCCGCCGGAAAAATATGACGTGACGGTGCCCCGGCGCACGCTCGGTGAATATGCCGCGATTGCGGCGTATTGGCGCAAGCGGGGCGGAACGGCAAAAATTTTTGCTTTCGGCGGGGTTTCGGCGGAAAACATTCGGCGGTGCCGCAAAGCCGGATTTGACGGAGTGGCGGTGGTGGGCGCCGTATGGGATGCGGGCGATCCCGTGAAAGCGTATAAAAAACTCATTCGCAAATGGTAACGGCAGACAATTCGATGTTCGCGGAAGATATTTCGCCGAGCGTTCTCGTGCTTTCCCGTCCGGACGGTTTTGCGGATGTCGTCTTGGCGTCCGCCGTGCTCTCACCCGTGCGCAAGGCGTTGCCCGACGCGAAAATTTTTCTTTTGATTCGGGAGGAGTTTTCGGGGATTTTTTGTAACCATCCGGCTTTGGACGGTTTGATTTTTGTCGATGAGGCGGAAGGCTTGCGCACTCTTGCCAGGAAACTGAAATCCGTTGAGGCGGATGCGTTGGCGCATTTGGCGTATTCGGAGTTTGTCGCGGATGCCGCAAAACTCGCCAAGATCCGCAATATCGCCGCCTTCGAGGAGGATGCGGATGCGGATCGCGATGGCGGGGTAACGTTGGAAATTATTCCGTCCGGACGCGCCCACGAAACCCACGAGGCATTTTCCAATTTCGAAGTGCTTGCTCCTTTCGGAGTTCTCGGTGTGGATAAGCCCCGCTTGGAGGTTACGCCTAATCCCGACGAAAAAGCGTCGGCGACGGCCCGGCTCGCCCAATACGGATTCGCGGGAACGGATTACGCCGTTTTCAATCTCGACTGCAACGCACAGGGGCATTTTGTCGATGCCGCCGTTTTTTCTAAGGCTGCGTGTTGGTTGCGCGAGAATGCGGAGATGCCGATAGTCGTTCTCGGGGAGAAGACCGGAGGTTCTACGGAGCGTTTCCTGCGCTTTTGTCGCATGACGCACGGCGTGCCGATTCTCGATTTGCGGGGGCAGACAACGCCTGCGGAAACGGCGTGGTTGCTTGCGGGTGCGCGGCTTTGTCTCGCCGGGGAAAATGCGTGTGCGTATCTTGCCGCCGCGATGAGTTGCCCGCTCGTTGCGCTTTTTGTCGATTTTTCCAGCGGACGTTGGTTCCCGCTCGGACATTTGACGACCAATGTCTTTACGGGTGCTCACCGTTTTTGTTTCGAGCCGATTTCGTTTTACAATCGGCGGGCGTCTCGCGCGTTCAGCGAGGCAAAAATGTCTTCGGCGTTACAGTTTGCGCTGGCATTGAAGGAATTCTGATTCCGTTTCTTTTTTCCCGGAGCGCTGTCGGATGAACGTTTTTTTTCGGACATTGCGTATTTTCGGAATCTTCGTCTTTCCGCTTTTAATCGCGGCAATCTTTGTATGGGCCCGCTTCGTTGAACCGGCGATGCTGACCGTGACGAAAATCGAAGCACCGCTTTCCGCGTGGGCGGGAACGCAAAAACGGTTGCGGGCGGTCGCTCTTGCGGATTTACATTTGGCAAATTCCGAATCCGAAGAAAAACGCTTGTCCCGAATCGTCGAGAGCGCGCTCGCACAAAATCCGGATGTCGTTTTTCTGCTCGGCGATTACGTCAAAGGCACGAAAAAAGAAAACATGATGCGTGCGGAGAAAATCGCCTCCGGGCTGAAGCCGCTTTCGGACAGCGTTACCGTGTTCGCCTGTTACGGCAATCACGATGCGTTTTACGGGAACGCCGCACTTCATAAAGCCTTTAAGGAAAACGGGATTCATCTCCTGCGCAAAGGCGAACGACTTTTTTCCTCAACGCGCAACGGTGCCGAAATGCGGATTATCGTAACGCTTGATCCCGATTCTTTCGGCTCCGTGCCCGATATTTTCCCCTCGAGAATCTCCGGTTCCGCCCCTGCGGGAACGCCGGCGGTCGTGCTTTCTCATTCTCCCGATGTCTTCCCGCTTTTTGAAGCCGTTTCGGTTCGGCCGGATTTCGTGTTTTGCGGGCATACGCACGGCGGGCAAATCTGCTTGCCGGGAGGGGCGGCGCTGACGACGTCAACCCGTGTCGTCGGCACTGATTTCGCCTACGGCTTAAAACCCCTGCCCGGAGGAGGGAAAATGTTCGTTTCGCGCGGGCTCGGCACCAGCGTTCTTCCGATGCGTTTTTTTTGTCCGCCGGAGATTCTCGTCGTCGATTTCATTCCTGCGGAAGAATAATCCGGAAACGCCGTTGCCGCTCTAAATTTCAATTTGCGGGAACGCGGGCTTTGCGCGTAGGATTGACGCGAAATGACAGAAGTTTTCTTTTCAGTAGTCGCTCTGGTTATCGGATATTTTCTCGGCGCAATTCCGTTTGCGGTTATCGTCGCGAAGCGTCACGGAGTCGATATTCTTACGGCGGGAAGCGGCAATCCCGGTGCGACGAACGTAAAGCGCACCTGCGGGAAAACGGCGGGGAATCTCGTGTTTTTTCTCGATTTGCTCAAAGGCTTTGTCGCCGCGTTTTGGCCGTGGGCGCTGATGGGCGCACTTGAGCCGACGGATTCCGCCGCCGCGCAGAACTGGCCGCACGCGATTGCCGTGGCGCAGCTCTGCGGCTTCGCGGGGGCTTTGCTCGGACACTGTTTTTCGATATTTCTGAAATTTAAGGGCGGGAAGGGCGTTTCGACAACGATCGGCGGTTTGCTCGGTGCCATGCCGATTGCGGTGCTTGCGGGCATCGTCGTTTGGCTCGCCGTGTATTTTTCCACACGTATCGTTGCGATCGCCTCGATGGTTTTCGGGCTTTCGTTGCCGCTGGCTGCAATGGTTTTGGCAAAGTTCTTCCCGTCTCTCGGGTATACGGCAATTCATGTCGGTTTCTGCCTCGTCGTTGCGATTTTCATTATTATCATGCATCGCTCGAATATCGCGCGACTGATGCGCGGGGAAGAGAATTCTTTTAAGAAATAAGCAGCGTTCCCGCGGGAACGCGTAAACAGGAAAATTAACGACAGATTCTTTTTTAATGAAAAAAACAAAAATCGGTATCGGTTTTATCGGCTTCGGAACGGTCGGGCAGGGCGTTTGGAAGCACTTGCAATCCCAGCGCGAAGAACTTGAGGCGCGTCTCGGCTTGGAAATCACGTTCCCGCGAGTTGCCGTGCGCGACCTGAAACGCGAACGCGGCGTGAGCGTTCCCGCCGAGGTGCTGACGGACGACCCGATGTCGGTTGTCAACGACCCGGAAGTCAATGTCGTCTGCGAACTGATGGGCGGAACCGCGAAGGCGAAAGATTACACGCTCGCCGCACTCCGCCTCGGCAAAGTCGTCGTCTCCGCCAACAAGGCTCTGATTTATGAATTCGGGCGTGAAATTTTCGATGCCGTTAAAAATTTCGGAGGGCATTACTATTTTGAAGCCTCCGTTGCCGGCGGGATTCCGATTATCAAAACACTGCGCGAGGGCTTGGTCGCCAATCGCTTTGAGTCCATTGCGGGCATTATCAACGGCACCTGCAACTACATTCTTTCC